>NC_019567.1:0-306814 GCF_000317895.1 Bdellovibrio bacteriovorus str. Tiberius
GTGGAATTAAACTCGTCTTTTTGGACACTTATCAAAACAAAGATGAAAAGCCGGAACGACAACAATAAGTTGTTGGATACTTGGCTTGATCCTATTGAGTACGTGAGCACCACGGGCTCGGCGGATCGTCCGCGCCTGGTCCTTGGAGTACCCAACGCCCTTCACCAGTACTTCGTTATCGAGAACCTGCAGGATAAGATTTATACTGAGATTTCAGATACTTATGGTAAGCCTTTCGAGGTTGAGTTCAGTATTACGGGGAACAAAATAAATTCTCATATTGAGACATCCACAACCCCGGACGAGGTTTTAAGCGGTTCTGAGATCCTCCAGGCTCAATTGGCACGTGCTCAGAATATCCAGCCTACTCAACCAAGGTCCAGTTCGGATACTTTGAACTCTGAACTTACTTTTTCGACCTTTGTCGTGGGGAAAAACTCAGAGTTTGCCCATGCAGCCTGTTTTAACGTCGCCCGAAACCCAGGGGCCGATGATTACAACCCTCTCTATATATATGGACCGGTCGGAATGGGTAAAACCCATCTTTTGCATGCGGCTGGGAATTATATTCGCGAACAATATCAGCAACTTAGAATTACCTACATCTCGGCAGAACGCTTTATGAATGAATGTATTTCTGCCATCCGTCGCCATGAAATGGATAAGTTCCGCCAGAAGTACCGTGAAAACTCGGACATCCTTTTGGTGGACGACGTTCAGTTCATCGCCCGGGGTGAGGCCGTTCAGGAAGAATTCTTCCACACCGTGAACAGCTTCATCGACAGCCGCAAACAGGTCATCTTGGCCAGCGATCGTATGCCCAAGGATATCCATGGCCTTGAAGACCGCAGCCGCACCCGTCTGGAGCGTGGCTTAATTGCAGACATCACCATGCCGGATCTGGAGACCCGTATTGCGATCCTTCGCTACAAAGCTGAAAAATTCAACGTGCGCCTGCCTGAAGACGTCGTGAACTACATAGCCAGAATATCCAAACGTTCCATCAGAGAGCTTGAAGGCAATCTGAAGAAGGTGAAGATGTTCTCCGAACTTCAGGGTCTGCCGATTGATCATGAACTGGTGAAGCGTATTTTGGCCCACCACGAAACTCAAAGCACGATTTCTGTGGAAGAGATTATGAAGCTTGTGGCAGATCATTTTAAAGTGCGTGTTTTGGACCTTAAATCTTCAACCAGAGCCAAGCCGATTGTCGTTCCACGTCAAATCGCGATGTATCTGATTAAGAAGTTCCTGGATAAATCTTTGGTGGATATCGGCAAGTCTTTCGGAGGCAAAGATCACACAACTGTGATGAATGCTCTGGAACGGGTTAAGAATCTACAGGCGGCGGACCAGGATATCGCCAAAGATATCGAAGACTTGGAACAAAGAATCCACAATATCACAGGGGTGTGAATGTGGACTGTGGAAAGAGTTGTGGAAGAGTTTGGGGCTTAAAATGTGGATCTGAGTTACCCCCAAAAAAGGCTCAAAAACTGCAAAGTTGTACAGAGTCTTTATCCACAAATGTTTTTTAGTGTTTACATGGACTTAGGGGATTTGTTAGGTTTTCCACGCCCCTACTACTACTACTAGATATTTATATATATAGAATTAGATAATAAGAGCGTTCAAAAGAGGGTCTTTCATGAAATTAGAGATTGATAAGCGAGATCTGTTAAGTCTTATCGGAAAAACACAGAACATTGTTGAGAAGCGCAACACCATGCCCATCCTCATCAACGTTTTGCTGGAAGCTGATCAGAACACTTTGAAAGTTTTTGCAACCGATCTGGAAGTAAGCCTTACCGATCAGATCAAAGTTCAAGTTCACCAGGCTGGTAAAGTGGCCGTCAGTGCAAAAAGTCTTTTCGACATTGCCAAGGAACTTTCTGAAGGTCCGATCACTTTGATCAAAAAAGAAAACAACTGGCTTGAAATCAAACAAGGCAAGTACACTTCCAAAATCGTTGGTATCTCTGCTGAAGAATATCCGATCTTCCCTACTTACAATTCTCAAGCCTTCATCAAAATTCACGCTCAGGTGCTGAAAGAGATGATTGATAAAACGATTTACTCTGTTTCCACAGACGAGACTCGTTACCACCTGAACGGTGTGTTTTTTGAATTGAATCCGCAGACAGGTTTCAAAATGGTTGCGACCGATGGTCACCGTATGAGCCTGGTAAACAAACCTTCCGAGGACATCAAGGTTAACGCCACTCAAGGTGTGATCATTCCGCGCAAAGGTTTGCACGAAATCAAAAAAATTCTTGAAAGCATCGACGGCACCGTGGAAATAGCTGTGGAAGGCTCCCAATTCGTATTGAAACATTCATCAACAATTCTGATGATTCGTTTGATCGAAGGAAAGTACCCGAATTATCAACAGTTTATTCCACAGAAGCTTCCGCAAAAAGTGATGATCAGCCGAGATGCATTCCTGACTTCACTAAAGCGTGTGTCTTTGTTGGCGAATCAGAAATCCAAGGCGGTGTTGTTGAATCTTTCCAACGGCCGTATGGAGATTTCCTCGAACAATCCGGAACTGGGTGATGCGAAGGAAGAGATCGAAGTGGATTACATGGGCGGCGAAATCAAAATCGGTTTCAATGCAAAGTACATCACCGACATTCTGACCAGTATGAACCAGGACAAAATTGATTTCGAACTGAATGATCATCTTTCACCAGGATTGATGAGACCTCACAACGACCAGACTTACACCTGCGTTGTGATGCCAATGAGAATCTAATGATTTTCGAAAAACTGCGTCTGGTTAATTTCCGAAATTATCGGGACGTGGTTTTGTCCTTCTCTCCGCGAGTGAATGTTTTCCTCGGAGAGAACGGACAGGGTAAAACTAATCTCCTTGAGGCGATGTACATGATCTCTCAAGGGGACTCCTTCCGCTACTCTGACAACTCCACCCTGATCAACTCGAACACATCTGAGTCGGTTATCCAGGCGCTGATTACTCAGAACGATCTTCATTACAAACTGAAGTTAGGTCTTTCAAAAAGCCGCAAGGTTTTAACTTTGAACGACAAGCGTGTGAATTCGGCCGACATCCGAAAAATTTTTGCCAGTGTTGTGTTCAGTCCAGAAAGTCTTTCTTCGATCAAAGAAGGGGCTGACCACCGCCGTGAACTGGTGGATGAGCTGCTGGTGACTTTTGACCGGAAAAACGCCCATTTGATTGCCGATTACCGAAAAGCGCTTAAAACGCGCAACAAGATCCTGAAGAACTTTTTGGAGGGTTTGCAGGACAAAGTGGTCACCGAGAACCTTTTGGAGTCTCTAAACCCCCAATTTGTGCGTTTAGCGACCGATTTGACCCATGCCCGCATCACGGCATTGCAGGGACTTTCCAAAGACTTCAATAATGCCATGCAGTATATTTCTGGCAATTCCACTGTGGATATCTCGGTGGAATACCTTGTTTCTGATCAAAACGCGGTGAGTTTCACACGTGAAGAAGTCGAAAATGCAATCACAAAACGACTTCGTGAACTGCATGATGCGGAGCTCTCAAGCGGGACAAGTTTGGTGGGTCCTCATAAGCACGATATTGTGTTCCTATATGGGCAAAAAGACTCACGATTTTTCTGTAGCCAGGGGCAGCAGAGAGCGATCATTCTTTCTTTCAAAATGGCCCAAATTGTGTATCATAGGAAGGCTCACGGGACCTATCCTGTGCTGATGTTGGACGACGTACTTTCCGAGCTTGATAAAGCCAAAAGAGATGCACTGATTACGTTCTTACACGAGATCAATACGCAGATTTTTGTGACAACCACGGATTTCACATTGCCCGATTCTTTCAGCCTCGATCAGCTTTCCGTTGTGCGCATCAAGGATGGCCAAATTCTTGAGTAGCACTTTTCAGTTTTCAAACTGGAAGTGAATGATGAACGCGACGCCTTCGAGAGTGAATTTTCACGGTACCGAGGGGTATGCAAAGCAATGAGGGGTTCCCAGTGTCAGCAGAAGAACAAAAATCCTATTCGGCCGATTCAATTCAGGTTCTAGAAGGTCTTGAGGCAGTTCGTAAGCGTCCCGGTATGTATATCGGTGATACCGCTTTCAAAGGCTACCATCACCTTGTGTATGAAATTGTGGATAACTCGGTAGACGAACACTTGGCTGGCTACTGCAAAAAAATCAGTGTCTCCATCAACGCCGATGAATCCATCACTGTCGAAGATGACGGTCGTGGTATTCCGGTTGCTACTCAGAAACAAACCGGCAAATCTGCGCTTGAGCTGGTTATGACCGTTCTGCACGCCGGTGGTAAATTCGACGGCGGCGGTTATAAAGTATCCGGTGGTTTGCATGGCGTGGGTGCTTCTGTTGTGAATGCACTTTCTGACCGTGTGTCTGTTGAAGTTCAACGTGATGGTCACTTCTGGAGACAAAACTACGAGCGCGGGAAAATCCTGGCGCCGGTGGCTCAGGGTGAAACCACCACAAAAACCGGAACGAAGGTGACTTTCAAACCGGATCGCACAATCTTCAAAGATGAAACTTTGAGCTACGACTTCACCACTTTGGCGAATCGTTTCCGTGAATTGGCGTTCCTGAATGCGGGCCTGCATATTTCTTTGACCGATGAACGTAACGGCAAAAAGCAGGACTTCCAGTATTCAGAAGGTGTGGCTGAATTCGTGAAGTACATGAATCAGTCCAAAAAATCCCTGCACAATGAAGTGGTTTACTTCAAAGGCGAAAAAGACAACGTCGAAGTTGAAATCGCGATGCAGTGGAATGATTCCTATTCTGAATCTGTTTTCACATATTGCAACAACATCAACACACATGAAGGTGGTACTCACCTTGTTGGTTTCCGTGCCGCTTTGACCCGTACGACGAATGCGTATGCGACGGAAAAGAATCTTCTGAAAGATCTGAAAGCCAACCTTGAGGGTGAAGACATCCGTGAAGGTCTGGCAGCAGTTATCTCTGTAAAGGTTCGTGAACCACAGTTTGAAGGTCAGACAAAAACAAAACTGGGTAATGCCGAAGTAAAAGGTATTGTTGAAACCCTGGTAAATGAAAAACTGGCTGACTGGATGGACCGCAATCCATCAGTTGCAAAAAACATCATCATGAAATGCGTGGAATCCGCGCGTGCC
Source organism: Bdellovibrio bacteriovorus str. Tiberius (assembly GCF_000317895.1). NCBI lineage: Bacteria > Pseudomonadati > Bdellovibrionota > Bdellovibrionia > Bdellovibrionales > Pseudobdellovibrionaceae > Bdellovibrio > Bdellovibrio bacteriovorus. The sequence goes on from NC_019567.1 coordinate 5,136, forward strand.
CGTGAAGCTGCCAGAAAAGCCCGTGATCTGACTCGTCGTAAGACGGTTTTGGATGGCGGTTCCCTGCCAGGCAAAATGGCGGACTGTCAGGAACGTGACCCGGCTCTTTGTGAACTGTACCTGGTGGAGGGTGACTCCGCAGGTGGTTCCGCGAAGCAGGGACGCGATCGTCGTACCCAGGCGATTTTGCCGTTGAAAGGTAAAATCCTGAACGTCGAAAAAGCGCGTTTTGACAAAATCATTTCCTCTGAAGAGATCAAAGTCATCATCTCTGCATTGGGTACCGGTATCGGTAAAGACAACGTGAACGTGGATAAAATCCGCTATCACAAAATCATCATCATGACCGATGCCGACGTCGATGGATCCCACATCATGACTTTGCTTTTGACGTTCTTCTATCGTCAGATGCCTTTGGTGCTTGAGCGTGGTTATGTGTATATCGCGCAACCACCGTTGTACCGTGCGAAAAAAGGCAAAGAGGAAACTTACCTGAAAAATGAAGCGGCTTTGACTGAGTATCTTCTGAGCTCGGGCCTTGGTAATTTCAAAATCAAAGGCAAGGAATCCCTGCCGGAAAAAGATCTGCGTCAGTTGATCCTGAACATCCAGCGCTTCAATGACCTTCTGCGTGTTTCTTCCAAGAAATACGACAAAGATGTGCTGTACTTCCTGCTAAGCAAAGTGACTGATTTTGAGAAGACCTTCACGGATGCGAAAAAAATCGAACAGGTTCTTACCGACCTGGGTGCGTGGGTTAACTCTGATCAGACTTTGGGTATCACCGAATACAAAGGCGAAGTTAAGACCGAAGCTGAAACCGGAAAAATGTATGCTGACATCTACACTGTTCGTTACGCAGACCGCATGACAACAAAATTCAGCACAGACAATCTGCGTTCTTCCGAGATCATCGAGCTTAGAAAAATCTGGGCCGATATTCAGGCGATCAGCACTTTGCCTTTGACGATTCTTGAAGGTGAAAACGAAGTTCAGTTTGAAAACTACAACGACTTCTACACTCACGTTATGGAATCCACGAAAAAAGGAATCTACATCCAGCGCTATAAAGGATTGGGAGAGATGAATCCGGAGCAGTTGTGGGAAACCACTCTGAACAAGGAAAACAGAACTCTTCTGAAAGTGACTATCGACGATGCTGTTGCCGCCGACGAAACCTTCTCTATCCTGATGGGTGAGATGGTTGAACCTCGTCGTCAGTTTATCCACGACAATGCATTGCTTGCACGCAGCCTGGACGTTTAATTTTTTAAGGGATTTGAAAGTTTATGGAAAATAATCAAGAAGAAAAAGGCGTCACGTTAGTTGATATCAGCAAGGAGATGCGCGGAGCTTATCTGCAGTACTCCATGTCCGTGATCGTGGGCCGTGCCCTGCCGGATGTTCGTGACGGTTTGAAACCGGTTCACCGCCGTGTCTTGTTTGCACAAAGTGAAATGAACAACCGCCACAACAGACCGTACCTGAAGTCTGCCCGTGTGGTCGGCGACGTGATCGGTAAATATCACCCGCACGGTGATGCTTCCGTTTACGATACCATGGTTCGTATGGCCCAGGATTTCTCCCTGCGCTACCCGCTTGAAGATGGTCAGGGGAACTTTGGTTCCATCGACGGTGACTCTCCGGCAGCCATGCGTTACACCGAGATCCGTTTGACCGCTTTGGCAGAAGAGCTGCTGAACGATCTGGAAAAAGAAACTGTTTCTTTCGGTCCGAACTACGATGACTCTTTGTTGATCCCGACGGTTCTTCCATCCAAGTTCCCGAACTTGCTGGTGAACGGTTCTGCGGGTATCGCGGTTGGTATGGCGACGAACATTCCTCCGCACAATCTGGGCGAGGTTATCGACGGATGTATCCATCTTATCGGAAATCCTGACTGTCAGATTGAAGACCTCATGCAACACATCAAGGGTCCGGATTTCCCGACTTGCGGTGTGATCGCCGGCCGTGAAGGCATCTTGCAGGCTTATAAAAAAGGCCGTGGCATCGTCACTATCAAGGCGGTTGCAGAAATCGTTCAGGTCAAAGACCGTGAAGAGATCATCATCACCGAGATCCCGTACCAGGTGAATAAAGCCAAGCTGATTGAAAGCATGGCGGACCTTGTTCGTGACAAACAAATCGAAGGTATCTCTGATATCCGTGATGAATCTTCCCGTGAAGGTATGCGTATCGTTGTTGTTCTGAAACGTGGTGAAAACGCCAGCGTGATCCTGAACAGACTTTACAAGTACACCCAGATGCAGACGAGCTTCGGTATCATCATGCTAGCGTTGGATGCGAAAAACCAACCGGTGACTTTCGATCTGAAAGGCATGCTGGAAGCGTTCGTTGATCACCGTCGTGACGTTGTCACGAAACGTTGTATCTTCGAATTGAAAAAAGCCCAGGAGCGCGCGCACATCCTGGAAGGTCTGAAAAAAGCCCTGGATCACATTGAAGAGGTGATTAAAACCATCCGTGCTTCCAAAGAGGCTAACGCCGCTCGTGAAGCGTTGATGTCGAAATTTGAATTCTCTGAAAGACAGGCTATTGCGATCCTGGAAATGCGTTTGCAACGCCTGACGGGCCTGGAGCGTGACAAGATTGTTGCGGAACTGGCTGAGTTGATGAAACAAATCGACTGGCTGAAATTCGTTCTTTCTGATGTTCGCGAAATCTACAAAATCATCGTGAGCGAACTGGAAGAAGTGAAAAAACGTTACGCCGATCCAAGACGCACTCAGATCACTGGTGACTTAAGCGATCTGGAAGACGAAGACCTGATTGCCGATGAACCGATGGTCGTGACTGTGACCAACACGGGCCTGATCAAACGTATCCCGGTTGAAGAATACCGCGTGCAAAAACGCGGTGGTAAAGGTCTGAAAGGCATGGAGACCAAGGACGAAGACTACGTAACGGACATCTTCTCTGCGAGCACTAAAACCATGCTGTTGGTCTTCACTGACAAGGGTAAAGTTTACTGGTGCAAGGTTCACCGTCTGCCGTTGGGCTCCAGAACTTCCAAAGGGAAGTCTTTGGCGAACGTGGTTCAGCTTTCAAATGGTGAAAGTGTTCGTGCGATTCTGCCGGTGAATGAATTCAGCGAAAACAAATACGCTGTGATGCTGACTGAAAAAGGTGTGATCAAGAAAACATCCCTGGATGCTTTCGCAAACCCAAGAACTGCAGGTATCATCGCACTGACCACTGATCTTGAAGACGGTGTTATCGATGTGAAGATCTCTGATGGTCAGTCAGACATCTTCATCGCGACCAAAGAAGGCATGTCCATCCGCTTCAACGAAGCTGATGTGCGCGAGATGGGCCGTACCGCCCGCGGCGTGAAAGCAATCACTTTGGCAAAAGACGATGTCGTGGTGGCAATGGAAGTTCTGGAGAAGAACACCAAAGACACCATTTTGATGGTGACCTCCAAAGGTTACGGTAAACGCTCAGAAACGGGCGAATACCGCATCCAGTCCCGTGGTGGTGTGGGTATCATCACTCAGAAAACGACAGACAAGGTCGGTCTGGTCATCGGCACCAAAAAAGTCGCAGACAACATGGAACTTATTCTTTCCACCGATAAAGGACAGGTTATCCGCATGAAAGTGACGGACATCTCTGTTCTGGGCCGTAACACTCAAGGTGTTCGCCTGATCAATATCGATGAAAAAGACGAAACCGTGACTGGTGTTGCGGTTGTGGCGGAAGACGATACGGCGGCGGAGGAAACTCCGGCACCGGAAGGCGCACCACACTAACATGATCAGAGCCTTGCTGGTCGTTCTAGTTTTGGCTCTGTCCGCCTGCTCTTCACAGGAAGAGGCGGATTTTAAACAAGCTCAAAAATCCATATCCCAGGGTCATCATCGGATCGCCCTGGGGTACCTGGATCGGGTTATTAAAAGAAACAGCGACAGCAAATTCCCGCTGGAAGCTGCCCGTGAAGCCGCAAGAATCTCGTTCTTTGAGATCAAAGACTTCAATAAAGCCATCAACTATCATCATTACATTGTTCTGCATTCAACCGACGAGGCGGAACGCCTTGAATCCCAGAAACAGATTGCTTCGATTTATTTCAACAATCTGCAGAACTATCAAATGTCGATCATTGAATACAGCAAGCTGCAACAGATGCCTCACACGGATCTGGAGGCGGCCCAGTACAAGATGAACGTGGCGCGAGCGCAGTACTATCAGAACAATTTCTTCCAGGCTGAATCTGAGATTGATTCTTTGCTGAAACTAAAAAGCGATGACAACATCCGTTTCAGTGGTTTGATGCTTAAGGGTAATATCCTGGTTGCGAAGAAGGACTTCAAGAATGCCGCCGCGATCTTTAAGGAACTGATTGATAAGTATCCGGACAAAGCGGTTCAGGAAAATGTCGCCCTGACCCTGGCGGTTTGTTACGAAGAAAATTTGGACTTCAAAAACGCCATTGCCGTGCTTGAAGAGCACCGGGGCAAGTACAACCCTCCTGAGTATATCGAACTGCGAATCAAGCGCCTGCAGGAGCGTATGAAGAACGCTCCGGGAGCGAAAGGGTTCAGGAAGTAATGAAAAAGTATATAATCTTTGCATCCATCGGCTTTGAACTTGTCGGTTTGATCCTGGGATGTTTTTACCTTGGCCAATATCTTGATCAAAAGTATCAAACCAAGGGTCTTATCTTTGCCGGATTAAGTCTTGCGTGTTTGGTGGGCTGGCTGATCAGGGTTGTCTGGTTGCTGAATCGAATTCAGAAACAAGATGAGAAAGAATCAGAATCCAAGAAACCACCCGGGACGCCATGAAATATGTACTCGCCATTCAAGCCCTAACCACCCTTCTTGGGGGCGTCCTTCTGTGGCTTTTTGCCGCACCACAACAGAGCTATTCCTTCATTTCAGGCGCTTTGGTCATTTTGGTGAGCTTTTTCCTGATGGGATGGGCCTGGGGATTGATCTTCAGTAAGAAATTGGTTGCCCTAGCTATCGGGATCATTGTATTTAAGTACGCGATTTTAGGGATTATTATCTTTAAGCTTGTAGATCAAACTTGGTTCGACACTTTGTGGTTCGCACTGGGAGTCGCAAGTTTTATTCTTTCAGCGCTTGGATATGCGGTGAAAGAAGCCTTAAGAGAAGGAAAAGAAGATGTCATTTAACTGGACACAATTGGTTCCGGGTGTTGGTCACGAGTACGCACACGTTGCGACTCTGGGTATTGCCACTGTAGCAGCAGTAGGTATCGGTGCAGCTGCACGTGCTTCCCTTGGTAAAGGTGAAACCGCTGTATTGCCAGCAAGCAAGTTCTCTTTGCGCGGTATCTTCGAGCTTCTGACTGAGATGACTTCTGGTCTGGCTGACATGGTTATCGGCGAGCACGGTAAACACTACATCCCGTTTTTTGCTTCCGTGTTCTTCTTCATCCTGTTCAACAACTTGTTGGGCATGATCCCGGGTATGACTCCGGCGACTGAAAACATGAACACCACATTCGGTTTCGGTGTGTTGATGTTCTTGTTCTATAACTTCCAGGGTGTAAAAGAAAACGGACCTGTTGCTTACCTTAAGCACTTCATGGGCCCGGTTATCTTCCTGGCTCCGTTGATGTTTGTGATCGAGATCGTTTCCCACATCGTTCGCCCATTCTCTTTGGGTCTTCGTCTTGCGAACGTAATGATGGGTGACCACACGGTTCTTTCCGTGTTCCTTGATCTGGTTCCAATCGGTGTACCAATTCCATTCTATGTAATGGGATTGTTCGTATGCTTTGTTCAGGCTTTTGTATTTACTTTGCTTTCAATGGTCTACGTGGCATTCGCGATTGCACACGATCACTAAAAGGCAAATTTTTAAACCATAAGGAGTTCCACATGAAAAAAATGATCATCGCAGCTATCGCTATGTTCGCATCTTCTTCCGCTTTCGCTCAAGAAGCAGCTGTTGCAGTTACTGAAACTGTAGTTGCTAACTCTGACCGCGGTCTTGTTGCTATCGCAGCAGCTCTTGCAATCTCTATCTCTGTATTCGCAGGTGCAATGGCCCAAGGTAAAACTGCTTCCACAGCTTTGGAAGGTATCGCTCGTAACCCAGCGGCTTCTGGTAAGCTTTTGATCCCAATGATCTTGGGTCTAGCTCTTATCGAATCCCTAGTTATCTACGCTTTGATCATCGCTTTGGGCTTGAAATAATTCAGGCTTGATCTTTTGATCAAGAAGGCCGGTTCAATGGTCTTTAGAAACCCACAACTTTCATCGGTTGTGGGTTTTTTATTTTATGCTGATGAATTCTAGTACGCCGGCGTAAGCGACTTCTTCAGCCCGGTGCTTTCATACACTTTCACACCGTCCTTCTTTAACTCTTTCGCCTGATGGCAGACCGCCTTAAGCTCTGTTAGCAGTGCCTGATCCTGCGCCGTAAGAGTCTTTGCCAGATCCACGCAGTCTTCCAGAATCAAACGCAAAGCCTCCTGGGCCTTGAAGGACGTATTATAAACGTAGCGGTCACTTCGTTCGATGTCTTTGTGAGTAAAACCGTGAGGCTTGTGAGTCACATGGTAATTGCGCAGAAGTTTCTCGATGGTGGTTTCTTCAAGGCTAGCGGAGCGCTCAAAGAAAATCTGCATTTTCGCGTAAAGAACAAAGCTCTGGATCGTGCGTTTCTTGTGCTCCTCATCCCGATATCCTCCCAAGTTGCGAAAGGACTCTTTGGCGTCAAAGAAGTCCTCTTGCGCGTCTTCAGAATGCATCAGGTGCATGGATTCCCGGGTGTCATCTTCCATCAAACGAGCGCGATCAAACAGGTAGTGCGCAAACTCGTGAATCACCGTCCAGTCATCGACACTTTCAATGAGTAAAATCGTCGGCTTTTTCACCATGTAGGCATAGTTGGTTTCGGTCATGTACTGCCCGATTGCGCCTTCCGAAAACAGCTTGATAAACTTGGCAGGAATAAGGTCTTCAGTGGCGTAGGGAAGATACGGCACAGTGATGGGCAGATTTTCCGGATCCTTCACGGCATAGACATCAATACCGAAAGACTGCACGTAGGTGATCTTTTCCTTCAGCGACATATGCAGCATCGGGGTCAGCAGATTCAGCTGGATGTTCTTTTCAAAGTCCACGGTCGTACAGTCCCGGCAGTCCGCCATAGAAACGGAAGCACTAAAAGCCACAGAAAGAATCACAGCTGCCAGTCGAATCAGAGTCATCACTTCACCTCGTGGGGTCTTAAATGCAAATGATATGACAGCTTAAAAGCCCCAGATTTCAGGATAGAAATTATAAGTGTCGAATACTTAGACAGGGGCCTTTTTCCGTCTTGAGAGGCCGTTAAGGCCTTGGTATTTATGGAGTATGAAGCAATTTGAAAACCGCTGGATCTTTGAGTTCTTTGAAGAAAAGTCCGACGCCATTATCAAGTCGATGTTCGGTGGCCTGGCGCTTTATTACCAGGGCCAGTTGAAGATGTTGTTGTCTGAAAATGCCGGCGATTATTCCTATCGCGGCAAAGAATACGACTTTGAAGTGTGGAATGGTGTTTTGATTGCGACGGACCGAATTCATCACGAATCCCTGTTAAAGCAATTTCCTTTTCTGGTAAATCATCCGGTGCTGCCGAAGTGGTTGTATCTGCCTTTCACCTTTGAAGGATGGGAAGAACGCATTGAAATGATCACCCGTCTGGTGCGAAGTGCTGATCCGCGTGTGGGTGTGTGGCCCCAGGAAAAATCGCGCAAGAAAACGAAAAAGAAATCCGTCAAAAAACTGGTTAAAAAGAAAGTGGCCAAGAAATCCGTCTCTAAATCAAAAAAACCTGCGAAACGCCATTGACCTTAACCCAGCGTCAACGTTGAGAGTTGTCTTTAGAGGTAAGAATGAAAAACTGGCTGACGATCGGACAATTTGCCAAAGCTTCGGGCCTTTCCCCCAGAGCCCTGCGCATTTATGAAGACATGAATCTGCTGGTGCCACCCTATCGTGGGGACAACGGCTATCGCTATTATCAGGAAAGCCAGCTTTCCGAAGCCGCTCGGCTGAAAGAGTTTAAAGACCTGGGATTTCAGCTGGAAGAAGTGAAAGCTCTTCTTCAGGCTGACCGCGAATTGGATAAATCACGTCTGGTCAGGTCACTCAGTCACCGTCTGGATCTGGTGCGTGAGCAGTCCGATCAGTTGCAGGATCAGCGCCGGCAGATAGAACAACTTCTTTCCTCTTTGAAGAACAACACAAAGCCCATCTCGGCTGATGAGAGGAGAGCAATCATGAGTTATCAGGGTAATCCGGCCATTGTGGTCACAGGAATCCAGGGCCTTCAGAAAACGGCTGAATATATTCAAAAGCACCTTCAGGACCGCCACATTCCCCTGCTGTTCTGGAGTGAAAATCTGGAACTTCCAGAGTCCTATATTCTTGTTCTTCCTGAAGACAACCTCGGGGATAAAGGTGTGGAAAACCTTGCGCCCAATGTGATTGTCCTGAATTCCGTCAGTGGTTCGGACAGTGCGATTCGGAAAAATTATCTGCGTCTTTATAACTTTGTTGGCTCTCATGTGACGACGGTGATTCATGCGGAAGATCAGGCGCTGCTTGAGATTGTTTCCAACGAAAGAATCAGAGGCACCTACTACCAGTATTATTCAAAAAACCGCGCTTTGGAAAAGCAGATCAAAAAAATCGGCGGACTGGTTTGTTCCGGCAGTGAACTTTCGATGTACGGATATAATCTGCAGAAAGAGGCTGTGCATCTGAAGTTGGAGAGCCCTTTGGGATTTACTGACGAGCTGGCACTTTTAAGTTCACTCGCAGCCGTGATGAAACTGGGACTGCCGACAGAAAGTCTTTGTCTGAAATAAAAAAAGCCGGGTTCATCACCCGGCTTTTCATTTTTAAAGATACTTGTTTACGATGGCTTCAACGCGGTTGCGGATCGCATCCAGCCCCGCCTGGGACGAGGATTCGTAACGAACCACCACCACTGGCTGTGTGTTGGAAGAGCGGCACAGTGCCCAGCCGTCAGCAAAGCTCAGGCGGATACCATCCGTAAAGTCCACTTTATAATCAGCACCCTCTTTAGCCGGGAAAGCTTCAATCATTTTTTCAACGATCAGAACCTTCTTTTCTTCAGTGGTGTCGATGCGGATTTCTGGAGTGTTGAAAGACGGAGGCAAACCTTCCAGCAACTGTGGAATTGTTTTGCCGGTTTTTGCCAGGATTTCCACCAAACGCAAAGCTGCGTAAGGAGCATCATCGTAACCGTGATTGCGGTCGGCAAAGAACACGTGACCGGACATCTCGCCACCGAATGGCGCTTTTTCAACTTTGATTTTTTCTTTCACCAAAGAGTGTCCGGTTTTCCACATGATTGGCTGACCACCGTGTTTGGCAACATCGTGGTACAGACGATCAGAGCACTTCACATCGCCAATGATCTTAGCCCCTTTTTGTTCAGCCAAAATCGCGCGGGAAATGATCACCATCAATTCATCACCGTAAACCATGCGGCCCGTGTGATCGACAACACCGATACGGTCGGCATCGCCGTCAAAGCCGATGCCCGCCACGGCGCCCTCTTTAAGAACCTGGGCCTTAAGGTCCACCAGGTTTTCTTCAACCGTTGGATCCGGGTGGTGATTCGGGAATGTGCCATCTGGCTGTTCAAACAAAATGGTGGGTTTCAAACCGCAGGCTTCAAACAAGCCGCGCACCACAGATCCGCCAGCACCGTTACCGCAGTCCAAAACAACTTTGGTGTCTTTGATGTGGCCGAATTCTTTAGCGTAACGTGCGTAGTACATTGGCTTGATGTCGAAAGATTCTTCTGAACCCTGACCGTCAATGAATTCGCCTTTTTGAATGATGTGCAAAAGTTTCTGGATTTCGACGCCAAAGATGGTGCCTTTACCCACAGAAATTTTAAAGCCGTTGTATTCTGGAGGATTGTGCGAACCAGTTACCTGAACCGCGCCATCGACTTTCAATTCAAACGTGGCGAAGTAACAAACCGGCGTGGTTACCAGACCCAGGTGAATAACGTTCGCGCCTGAATCCATCAGACCTTTTGCAAGATTCTTGATGATGGCCGGAGAGCTTTCACGCGCATCACAGCCCAACGCCACGGTTGGATTAGTGATGTTCTTGTTTTGTTTCATGTAAACGACGTAAGCGCGACCCAGCAGGTAAGCAAAGTTGTCGTCGAACTGTCCGTTATAGACGCCGCGAATGTCGTATTCTCTAAAAATGACGGGTTGAAACATATATCACCTCAATTATTTCAAGGGCTTAGGATTATAATTTCTGCGCTCTAGAGTCGAGCTAATTTTACCGCCCAGCGAACGGCATCAATCATCGAATGGGGGTTGGCTTTGTTTTTACCAAAGATATCCTTGGCAGTGCCATGATCCACACTGGTGCGAATAAACGGGATCCCCAGGGTCATATGCACGCCACTGTCCTGCCCGTGAATCATTTTAAACGGAATCAGGCCCTGATCGTGATACAGGCTCAAATATACGGAATATTTCTTCCAGTTTTGCGGGAAGAAAGCCGCATCCGGAACCAAGGGTCCTTCAAACGGAATCTTCTTTTCTTTGGCAAAACTTACAAGCTCGGGGAAGAACAAAAGCTCTTCCTGCCCGATCAGGCCCGCCTCGCCGGCATGGGGGTTGAGCCCCAAAACGCCGATGGGTTTTTTAGCCTGGGCTGCGGGAAGCTTCTTTCTTAGTTCATTGGCGTTAAGAAGTGCTTCCGCCAGCACGCTGAAACTTAAGTGCTTGGTGATTTCTTTCACCGGTAGATGTGCCGTTGCCAGAACCACGTTGAACTTTTCACCGACAAAACCCATGTGCACATGTTTGGCGCCGGAAAGTCTTTTTAAAATATCCGTGTGTCCCAGGTCTTTAAAGCCCGCCGCTTTGATCGAGGTCTTCGACAGGGGCGCAGTGGCCAGCGCGTGAATATCTTTCTTCAGGCAGGCTTTGGCGCTTGATTCCACCCATTCTGCAGGTGCGAGGTCCGAGGCAATATCAATCAGGTAGGGACCTTCGATTTCCAGAGCCTGGGAAAGGTCATCCACGGTGATACGCTCAAATTTTTGATCAATCAGTTTCAGATACTTTTGTGAAGCACCGTCTTGGCGCCACAACAGAAACTGCACGCCTTTTTGTGGACCCAGGTGATGCAGAGCCTTGGCCGTGACTTCAAAGCCAATGCCATCCACATCCCCGGTCGTAAGTGCGATTCGAAGTTTACTCATTGATACGGATGAAGGATTCATCGCGTTTGGATTGCAGCCAGTTTTTCAACTGACGTTTGAAGCTGTTTTCCAGAAGCTGCGCCTTGATCTTGTCTTTGGCGCGTTCAAACTTCGGATCGGTGGTCAGTTTTTTACCGGTCAGTTTCACGATGTGGAAGCCCATGCGGGATTTCACAATCGGAGTGGTCTCGTTCACTTTCAGGCTGGAAATAGCCTCTTCAATTTCCGGAAGGAAGTCGCCGGATTTGAAAGTTCCCAAGGCGCCACCGGTGGAGAAATTGGGATCTTCACTGAACTGCTGCGCCAGGTTTTCAAAGTTTTCACCGCTGCGAAGTTTACCCAGCACGGTTTCAGCACGTTTGATGGACGCTTCCGCGCCGCCTTTTTTCGGGTTGAAGAAGATGTGGGAAACCGAGAACTCGTCAATGGAAGGACGGTTGTTCGGATTCGTTTTCAGGTATTCATTCAAAGCGTCTTCATCAGAGATGCGCAGTTTGGAAATGATCTCGGCATCCATCAAAGAGCGTTTTTCAATGCTGTCTTTCAGGAAGCGGCGATAGTCATCCATGGAAACGCCCTGTTGCTGAATCACTTTTGCCAGTTCTGTTTCGCTGACCTGGTTTTTGCGGGCCATTTCTTTCAGTTCGGATTCCACGCGATCGTTGGTGACGGCCAGATTCAGACGTTTGATCTCTGACTGCAGGATCTTTTCGTTGATCAGGTAATCCAGTTGCGCTTTGCGGTTGCCGACAAGGCTGGTGGCTGGTTTATCAAACAACAAAGACTCATCAACCATGCCCTGTTTTGGAATGCGTTTTACAAGATCTTTGAAGTCAGATTCCAAAACCAGTTCGCTATTTACGATAGCCACAGTTTTTTCCACAATCTCGGCATGACTTGGTGTAGCCACTAGCAAAGCAAAAAGAAGATTAATCATTGGTTCCTCGTGTATCCACCTTGATGGAATTCATCAGTTCATAGTCCTTTAAGACTTTACTACTTCTGAGCTGGGCATCAAGCCACGCCACGTATTCCGCCTGCTCGCGTTGTGCGCGAAGCGCCCGGATAATCTGTGGTTTGACCTCTTCCAGCGACAAAGTGGAGGCCGGAGCCTTCTTTTCCACACGAATCAGATGGATTCCGAAGGGACTTTTGATTGTTTGCACGCCGGAACCGACGTTAAACAGGGGATCAAAGTAATCCACCGAGCCTTTTTCAATCCAGCCTACAACCCCACCCTGCTTGGCTTCAGGAGTGATGGAATACTTTCTTGCAAGTTCCGCAAAATCGCCGGTTTTCAGGTCGACTTTGATGGCGTCAGCCTTGGCGTCCTCGTCCACCACGATCTGGCGCAGGTACACGCGCTCTTTGCGCTTGTAACGGTCCTTGTTGTCTTCGTAGTAGCGTTTGATCTCTTCTTCAGTGGGGGCCTTGACCTTTTCGTTGATCTTTTTAAAGACCTCTCGTTCGACCAGGGAATATCTCAGTTCTTCACGCCATTCCGAAAATGACAGATTTTCCAAAGCCAGGGCCCGGCGGAAAGAAAGATCATCCGGATAGTTCGCGCGCAGTTTGTCGACTTCTTTATCCAGGGTGTTTTCCGATATCACGATACTCTGAGCCCTTGCCCAGTCCAGGGTCAGGCTTTTCACCAGGAAGTCGCGCAGAATTTCTTCTTTGATACGGTGGATGTTGTTGGGATCCTTTGCCGCCAGGGCGTCGAAGTTTCTTAGTCTTCGTGCCAGCTGGTTGGCGAACTGCTTGGAGGTCAGAACGTGATCATTCACCTTCTCCACGGGTTTCGTGGAGAGTTTCTGATAGCTTGATGGACATCCCGCCAAAGCGAGGCTCATAAAAATAAAAAGCCCCGTCAGTGCGGGGCTCTTTGAAAATTTCATCGGATCAAATCCTTATTTAAGAAGACCTTTGTTTTCTTTGATCGGATAAGACTTCTTCATTCTTTCGAAGTAGTCGTTAAAGACCTGTTTTCTTTTTTCATCGAAAACGGCCGCTCTGATCTGGCGTTTGTTCGCGTTCTCAAAGCTTCTGCGACCGGTCAGTTTAATAACGTGGAAGCCAAACTGAGTTTCGATAAGCCCCGTAACCTCACCGACCTTCATGTTGACAACCGCTTCGTAGTAATTCGGAACCAGTGTCACGCGGGATTGCCAGCCGATATCGCCGCCAACCTGCTTGGAAAGAGCATCATCAGAGTAAAGCTTAACCAGCTCTTCAAATGGTCTTTTGCTCTTTTTAACCTCTTCGTAGATTTCTGTCGCACGTTTTTTTGCTTCAGCCACCTGCGCCGGAGTAGCCCCTGCTTTAAACTCAATCAGGATGTGGCTGGTGCGAAGTTCCGGATTTTTGGCATACCATGCTTTCATTTCCGCATCAGAAACCTGGATCTTCTGAACACGCTGACCGATGTCTTTTTCCAGAAGGGCTTTGTACATCTCCTGGTCAAAGCGGGATTGAACGACAGGGTCTTTTTGCAGATTGCGCTTTTCCGCCTCTTGAACACCCATTTCAAAGCGAACCAGGTCTTCCAGGAATTGTTCTTTGGTTGGCGGGTTGATGGTCTGAGACTTCACTTCGTTGTACTTTTTATTGAAGTCTTCAAGCGTGATAGTTTTTTTACCCACCTGAGCCACGACGTCCGTGGATTTCTGTGCAAAAGCGGTCGCAGAGATGAGCAACAAGATGCTGATTACAAGTTTCATGCTTCAAAAGTCCCTTTAAAAAGTTGAATGAGAACTATGCTAAAACGCTAGCACTGGGCATCATTATCCGCAATGAATTTAAGAGCTTGCTGCCTAGCTTGGTGCAAAAGAGCCTCTAACTCTAGAGCAAGGTCTGGGTTTCGCGGATCGATTTCTTTGCTCACTGGAGCCATCGGTCCCACCCAGTAAATGATCACTTTGGCGAAGGGTTTTGGCAGGAAAGTTTTATTCCATGATCTTGGGAAATGAATCGCACGATCACACGCCACGCCCGCGGCGTAAATCGGACCGTGAATCATGCGTGAAAGCTCGAACACTCCGGGTTTGACTTTGTGTAACGGGCCTTTTGGACCATCCACAGCAAAGCTGCAATTTCCCCCGTCTTTTACCAAACGCAAAAGACCTTTCAAGGCTTGCACCCCACCACGCGTGGAAGAACCGCGACTGGTTTTTGCCCCCAGCCATTTCAGCACGGTCGCCATCAGTTCGCCGTCCTTGGATTGCGAAGCGATGGTGGCAATACGGTATCTTTTGACGATGGATAAAAGTGCCAGCTCATCACCGTGAAAATGCGCAAGCACCACCGGAGATGGAGTTGCGGAATCAACAGATTGTTTCAGGGAGTCAGGCTCGATAAGCCGAACCCTCCATGTCCATGAGAGGGTTCGGTAGAAGACGAAAACAATAATCGGAAGAATATACTTTCTAAACACGATTAGTGGTGAAGAGCTTTTTTGAACTCTTCTGTCAGTTTTGGAACGATATCCAGGGCGTCACCCACAATGCCGTAAGTCGCTTTCTGGAAGATCGGTGCGTTGGCATCGCTATTGATTGCCACGATCACTTTGGATCCGCTCATACCAGCCAAGTGCTGGATAGCGCCGGAGATACCCACCGCGATGTACAAAGTCGGAGCCACTGTTTTACCAGTCTGGCCAACCTGCATGCCGTGACCAACCCAGCCCGCATCAACAACTGCACGGGAAGCACCTACCGTGGCACCCAAAACGTCAGCAAGATCATTCAAAATCTTGAAGTTTGCCGCTTCTTTCAGACCACGACCGCCGCTGACAACGATGTTAGCTTCAGTCAGATCCAATTTCTCGGAAGCACCTTTCACGATTTCTTTGATCAAGGTTTTAAGGTCTGCCGCAGCTGCCGCGTGTTCAACCACGTTTGCAGTTTTAGAAGTGTCCGCTGCCGCCACTGGAAGCTGATTGGCGCGCATCAAAACGATTTTAACTGCGCTGTTTTCAAAGTTCACCGTCGCAAAACATTTGCCGGAGTACATTGGTTTAACCGCAGTCACGTTGTCACCGGAAATAGTCAAAGTCGTGCAGTCACTTGCAATACCCACGCCCAAACGAGCCGCCACGCGAGGGAACAGATCCTTGCCGGTGGAGGATGCGGAAGCCAGGATGATGGAAGGCTGAACCTTGCCGATGATCGCTGCGATGTTTGCAGTGAAAGCCTCTGGATTGTATGAATCCAAAGAAGCGTCTTTAACCACGTGAACTTCAGAAGCACCATTGTGACCCAAAGCTGCGGTCACATCACCTGCGTGAGAACCGAAAGCCACCGCAACAACCGTGTTGCCGGAAGCGGCTGCCGCCTGAAGAAGCTCTTGAGAGCTGCGTTTTAGTTTACCGTTTGTGTGTTCAGCAAAAACCAGAATTTTACCCATGTCTTAATCCTTACAGAACCTTCGCTTCATCGCGAAGAAGTTTAACCAGCTCGGACGCTTGTGCAGAAGCATCGCCAGAAAGCATTTTTACAGCTGGTTTATCAGCCGGAAGAGTAAAGCCGGAGTATTTGATTTTGATTTCAGAAGCCGGGATGTTCAAAGAAGCGAATTCGATTTCTTTGATCACTTTCTTTTTGGCTTTCATGATGCCTGGAAGACTTGCGTAGCGAGGCATGTTTAAACCTTTGTTCGCCGCCACAACCGCTGGAGTCATCATTTGCACTACTTCTTTTGCACCACCTTCGATGTCGCGCTCAACAACAACGTTTTCGCCATTGAAATTGAATTTCGATACCACTGTGGTGTGAGGAACGTTCAGGAATTCAGCCATCATCTGGCTGACAGAGGAAGCATTGTCATCAATTGCAAGTTTGCCGGAGAAGATGACTTTTGCGCCGCCTTCAGCCTTGATCACTTCAGCCAAAGCTTTTGCCGTGGCAAAGTTGTCCAGACCTTCGCCGTTAACCACGATCGCTTCGTCAGCGCCCATAGCCAATGCCGTACGCAAGGATTCAACCACACGAGCCTTTGGTCCAACAGACAGAACCCATACTTGGGATCCCGGATTTGCGTCGCGAAGCTTGTTGGCTTCTTCAACCGCATACTCGTCATAAGGGTTCATAACCCATTTAATACCCGCCGTGTCGATACCAGTCTGGTCGGGAGAGATCTTAATCTTTGTTTCGGTGTCAGGCACCTGCTTGATACACACAAAAATCTTCATGTTTTACCCCGTTTTTAAGAGGGTTTCGTTCTATCCCAAGTCCAGGAAAGGCAAAACTAAATTGTATATTTAACGTGTCGCGAAACATGACGGGGGACATGGACAAAAAGCTGCACCCGGGAGTATGGTAAGTGGAAACTTATTGAGAAAATACACACCAAAAACAAGGGGTTCTACACCATGTCTGGATTTCTCGGATCTACCGTCGGGAAAAAGTACCTAATGGGAATCACCGGTTTAGTATGGGCGGGATTTGTTCTCGCACACATGGCCGGCAATCTACTCATCTTCGTAAGTAACGATGCCTACAATGCTTACGGCCACGCACTCACAAGCGGGAATATCATCTACGTCGCAGAAACCGTTCTGGTTCTGGCGTTGATCGTTCACGTTTTCTGCGCCATCAGCCTTACGAAAAACAATCGTGAAGCGAAAGAGCAGAAATACGCAGTGGCGGCAAAAGGATCGAAGCGCGTTTCCCTGGCTTCAAGAACAATGGCGATTCAAGGATCTTTGATTCTGATCTTCGTTATTCTTCACCTGATCACTTTCAAATACGGCACGCACTATGAAACCACCGTTAACGGCGTGGTGATGCGTGACCTGGCGAAACTGATGTTTGAAGTTTTCCAAAGCCCTGCTTACATCGCATGGTATGTGGTGTGTCTGGTTCTTCTGGGCTTCCATCTTAGTCACGGTGTTGGTTCCACCTTCCAGTCATTGGGTTTGATGGAAGGCACTTACAGAGACACGTGGAAAAAACTCAGCTACGGATATGCCGTGGTTGTGGCTGCGGGTTTCATCGCTCAACCTGTTTACATTTTCCTTATCGGTAACTAAGGGGACACACAATGGCTAACAAATTAGACAGCAAAATTCCCAGTGGTAATATTGAAAGCAAATGGACGAATCACAAGTTCAGTTCCAAGCTGGTAAATCCGGCGAACAAAAGAAAGCACTCCATCATCGTGGTGGGCACCGGTCTTGCCGGCGCATCCGCCGCTGCTTCTTTGGGTGAACTTGGTTACAAGGTCAAAGCCTTCTGCGTGCATGAATCCCCTCGCCGTGCCCACTCAGTGGCGGCTCAGGGTGGTATCAATGCGGCGAAAAACTACCAAAATGACGGCGACTCTGTTTACCGTCTTTTCTACGACACCGTAAAGGGCGGGGATTTCCGCGCTCGTGAAGCCAACGTTCACCGTCTGGCGGAAGTGTCCACGAACATCATCGATCAGATGGTGGCGCAAGGGGTTCCTTTCGCCCGTGAATACGGCGGAACTCTTTCCAATCGTTCTTTCGGTGGCGCGCAGGTGTCCCGTACCTTCTACGCCCGCGGCCAGACCGGTCAGCAGCTGTTGCTGGGTGCGTATTCTGAAATGATGAGACAAGTGGATGCAAAAACCGTGGATCTGTACAACCGCCGCGAAATGCTGGATGTTGTGGTGATCGACGGCAAGGCCCGCGGAATCATCGTTCGCAATCTTTTGACGGGCGAAATTGAATCCCACGAAGCTGATGCAGTTGTGATCGCTTCCGGCGGTTATTCCAACGTCTTCTTCCTTTCCACCAATGCGATGAACTGTGCGGTGACGGCAGCGTGGAAAGCCCACAAACGTGGCGCTTACTTCGCAAATCCTTGTTACACACAGATTCACCCGACGTGCATCCCGGTTCATGGCGACAATCAGTCCAAGCTGACGTTGATGTCCGAATCCCTTCGTAATGACGGTCGTGTGTGGGTTCCTAAGGCTGTCGGTGACAAACGTCATCCGAACGAGATCCCTGAAAACGAACGCGATTACTATCTGGAGCGCATCTACCCGTCATTCGGGAACCTGGCTCCGCGTGACGTTTCTTCCCGTCAGGCGAAATACCGCTGTGACGAAGGCCGTGGTGTGAATGAAGCTGGTAAAGCGGTTTACCTGGATTTCGCGGATGCGATCAAACGTCTGGGTGAAGACAAGATTTCTGAAAGATACGGAAACTTGTTCGACATGTACGACAAAATCACCGGTCAGAATCCATACAAACAGCCAATGATGATTTACCCGGCTCCTCACTACACCATGGGTGGTTTGTGGGTGGACTACAACCTGGAATCCACAATCCCGGGTCTGTTCGTTGCGGGTGAAGCAAACTTCTCTGACCACGGTGCAAACCGTCTGGGCGCTTCCGCGCTGATGCAGGGTCTGGCGGATGGTTACTTCGTTCTTCCATACACTCTGGGTAACTATCTGGGTGGAACAAAACTTGAAAAAGTGGCGACGACTCACGAGGCGTTCAAGGCCGCTGCTCATGGCGTGAAAGAAGAAATCACCAAGATGATGAATATCAAGGGTGCTCGCACGGTCGACAGCTTCCACAAAGAGCTGGGCAACGTGATGTGGGAATACTGTGGTATGGGTCGTAACGAAGCTGGTTTGAAAAAAGCCCTTCAAGAGATTCCAAAAATCAAAGAGGAATTCTGGAACAACGTGCGTATTCCGGGTGATGCGAACTATCTGAACGTGGAGCTTGAAAAAGCCGGCCGTGTGGCGGACTTCATTGAGCTTGGCGAATTGATGTGTCGTGATGCTTTGGAGCGTAACGAATCCTGTGGTGGTCACTACCGTGAAGAGTATCAGGTGGATGGCGAAGCCAAACGTGATGACGAGAACTTCTGTCACGTGGCTGCTTGGGAATACACTGGCGACAACAAACTGTCAGTTCGTCACCAGGAAGAGCTTACTTTCGAAAACGTACACCTAGCAACTCGTAGCTATAAATAAGAGGCGTAGCATGTCTGGAAAAAATATTAATCTGACTTTGAAAGTTTGGAGACAAAAAGGCCCGAAAGACCAAGGGGCCTTTGCAGAGTATCAGGCAAAGAATGTTTCTGAAGACGCTTCTTTCCTGGAAATGCTGGATGCTGTGAACGAAGAACTGGTGGCAAAAGGTGATATGCCGATTGCTTTTGACCATGACTGCCGCGAAGGCATCTGCGGGACCTGCGGTTTTGTGATCGACGGTGAAGCTCACGGTCCGATGAAATCAACAACCGTGTGCCAGTTGCACATGCGTAATTTCAACGACGGTGCGGTTCTGACAATTGAACCATTCCGTGCAAAAGCCTTCCCGATGATCCAGGATTTGATGGTGGATCGTTCGGCTTTGGACCGCGTGATTTCTTCTGGCGGTTTCATTTCCACGAACACCGGCAATGCCGTTGATGCCAATGCGATTCTGGTTCCGAAAGCGGATGCCGATGAAGCAATGTCTTCTGCGACTTGTATCGGTTGTGGTGCGTGCGTGGCGGCTTGTAAGAATGCCTCTGCGGCGCTGTTCACTTCTGCCAAGATCTCTCACATGGCTTTGCTTCCGCAGGGTCAGGTTGAAAGAAAAGAACGTGCGATGCGCATGGTGGGCGCGATGGATGCTGAAGGCTTCGGTGCATGTACCACAACAGGTGCCTGCGAAGCGGCTTGCCCGAAAGAAATCCAGCTGACTAACATCAGCCGCATGAACCGCGAATTCTTCGTGGCGAACGTCACAAAACGTGAAAAACACAAAGACGGCGGCGCCGGCTAAAAGGTGCCTGGTTGTTATTTCTGGCAACAATGCATTAAAGGGAGTCCCAAGGACTCCCTTTTTCTTTTCTAGAATCTAAGATTTGTTTTTTCAACCCCGCGTGATTTCAGTTACTTAGGTAAGATGACGCGTTGTAGGTGTAAAAAATCACCAGGCACCTTTAACCTTTAAATTCTGCATCAAAGGTCTGTCTTATTGAGAGACATCTTTGAATCAAATCATCTTCGAATACTTCTAAAGCTTGTTCAGCAAACTTCCGAAACTAGACCAAGGATTGGGCTTATGAAGAAGATTGATCAACTGATGGCAGAACTGGGCTTTAACAAAAACGCACCTGACAGTGTGAAAGAAGCCTTTATCAAGCACCTTATTAAAGCTTCAACGGGCGTCAACGTGGTGACCCCGTCGGAGAAAAAAGAGATGGCGGCAAACCCTGAACGCATTGTTCAGTTTAAAGCTCCTCAACAACTCAGCTTTGATTTTGTTGAAGAGTCACCTAGACCAAAGCCCAGCAAAAAAGCTGTGTCTTAGTCGAGAGCCCGGTGCAATTCCCTGCTCACCACTGGACTTTCGTCTGGATACTACTGGACTTTGAGCCAAAATTTTTAAGAAATCTAACCACAATCGAAAGATAGATAACCAGCCCCCTCTCACATTGGTACCATTTTGGAACTAGGAAACGTCTGGGAAAATTTTTCCCCTTCGCTTTCTGGAAAATCACCCAATGAAGGAGAGGATCATATGACAGGGCTTATCGGAAGAGCCTCCAAGGCAGCCATCTTTGGTTTGCTGATCACAGGATTGAACGCGTTTGCAGCAACGCCTGAATCCGTACCTGGTGAATTCATCGTAAAATTCAAGGACGAGGCCGTAGCTGTTTCTTCCATGAAAGAGCTGAGCCAGGATCTGGGTTCTTACATTAAAGATGTAATCCCCGGTCAAAACATCGTCGTGATCAAACGCCCGGTGTTTGAAATCCAATCCAACGTGATGAAGTCCCTGGCGATGAATCCAAACGTGGACATCGTAGAACCAAACTTCATCTATAGAATCAACAAAACTCCCAACGATCCAATGCTGGGTCAATTGTGGGGCATGATCAACACCGGTCAGGCGGATTCCCAAAAACGTGAAGGCATTGCCGGCATCGATGTCGGTGCGGAAGCAGCCTGGAACATCACGACGGGTTCCAAAGATGTTGTTGTTGCCGTGATCGACACAGGCATCAACTACAACCATCCGGATCTTAAATCCAATCTTTGGACGAACGATGCAGAACTAAACGGTAAAGCCGGCGTGGACGACGACGGCAACGGCATCATCGATGATATCTACGGTGCAAACTTCGTAACCGCGGCAAAACCTACTGGCAATCCACTGGATGACCACGGTCACGGTTCCCACTGCTCTGGCACGATCGGCGCTTCCGGTGATGACGGCAAAGGCCTTGTGGGTGTGGCTTGGAATGTTCGCATCATGGGTGTGAAATTCCTTTCTGCGAGCGGTTCCGGTTCTTTGGATGGCGCTTTGAAAGCCATTGATTACGCAACTTCCAAGGGTGCAAAGATCCTTTCCAACTCCTGGGGTGGCGGTGGCTACTCTGAGACTTTGAAACAGGCGATCGAAAGATCCAATGCAGCAGGTACTTTGTTTGTGGCGGCTGCGGGGAATGAATCCAACAACAACGATTCCAACCCGACTTACCCTGCAACTTACGATGTGCCAAACGTGTTGTCTGTAGCAGCTATTGATAACCGCGGTCAGATCGCTTCCTTCTCGAACTATGGTAAAACCAAAGTTCACGTGGGCGCTCCGGGTGTGAACATCGTTTCCTCCATCACAGGTGCGGGTTATGATTCCTGGTCCGGTACGTCCATGGCGACACCTCACGTGTCTGGTATGGCGGTTCTTCTGGCAACGGCTGAGCCGAATCTGACGGGTATCGAGATGAAAGAAAGAATTATCGCGACGTCCAAGCCTCTGGCGGGTCTTCGTGGTAAATCCAAAGGTGGTTTGGCAAATGCTTACACCATGCTGACAAACACCCTGCCCCAGCCGGATCCAAACGATCCAGTAAACTGGCAGACTGTGGACGTGGCCCACTCCACTCCGCACCCGTACACCAACAAATCCAACCTGGTGTATGAAGTTTCTGTACCGGGCGCAAAACAGATCTCCGTCTATTTCTCCAAGTTCGACACTGAGAGAGACTATGACAAAGTGGAGTTCTTTGATGCCAATGGAAAACTTGTCGGCAACATGAGTGGCAAGAACGATGAAACATTCTCTCCGGTTATTGATGGAGAGTATGTGAAGATCGTCTTCACTTCCGATGATTCAGTTAACAGATACGGTTTCGATATCACTAAAGCGGCGTGGAGATAATAAGCCCCACTGGTGATTGAAAAAGCAAAAGCCACTCGGTAAATGAGTGGCTTTTTTATTTTTCGGATTCAGATTTTTCTTTCTTTGACGTCGATCAGGAATTTTTCGATTTTCAGATTGGTGTAGTCCGGGAAATCCAGCTGTGTGCAGTGGGACCCGTAAGGCACCAGGGCAAATTCCGAGTGTTTGATTTTTTCTTTGAAGTGATACTGAAAGCGGATCGGCGTGACCATGTCTTTTTCGCCGGAAATAATCAGCACCGGCACTTCGATTTTTTCAAGCACCGGTTCGCCGTCGTATTTCATCAGCTCTTCAAACAGTCTCAGGAACACTTCCAGATTCATGCGGGCCACGCCACGGGCATAGACCTCGATGTCTTTGAAATGCGTGACTTTCAGATTGAATCCACCCGCCAGGGCTGCGATGTACATCGACATCGGATTATCAACGGCCAGTTTCCACAGAGTATTCCACACGTCCGGCTGATTTTCGTATTGTGACTTCACAAAATAGAAAAACGGTTCAACGACATCCAGGCCGAACATGCCCTTGATCGGATTTTTTGCAAAGCCGTTGATGAAGACCATCGACAAAAACAGTTCCGGCTTTTTTTCGTACAAATCCAGCAGCAGAGGCGCGCCAAAACTGTGCCCGGCAAAGTGAGCCTTGCGGATATTTAAATGCGCCATAAGCCCGATAATGTCCTTGGAAAGGGCTTCCACGGTCAGTTGGCTGACGTCGGCGACGGGACAGGATTTCTGATGCCCGCGCAGATCAAAACTGATGACCTGATATTTCTTCGAGAAGTATTCAATCTGGTGATGCCAGTGATTCAGCAGACAGGCGATGCCATACACCAATACCAGAGGCTCGCCCTCGCCGCGCACTTCGTAGTAAATCGGAGTGCCGTCGAAGCTTTCAAAGCTGCCGGTGGTTTTGGGTGTGGTCTGCATGATGCCTTCCTCTAGATGTAGGTGACTTTAATAAGGGTGTTCCCCACAGAAATCAAATCCCCATCTTTTAACATTTCGGCATCTACGGATTTATTGTTAAGGGTGACCCGGCCAGGTGCTTTAATTTTAATTTCCACCATGCCCGGTCCTGAGTGCAGTTCAAAGGCCTCTTTAGGGGCTTCGTCGTCCAAAAGCTCAATATCCAGGCAGTCGGCCCCGGCCTTTCGGGGGCCGTACCCTAAAATAATTTCCTCATCGGTTTGGATACCCTGAATGAACTGTAGACGCAGCGCAGGACTGAAGCTTTGCAAGGTTGGCGGCTCGGAGGTTTCAGGGGCCGTCAGCGCCCCCAAGCGGTCTTGCAAAATACTGCGCCAGGTGATCAGGCGGCTGAAATCCAATGCGAGTTCTTCTTCGACGGTCACGACTTTGAACTGGGTCCTTCCCAGCTCAAAGATAACCCCCGGTAATAAGGCCACTTTTTTCACACGGCGGCCATTGATATGGATCCCGTTGGAAGATTCCAGATCCTGCAGAACGTACTGCCCCTTCCCGTCCACCGCAAACTGGGCGTGGGTGCTGGAGACTTTTCCGTCCTTGATGATGATGTCGGCCTTGGATCGACCCAGGGTCAAACCCTCTTCAACTTTGAAGCGGGAACCTTCGTTGGGGCCGTCCATAATCTCAATAAATGTGACCATTTACACATTCTAGGGCTGGTTTCTTGGGGATTCAATTGCCTATTCCTTGTGCTTGGGCCAAAGCCGTGCTAAACCCGTAAAACATTTTAAAAAGTCATCCTTGCTCCCGCACACAGAGGTGGGGGCTATAAACCGAAAGGATAGTTCAATGGAAACTACTACAACGAAAAAACCTTACGAGGTTGTCGTTCTTATGCACCCAGATGCTACTCTGGAAGATCAAAAAGATCTTTTCAAGAAGAACAAAGCTACGATTGAATCCTACAAAGGTTCCATCAACTCTTTGGAAACTTGGGGTAAAAGAACTTTGGCAACTCCAATTGGTAAGCTGAAAAAAGCTGTCTACTTCCACTCTACATTTGAAGCAGATACTCAAGCTATTGCAGAGCTTGAAAGAACTATGCGTATCAACGACAAAGTTCTTCGCTTTATGCACACTCGCCTGGATGAGCGCACTTCATTGGGCAAATTCATGGAAGGCTTCAAAAAAGGCCTTGCTGAATCTGCAGCTCGTGAAAAAGAACGTGAAGCAAAAGCTGCTGCCCGTAAAGCTGCATTTGCTGCTGCTAAAGCAGAGCGTTCTGAGCGTTACGACAAAGGCGAATAATTTAGAAAAGGCGTAAGCCATGAAGAAGACGGCGACCCCACAGAAGTTCATCACAATTTCATCTCTCTCGATTTTGTTGTCGATGCTCACTGTGGTTATGGGCGCCCCTCTTCTGCGTGTTTTGCGCCAGACTTACGGCCCCGTCGCCTTTTGGATTTTGGGGATCGTGGTCACAGGAGCAGCGTGGCTCCTGAACGCTCAACCTCTCGCTCTGTTTCTAGGCTCTGTTTGGATGACTTTAGGCGCCTATATGGAAATGGAACAAAGAGGACTTGGGTGGTGGATTTCGGGCCTGCTGAGTGTCTTCGTGGGATCTGTGGCCGCTGGCCTGGGTATCCTGGGGGCTTTCAAAAGAAACGGCATCAACACGTATGCTGAAGTTCAGGGACTGGTGGAAAAGTTCGCACAGAAGGTTCAGGAAATGAATCCCGCTGTGAAAATGGATCCGGGTGTTCTGATGCAGCAGGTTCCCTCGGCCGTGGTTATCATTTTGGTGTTAGCCCTGGGTTTGGGACTTATTTTTGAGAGAAGGGTTTTTTCGTGGCTCAATTTGCCCCGCGAGAAAATTGCCTCTCAGCTCAAGTTGTTGGAATATCGTTTGCCCGATTATTTTATCTGGGTGGCGATGACAGCCTTCCTTCTGACAATGGTGAGTTTTGGCGGTAAGGCCATTGCTATCCTCGCAGTAAATATTTTGAACGTCGCAATCGTTCTTTATTTCTTCCAGGGGCTGGCAGTGTTGGAGGTATTTCTGAATTCGATGAGAGCAGGATTGTTCATTCGGGTTCTGACGTACATAATCTTGGTCGGTCAGTTATTGCCGATTCTGGCAGTGGTTGGCTTGATCGATTACTGGGTTGATTTCAGAGCGCGTCTTCGCAAAATGAAGGCACCGTCTGAAAACAGCTAAAAACTATGGAGATCACATGAAAGTTATTCTTCAAAAAGACGTTAAAGATGTAGGTCGTGTTGGTGAGTTGGTGAACGTTTCTGAAGGTTTCGCGAGAAACTTCCTGTTCCCACGCAAACTGGCTGCTGAAGCTACTGAAAAACGCGTAAAAGAGTACGAGCACTTGCAACGTGTTGCTGAAGCGAAAAAGAAAAAAGCTTTGGCTGAAAGACAAGAGATCCTGAACAAAATCAACGGCACTACAGTTACATTCAAATTGGCTGCGGGTGACACTGACAAATTGTTCGGTACTGTAACAACTACAGACATCTCTAAAGAACTTCAGAAAATGGGTCACTCTGTTGACCGTCGTGACATCCACTTGGAAGAGCCAATCAAAGTATTGGGTCAGCACAAAGCGGTTGTTCGTTATTCTGAAGGCATGGAAGCAAAGATCCAGATCGCTGTTGAGCGCGCGTAAGCCGCATTACAGTCTTCTGAAAGCTGAATGTTTCTTAAAAGGGACCCTTGTAGGGTCCCTTTTCTTTTTATCCATAAGACTTTTTTATGGACCACATTTGAAAAATTGTATTGCACCGGTGCCATTTTGGGTGTTTAACGGCCTCACCTTTTGGGGAAGGTAGGGGGCGACATGAAACTAATCAACGTATCTAAAGCATTGGTTCTGACGACGACGGTTCTGGCAGGTTTGGTGGCGTGTTCACCGGCTTCTCAAAACGCGGTAAACACTCAAGGCACAAGCATTATCGGCGGCGAGCCGGTAGAGACTTCTGATTCCATCGCAAAGACCACAGTGGCTATTATCGCTTCTGTACAAACTCAGGATGGCCAGGAAGGTTCTTTCATCTGCACGGGTTCCCTGCTTAAAAACAACATGGTTCTGACGGCAGGTCACTGCGTTCCGGTTGTGGGCGAAGAATACAAAGAAGTCGCTATCTATATTATTTTCAACACTGACATCAATAAAATGGAAAGAACAGATGTTCGCCTGGTGACGGATGCAGTTGTTCATGAAGACTACGGCAAAATGGGCGAGCAAGGTGAAGACGCCAACGACGTGGCGGTTTTGAAGTTCGCGGGCAACATGGCTCCGGGCTACAAAGTGGCGAAGTTCCTGTCTGATGAATCCCTGCTGGTTGCAGGCACGAAAGTGACTTTGGCGGGTTACGGTCTGATCGAAACAGATGGCGTGAACACAAAATCTGACGATCGTCTTCGCAAAGTGGATGTTGAGATCGTTGAATCCTTCGGTAAAACTGAAATCCTTCTGGATCAGTCCCAGGGTAAAGGTGCTTGCCACGGTGACTCCGGTGGTCCGGCGTTCCTGGAGGTAAAAGGTCAGCAGTACGTTTGGGGTATCACCAGCCGTGGTGCCGGTAAAGACGGTAAAGATGACTGCTCTCTGGTCAGCGTTTACACGAAAGTGAAATCTCAAGCGGATTTCATCAACGGTGCGATGAAGACTTTGCAAAAAAGAGCGAAACAAACAGCGGTAGCGGCGAAGTAATTCCCCACCGGGTTTAAAAACAAAAAGCCACACTGAGATAGTGTGGCTTTTTTCGTTTTAAGGGGTTGAATTGATTAAGCGCTCTCGGCGCCATCCTCGACATGCATTTCCAGGAAGACCATCTGCAGGTATTCCGCCATCACCTCGCGCAGTTCTTCCAGCGTCAGGCTGTCGGGATTCTTCCCGTGCTTTTCCAGCAAACTGTTGAATTCTCTTTCGACAGGGTCCTGTGGCAGTCCAGTTGCCGCAACCACTGTCTTCGCTAGATTATTTCCCATGATCAGCCTCCATGCTTTTCAAAGGTCTCTATATTGAAGACGACTTCAGTCCATCAAGAGGTTAACGGGAACTCAACCCCAAACCCCCAAACAAGTCCAAGGTCCAGTTGGCCGCCTAAGAGCGCCTGTGCGTGTGCTCTTTAGCCCAATGCCGCGCCCCCGGCAGGCACCAGTACAGGAACGGCAACAGCACCCGGCGTGGCAGCAGTCGGCGGATATAATAAAATACCGTCGCATCCAGGGTCGCCGGAATCCACAGTGGCGGGTTTTCGGTTTTCATGGTGTGCAGAATCTGTTTGGCGACTTTTTCCGGAGTGGTCAGCGACATGTTCATCATGTTTTCCACAAACGGGGTCATGTTCTTATAGAAATCACAATACGGTCCATTCCAGTTGCGGGCCGGATCCGAGTTCTGGGTGTGATAGACGTTCTTGTGGGAAGGGCTGTGGATGAAGCCTGGTTGCACCAGAGAGATCGTCACCCCAAAGGGGCGCATCTCATACCACAAGGCTTCCGAAGCGCCTTCCAGCGCGAACTTCGAAGCCGAATACGAAGACATCGTCGGCATCGCCAGCATCCCGCTGACGGAAGACACGTTGATGATCTTTCCCCTGCCCGTTTCACGCATGTGCGGAAGGCACAGACGGATCAATCCCATCGGCCCGAAATAGTTGGTGGCCATTTGCAGCTCTTCATCTTTTTCGGTCATGTGTTCAACCACGGCACGATAAGAAATGCCGGCGTTGTTGATCAGAATATCGATGCCGCCCCAGATTTTGCTGACCTCATTCACCAGCAGTGAACGATCGGTTTCAGAAGTCACATCCAAGGGACGAATCAACAGGCGTTCATCTTCCAGAAATTCATCGCGAAGTCTATCCAGGCTTTTTTCCCGCGCTGTCAGCACCAGGCGGTATTCAGGATGCCGGCGCAAAAGATGCGCAACCGCAAGACCGATCCCGGAGGAACATCCAGTGACTAAAACGACCGGTTTGAACTCTTGTTTGTGTTTTCGTTTGAAGAAATGAAAAAGGGGCCCCATAGGACCCCATTATGTTAGACCGTTGAACCCGGTGCAAAGTTTTTAGGTCTGCCGCCCGGCATTGGTGGGGGCGCCTGTGGTGGAGGCAGTGGACTCACCGGGCTGCCTTCCGGATCTGCATCACGGAATCTATTGTACTGGGCATCGAAGCGCATTTTCACAGGGCCGGTGGCACCGTTACGCTGCTTACCCACGATCACTTCGGCGTGACCTTGTTTGTCCGGATTTTCTTTGTCGTAGTAGTCATCACGATAAAGCATCATGATAACGTCGGCATCCTGCTCGATGGATCCGGATTCCCGCAGGTCAGAAAGCATAGGTTTCTTCTCGGTACGTCCCTCAACCCCACGATTCAGCTGGGCTAGTGCGATCACTGGAATCTGCAATTCCTTGGCGATAGCTTTCAGGGATTTGGAGATTTCCGCAACCTCTTGCTCACGCGAGGACATTTTCTGTTTCATGCTCATCAACTGCAAGTAGTCGATCATGATCAGATCAAGACCGTGTTCGGCTTTCAGACGACGGGCACGGGAACGAATCTCAAACGGAGAAACACCCGGTGTATCGTCGATGAAGATGGAAGCTTCAGAAAGCGCGCTGGCGGCGTTGATAAGTTTCGGCCATGCAGAATCCTGGATGCGGCCGTTACGGATTTCGCTCATGCTGACTTTGGATTCAGCAGACAACATACGCATCATCATGGACTCTTTACCCATCTCCAGGGAGAAGTAAGCAACAGTCTTTTTCAGACGAAGCGCCACGTGCTGGGCGATATTCAGAGAGAACGCGGTTTTACCCATCGACGGACGAGCGGCGATAATCGTCATCTCACCCGCGTGCAGACCCGCAGTCATTTCATCCAGTTTTTTGAAACCGGTGGCAAGACCCGTGATCTCCGCCTTATTTTTGTAAAGCTCTTCGATTTTCTGGATGGAAGCTTTAACGATCTCCATAGAGCCCACCAGGCCCGTTTTGGCTTTGGTATCACCAATTTTGAAGATCTCGGATTCCGCCTGATCGACGAAGGATTCAACGTCGATGAAATCCTGATCATACGCTTTTTCAATCAACGAAGAGTTGATTGAAATAAGACGGCGCAAAGTCGCCTTGTCTTTCACGATTTTCGCGTGAGTGGAAATATTCGCAGAAGAAATTGTTTTATCCAGAAGGCTGATCAGATATTCAGGACCGCCGGCAACATCCATGTGTCCCTGGGACTGCAGAACGTTGGTCACAGTGATGATATCGATGGGCTGGCCCTTGGCGTGCAAATCTTTGATGGCTTCGTAGATTTTCTGGTGACCAGGCTTGTAGAAGTCATCGGCCATCAGGACGTCACCGACCTGATCGAGAGCTTCGCGATCCAGCATCAAACCGCCCAGGATGGACTGTTCGGCATCAAGATTTTGTGGTGGAATTCGCGTACTCATTGAACCCCTCTAGAGTGGCGAAAATTAATAGAACTCAAAATTTGCGGGCCTCGTGCGTGGTGGTGGTTCTAGGTGGCCCGCTGATGCAAGACTTGAACGATACTAGTTCATTTTCTTTACACGAATCTTATAGTTGTCAATTTTCTTCTTAAGAGTGTTGCGATTGATGCCAAGCATTTGCGCGGTTTTCACCTGATTGCCGTTATAGGCACGCAAAGCAAGCTCAAGAAGAGGTTTTTCCACTTGTTCCAGAACCACATTGTACAAACCGTTCAACTCAACTTGTGCTTCTTTTTGCTGGGCAAAAAGAACTTCTAGTTTGCTTTTAACTAGTTTCTCCAAGCTTACAGATTGAAGGTTAGCGACAAAAAGATTATCGGAACTGTTTAGGTTCGGCGTCATGGAACTCCCAAAATTTCAGACTGAATAGTTAGAGACTATACTCCGCGTGTTTCGGGATTCCAAATATACTTATGGAGCTGTAATTGCAACCTTGCTGATGAATTTTTCTGCAAAATTTTTTCTGCCAACCAGCGTTCAGACACTTGGCCGTATGATGGGCTGTATAAAACCACAAATTTTTCAAATAAATTATGTTGACGGCAGAAATCCTCAGACCATTCGAAATCTTCTTCTGAACAGATGACGAACTTGTATTCCGTGCTGGCAGTGGAAAAGCCGATGTTGGCCATCACAAATGAATCTGCAGCACCGCTGTCAGGAGTTTTCACATCCAAAATAATTTTTACGCGAGGATCCACCAGTTCAACACTTTTTGATCCACTTGTTTCCAAAGAAACCAAGTAGCCTTTGTCGCACAAAGTTTTCATCAAAGTGTGAACTTCTTTTTGCAACAGTGGTTCACCACCGGTGATGCAAACATTAGGTGCCTTATGAGAATCGATTTCGGCGATGATGGCTTCCAGGGTCTGCATCTCACCTTCATAGTACGAATACTTGGTGTCGCAGTAAGTGCAGCGCAGGTTGCAGGCGGTCAGGCGCACGAACACCGTGGGGCAGCCCACATAGGTCGTTTCACCTTGAATACTATAGAAAATCTCATTTATTTTAAGCATTTGACTGGCTCTTTGTCGGGCATACCGGGGCTTAAGTCAAGGAAGGCCCCTGCGAGCATGACTAACTGCTGGGAATTTCGTAAATTTTTTAAATGAACCAATTCCTTAAAAAGTTTCGACAGGACGTCATTTCAATAGGCTTTTTAGGCTTGGGGCTTTTCCTCGCCCTGGCCCTGGTTAGCTATAACCCTATGGACCCTTCCCTGAATTCAATGGGACAGGGCCTAAGATCCACAAATTACTGCGGAATTGTCGGAAGCTTCCTGGCGGATATGCTTTATCAGGCGATGGGCCTTGCGGCCTGGGTGGTGGTGGCGTGTTTTGCCAAAATCGCCTATGCAAGCTTTAAGGGTGAATCCCTGAACCTTAAAAACATTCGTTTTGTCTGGGCTTTGCTGCTGATCGTGAACGTGGCGGCTTTGTTCAGTCTGTATCTGCCCAACACCAAGATCTTCCAGGGGCAGATCTATCTGGGGGGCCTTTTGGGTTTGGGCGTGTCCCAGGCGCTGATGCAGGCGTTTAACTCCGTGGGTGTGCAGGTGATTTTGTGGTCTTTGATGGCCGTGCTGGTGGTGTTCTATTCCGAACGCACACTGCAGGAACTGGCAGAGATTCCCCAGGGTCTTTTTGCTGACATGAAAAAGAAAAAGTTCACCGACAAAATTGCGGCGTTCTTTTCTGGCATGTTCGTGAAGGAAGAAAAAACCAAGAAGTCCAAGAAAGACGAAAAAGCCAAAGCGGCGATCTTCCCTCTTTCCGATAAAAAATTCGTAGAAAAAGCATCTGAAGAAGAGGAAGAGGACGAGGAGCTGGAAGAGCTTCTGGCCGCGGCCGAAGAAGAGGATGAAGAGGAAGTCGAAGAAGACGAGGAAGAATCCGACGACGAAGAAGAGGAAGAAGTTCCTGCTGTTCGTCTGGCGCAAAAACGCAAAGTCGTGATGAAAGCCAAGCCTCCGCGTCGTATTGAAAACTGGGATATGCCGAAATTGGCGTTGTTGGAAGATCCTCCAGCATCCCGAATCAAGATCGACAAGGCCGAGATTCAGCGCAAGGCCGATTCACTGGTTGAAAAATTGAAGAACTTCTCCATCGAAGGCAGCATCCAGGACGCCAAACCTGGCCCGCTGGTCACGATGTATGAATTTAAACCCAATGCCGATGTGAAGATCTCAAAAATCTCAGAACTGGAAGACGATCTGTCTTTGGCTTTGTCTTCAGAATCCGTGCGTGTGGTGGGTCACATCCCGGGCACTGATGTTGTGGGTATTGAAACCGCGAACTTAAAGCGTGAAACCGTTTATTACAAAGACTTGATCGCGGAAGACACCTTCTGGAGCGAAGATCTGGCACTGCCGATGGCCGTGGGCCGTGCGGTGGATGGGGAACCAAAAGTTGTGGATCTGAGAAAGATGCCGCACTTGCTTATCGCCGGGACGACGGGTTCTGGTAAGTCCGTGTTCGTGGGCTCGATCATCACGGGTCTGTTGTTCAGACACTCACCGAAAACGCTGCGCTTGGTGCTGATTGACCCGAAAATGGTCGACTTAGCACCATTCTCGACCGTTCCGCATCTGGTGCTTCCGCATGTGACCGAGCCGAAGAAGGCTGCGACTGCGCTGAAGTGGGCGGTGCGTGAGATGGAAAAACGTTATAAGTCCCTGTCGAAATTCGGTGTGGGTAAAATTGAAGCCTTCAACGAAAAGACCGGCAATCTTTCCAAGGCCGACGTGGAAGAGCACGAAAAGATCAATCAGGATCTGGAAGAAGGCAAAGCGAAGCTGGATCAGTACTATTACCAGCCACTGCCTTATATCGTGATCGTGGTGGATGAGTTGGCCGACTTGATGATCGTTGAAAAACAAAACATTGAAGAGCCGATCCAGCGTCTGACGCAAAAAGCCCGTGCCTGCGGAATCCATTTGATTCTGGCGACACAGTCTCCGCGTAAAGACGTTGTGACCGGTTTGATTAAAACGAACATCCCAGGCCGAGTGGCTTTGAAAGTGGCGTCCAAGATGGATTCCCGTATCATCATCGATGACTCGGGCGCTGAACGTCTGCTGCCAAACGGGGATATGCTGTTCCAGGCGCCGGGTGTGGGAAAACCAACTCGTCACCATGGTCCTTATTTGTCAGACGCCGAAATCGGCAATGTCGTGAAACACTGGGCATCGCAGGCAGAGCCGGAATACGATCCACTGGCGATGAAAGCCCTGGATGGATTTGCTGGCGGTGATGGCGGCGAAGCTGGTGGCGGCGACGGCGGCGGCTTTGGTGAAGAAGAGTATGATGAAAGATACGACGAGATTCTGTCTTGGGCTTCTGAGCAGAAAGAAATCTCTGCGTCTTTAATTCAGCGCAAATTCAGACTCGGTTATCCGCGTGCCGCCCGCATGATTGAGATCTTCGAAAAAGAAGGTGTTGTGGGGCCAGCGAATGGCAGCAAGCCGCGTCAAGTTCTTGTGAGTAGTTACAGAGAACAATAAATAGAGTCTTGACTGCACCACCCTTGGTCGTGGTCTCATTAGGAGACCATATAACCATTCAAGGAGGAATTTATGTTCAAGGCTCTTATTGCGGCCCTAGGTTTGGCGTTCTCTGTTAATGCAGTTGCAGCACCATCTATCACGGAAGTAGTAGTTCAGGCTCAAATGCCTGGTATTCTGGAACAGGCTCAAACAACTGGTTTGGACTGGAAAGTTGGCGACAGAGCTGACTACAGCATCGACATGGGCTTCATCAAAGGCTCCATGATCACGTCTGTAGCTTCTATCGGCGCTGATGGCATCTGGATGAATCAGGATATGGATCTTGGTTTTGCTGGTAAGCAAAAAATGGAAATGCTGATCGATCCAAACACTGGCGAAACCAAAAAATTGCTGGTGAACGGTAAAGAACAACAAATCCCTAAACAAGACATCGAAGTTATCGAAGTTAAAGAAGCGCGCATCACAGTTCCTGCTGGAACTTTCGATTGCATCCACGCTCGCCTTAAAAACAAAGAAGACAACTCTGAAATCAACGCATGGATCAATCCACAGTTGGTTCCAATGTCCGGTTTGTTGAAACAAGTTGCTCCAAGCCAATTCGGCCAAGTGACTGTTGCTTTGAAATCATTCCAGAAGAAATAATTCATGAGAATGACAGTGATGAGAGCCGCCTTAACAGCGGCTCTTTCCTTTTTTGCCCTGCCCGCTTTTTCTCAGACCAAACTTCCAAAGTCTGAGACCTACAAAGATATTATCGAAAAAGCCTACAATTTGAGTCTGCAGCGTGATCGCACCCAGGCGCTCAATATTCTTTCCAGCGCGATTCAAAGAGAAACCCGCCCCCAGGCGGTGGCTGAACTTAAAAAAACCGTCAGCGAAGTTTCCAACATCTTTTTCAGCGACAAGTCCCAGCAGCTTTATGAAACCGGCGTGTCTTTGCGCAAGGCCGATGTGAATCAGGCTTTGGACAAAGTTTCGGAAGCCGCGCGCATTGAGCCAGACAATTTCCCGATCGTGATTGAAATGGCGAGACTTATGATCGCCAAGGGCGACTGCAAGGCGGGCTTGGAAACTGTAAAAAAGCAGCTTCTGGTGGTGCCTTTTGATGAAGATCTGAAACTGACCCAGGCCCAGGCTTTGGCGTGTCAGACCAAGTGGCCGGAATACCAGAAAGTCTATGACACGGTGGCTGTGAAGAAGTCTCCGCTGCAGAAATACTGGTACGCCCTGGAGGTTCAAAAGTTTCTGGATCTTAACAATCCGCTAAAAACTCAGGAAACCCTGGGTCTTTTGAAGAAAGCGGACGAAAAATATCCTGAATCCTTCTATTGGCAGTGGAAAGTGGCTCATTCTCAGAAAAGGATGAACACCGAGCAGGCTCAGAAATACGTGATGACCTGCAAAAACATTTCTGCGAACCAGTACAGACAGTATATGATAGACCCCATGCTTTGCCGCCGCGTTTTGGAA
This sequence comes from Bdellovibrio bacteriovorus str. Tiberius, assembly GCF_000317895.1. Taxonomy (NCBI): domain Bacteria; kingdom Pseudomonadati; phylum Bdellovibrionota; class Bdellovibrionia; order Bdellovibrionales; family Pseudobdellovibrionaceae; genus Bdellovibrio; species Bdellovibrio bacteriovorus. The sequence goes on from NC_019567.1 coordinate 39,991, forward strand.
GTCGAAGGCGAGCTTAAGGGGATGAATGGAACCACTGAATAAAATCCTTCTGTTTGCAGTATTGGCCCTGGCTGTCTCCGCGTGCGGAGTCAAGGGCCGTCCCCTGCCACCACTGAACCCGGCGCCGCTGGGCCGTGGTGAGCCGACCTTCAAGGATGCCAACCAAGCACCGAATCCAAAAAAGAAAACCATCAAAAAAAATCAGGATGACGACACCGCCGCCGAGACGGAGGAGCGATGAACCGACTGCTACCGCTTTCCATCACCAAGATGTCCGGAGCGGGAAATACATTTTCACTGATTGATGCCCGCAAAGGATCGGTGTGGGCGGATCTGGAAAAAACCCTGGGCATGACTCGCCCGCAGTTTGCCAAACTGGTGTGTGACCGCGTTCTGGGTCTGAGCACCGATGGTTTCTTGCTGATTGAAGATGGCAGCGAAGGTTTTGATTTTCACTGGGATTTTTATAACAACGACGGCTCCACCGCGGAAATGTGCGGCAATGCTGCCAGATGTGCGGCCCGTTTTTGCTATGACACTTTAGATGCCAAAGGCACGGGCATCCTGCGCTTTAAAACCGGCGCGGGCCTTGTGGTGGCGCAGATTCTGGGTAACAGCCGCATCCGCGTAAAAATGCCGGAGGCGCGCTTCATCCAGGAGTTGATTGAACTTAAAACCAAATCCAGTTCGACGGAAAAATTCGCCCTGGTAAACACCGGTGTTCCGCATCTGGTGCAAAAGATCCATGCGTTTTCAGACACCGTGGCTTTAAAAGACATGGCCCGCGAAGCCAGATCCCATCACGATCTGCAACCCGCAGGTGCCAACGTCACTTTCTTTGCCGAGGAAACAGCCGGGAAAATCAGAGCCGTGACTTTCGAGCGCGGGGTCGAGGATTACACTCTGGCCTGTGGCACGGGCGCTGTGGCGGCGGCTTTGGTTCACAGCAATGAAAGCAAAGATACCAGCGTGGAAGTGCAAATGCCCGGTGGATCAATGCAAGTGACGTTCATCAGTGGTGATCCCCACCCGCTGATGGAAGGTGATGCGGTTTTTGTCGGGGACTTTAAATACAATCTTGAGGTGGTAGGATGAAAAATTTCAAAGGCACGTTCACCGCACTGGTAACGCCATTTAAAAACGGAAAAATTGATTACGCTTCTTTGGATAAGCTTTTAAAACAACAGCTGACTGGCGGCGTGGATGGTTTTGTCGTGAACGGTACGACAGGTGAAAGCCCGGTGCTGACTTCTTCTGAAAAAGCCGAGCTGTTCAAGCACATCCGCAATATTTGCGGTGACAAAGTTGTTTTGATCATGGGAACCGGGTCCAACAACACGGCCCAAACGATTGAAGATTCCCGCAAAGCTGAAGAAATGGGTGCGGATGCCATCCTGGTCGTAGTTCCTTACTACAACAAACCACCACAGCGTGGACTGTATGAACACTTTAAAGCCGTGGCGTCTTCGGTGAAGATCCCAACGATTCTTTACAATGTCCCCGGCCGCACGATCACATCCCTTGAAAGCAGCACCATTCGTGATCTTTCCAAGGTCACGGGCGTGGTCGGCATCAAAGAAGCCACGGGCAAAATTGATCTGGCCAGTGAAATCATCAAAGCCTGCGGCAGTGAATTTGTGATGCTGTCCGGGGATGATGGCACGTATGTGGAATTCCTGGGCGCTGGCGGTCACGGGGTGATCTCGGTGGCGTCACATGTGATTCCCGCACAAATGGTTCAGTGGAAAAAATGGGTGTCTGAAGGCGCCCTTGAAAAAGCCCGCGCGGACATCGCGAAATACAACGACATGATCAATCTGCTTTTCGTTGAAGCCAACCCGATCCCGGTGAAAAAGGCTTTGCAATTGATGGGCATTTTGGATTCTGCAGAACTGCGTTTGCCACTGGTGGAGCTGGGTTCTGAAAACACCGCAAAACTTCAGGCCGAAATGAAAAAAGTGGGTGTGCTGTGAAGAAAATCAAAATCGGCCTGATGGGTTCGGCCGGTCGCATGGGTCAAGAGATCGCCGGGGTGATTAAAGCCAATCCCCGCTGCGAACTGGTGTATGCTCCACTGCGCGCGGAAAAATGGGATTCCAAGAAAGCCAATCAGGTGGATGTGTGGATTGATTTCACTTCACCAGAAGCTTTGAAGGATGTTTTGAAAAAAGCCAGCGAAGCCAAAACACCGGTGGTGTGCGGAACGACGGGCTTTTCCAAAAAAGAAAAAGAGCTGCTTAAAACCTACAGCAAAAAAATCCCGGTTTTGTGGTCTTCCAACATGAGCCTGGGTGTGGCTGTGCTGAACGAGGCGCTGAAAGCCTTTTCTGCGATTTCGCACTTTGATTTCCAGATTGAGGAAATCCATCACAACCGCAAGAAAGACAGACCTTCCGGAACTGCGATCACCCTGCAGGAGAATCTGGAAAAAGCTGTGGATAAGAAACTTCCTGAAGCTTTGGCCATCCGCGGAGGCGGCGTGTTTGGCGTGCATAAGATCTTTGCCATGAGTGATGAAGAGGTTCTGACCTTTGAACACACGGCTTTGAACCGCACCGTCTTTGCGAAAGGCTCTGTCCAGGCGGCAGAGTGGCTGGTGAAACAAAAGCCCGGTCTTTATCAGATCCGCGATGTTCTTTTCGGAAAAAACAAATGAGTCCTGTGCGGCATTCGGCATTGATATATCTGACGCTGGATCTGGTCGGCGGCACGGAGAAGGCCAAAGCACTTTTGGCTAAATTGTCAGAGTGTGGAGACATTGTGGCGATTTCTTCGGTGTACAAACGTTACCTGACTCCGGAGCGTCTGGATCTGAGTGCCCGCATGGAATTTGTGATCCGTTTTGAAACCATGATGTCTGTGGATCAGTGTCTGCACGTGGTTCTTTCCGGCTGCGCGGAAGGGGCGCCGGGTTTGCTTCAGCGCAGCCATGCTGAACTGACCCTTTTGACTTTCGATGACATGATTCTGATGTCACCGCGTTTGACGCTTCCCTATCCGCAACTGCACCAGGATCCGCTTATTATTCGCTGTGCCGCAGAGGCCTGGGGGCAATATGAGCATCCCATCTATCAAAAGAGCTTAAGCGAAATTGCGCGCTCCGCCCTTCCTGCCAAGCAGGCCGAGTTCCATATTCAGGGTAAAAGCCTGGTTGATTTTTAATCCTGGAAAACGTACAAATTGAGGGTATCCAAAAATCACGTTTCCAGACTCGGGAGTTCCCATGAAGTTTTTCATTGATACAGCAGAAATTGAAGAAATCAGACAAGCCAATCTTCGTGGTTGGGTTGACGGTGTTACTACAAATCCTTCTTTGATCGCAAAAAGCGGCAAGGACTTCCACACTGTGATCAAAGAGATCTGCAAAGAGATCACGGGTCCAGTATCTGCCGAAGTGATCAGCCTTCAGCACGAAGAAATGGTTCGTGAAGGTAAAGAGCTGGCGAAACTGGCTTCCAACGTTGTGGTGAAAATCCCGATGTGTGAAGACGGCATGATCGCTGTAAAAAAATTGAAATCTGAAGGCATCAAGACCAACGTCACACTGGTGTTTTCTCCGATGCAGGCATTACTTGCTGCTAAAGCGGGCGCGACGATGGTTTCCCCGTTCGTGGGTCGTCTTGACGACATTGGTGTTGAAGGCATGCAGATGGTTGATCAGGTTATTCAAATGTACCGCAACTATGACTTCGAGACTGAAGTATTGGTAGCCAGCGTAAGAAGCCCGATGCATATCCAACTTGCAGCTGAAATGGGCGCGGACATCGCGACTATTCCGTTCAAAGTCATGCAATCCATGACTCACCATCCGTTAACTGACAAAGGTATCAAGATGTTCATGGATGACTGGAACAAGGCTCAGAAGAAATAATGATGAAGACCTTCGTCTGGGTATTCCTTTTTGCATCGACGCTTTTTTTTGCTGGTTGTCGCACTGGTGGGGTGATCTTGCGTGAAACCCCACTGAACTTGAGTGAGACCCGACGCGCGATTGTGGCTGTGATTGGTGAACCCAAATCCATCAGCCAGAACGGGCGCGAGATGACGTCTCAGTACTACGACAAAAAAGGCAAGAATATCGACAAGATGGATATGGCCAGAGAACGTTTCTACACCCATGTCACTGTTTTAGGCGACCGTCGCCCTTACGATGTTCAGGTCCAGGTTCTGGTCGAAGGTCGTAATGAAGACGGCGGTTTCGACCTGCTTGACCGCGACGACGACAAAGCCGCACCCATCGCGGAAAAGATCCGCCAGTCCCTTAACCAAAGTCGCGACAGTCGCAACGTGATTGACGACTTCCGTTCCTTCTAAATACGATTAAGGCTAGTCAGAAATGACTATTCTTCAAATGAGGTGACTGTTGCAAGGAATGCGACTGAAGCGGTTCATTTTACCGCTCCTGGTATTAGCTGGAAGCTTATACTGGTCAAGCCCCACGGGTGGCTTGAAGTTCATTCCTATTTACGAAGCGCTCACCATCAAAGCTCAGAAAAATTCTCCACCACATATCGCCTTTGAAGAGCTGCTTGAATCCGAGAGGCAACTTGCAGAGTGGTCAAGAATTGAAAAAGTAAAACCATTGAATCTTGCCGCAGAAAAATCCACCGCACCGCTTTTTGCGAAGCGTGTGGAGATTTCTGAAATGGTGATTCAAAAAACTCCGGAAAGATTTATCGCGGAAGCGCCAACCACAAAGACGGTGGATGCCGATCCGACGGCATGGATGAATGACCTTTCCCCGGCTCAGGCCAAGCGCCTGCAAGCCGCTCAAAGCCGCAGCGAAGTTATTGGTCAGGACTGGAGCCAGCCAACGTGGTCTGACATGGCCAAAGAGGTTTTGGAAAAATCAGGCGTGTTGACTGAAGCAACAGCATCTTCCAATCCGCGTGTGTACGTGGCGGGAGTGGATGCATCCGGCAAAGCCAGCACCAAAATCCCTCAAGCTGAAGTGCGTATCCCGGATCGCAACAACCAGCCATCTGATGACGGCATGAATCCTTCCTATGGTCTGGTGGAAGAACAAAGACCTGCAGGCATACGCACGATCTCGGGTCCTTTGGAAATCACCGGGGGTCTTGCGGTCACCAATGAACATCATATTGAGATCCGTCGCAGTGACGAGGGTGTCTTAAAAGAACTGGGCAAGGTCAATCTTGTTCAGGGTCAGTATAATATAGATGTTGAAGACGTGACCGGATCCATCATTGCCCGTCTGGTGGATAAAGAGGGTAAAACCCTGGGGGAAGGCAGCTTCCGCTTAAACCGTGTTGCCTCGATTGCGCAAAACCGGCTGCAAGGACCGAAGATTCGCATCGAACCACATCCTGACTTTGGCGGTATTGTCACCAGTGCTTACAATCCAAAACCGGATGATGCGGCTCCGGCGAAGACTTTGGTGACCTTTGTGAAAGGTGCCAAAGAAGTCGCTCCGAAAAAAGACGGTGCGGTGGCGATGGACAATGTGACCAAGGGATCCACGACCGTGATGCGGGCGGCAGCGCCTTCACACATGCAGACGGCTTCCATTGTGGTTTCAGGTCAGGAATTCAAGACGCCTTTATATCCGGCCTCGATGATTCAGGCTTTGCAGGACATTTTAAGCCAGCAAAGACAGATGTCCTTTGAGGGCGCGCCAACCATCATCTGGGGTAAAGTCAGTCTGGATGGCAAAACGCTTTCCGGAATTGATGTGGTTGTTGAGTCAGATCAAAGCCTTGTGCCGGTTTACTTTAATCAGTTCATGCTTCCGGATCCAAGTTTGAAAGCCACCGGGGACAACGGTTTGTTTGCCTTTGTGAATGCGGAGCCAGGCTTCCATTCCCTGCTGGCAACAAGAGCCGAAGCCATTGTGGGTTATCAGAACGTGGTGGTCGAAGAAGGTTCCGTGGCTCAAGGGGATATTCAGTCCACCATGAAAAACGAATCCGTTCCGCTGCGGGTGTATGATGCCTTTGCGGGTGACGCGGTTCCGGCCACCGTGACCATGCAAAGCCTGCAGAGTGAATTCGAAGTTCAGGGTGCCACCACGGTGACGTTGCCGAATCTGAGACGTTACGGTCTGATGCGCGTTCAGCCTGAGGGCACCGACTATGTGGCGGCGAGATATGTTTACAATGACAACGACGAATACGTGCATGCGCCGGTGGTTCGCTGGTCATGGTTAAGCGCCATCAAAGGTTATCTGAAGATTGATGATCTGCCGACGGCAGGTGTGATTGTGGGCTTTGTTCCGGATGAAAACTTTGAAGTATATCTGGCAGCGTATGATTCATTCAATCCACGCCAGATTGTGTACTTCGATATGCAGGGAAAAATCCTGCAAAACGGCAAAGGCATTGCGGGCGGTGGTTTCATTCTTTACAACGTGCCTGAAGACATTCACGAAGTTGTGGTGGTGGGCGAAAGAACGCAGAAGATCTATTCCCGCGTTCTGCCGGTGGATCCAAACACGCTGTCCGTGCTTAGTTTCCGAGAGTAAATTCCGAAACACATTTCTTGAAATAGTTCCCGCGATCTTCAAACGACTTGAATTCATCAAGACTGGTGCCGCCCGGGCTTAACAGCACGGTGTCACCTGACTTTGCATTCCCCAAGGTGTCGCACATGGCTTCACCCAGGCGTGAAAAGGACTTTCCAGTCAGTGTGGATTTGGTTTGAGCCACTTCACGGCATTCGCCGAAGAAAACAAATTCAATGTCTTTCAGATTTCCCAGTGCTTTTAGATCCTGCCACGGAAGATTTTTATCGCGACCACCCAGCAGCAGCCACAGTTTTCCGGGTTTTGAAAGGGTGTCGTGGGCGGCAGCCGCGGCGATCAACACGCTGTCCATCGCAGTGGCTTTGCTGTCGTTGATAAAACGAATGCCCTTATGGGTGCCAACACTTTCCAGGCGGTGCACCAGGCCCTTAAAGGCCTTCATGCCTTCGATCGCCGAGGCCGGCCATTTTGCAGAAAGTGCCAGGGCACTGGCCAATGCCAGATTGTCCTGATTGTGCTGACCGATCAGTTGCGCTTTTTCAAGCTGCAAAGAAGTCAAAGCCTTGTCCGAGCGCGAGATGATTTTAACCTGTTCGGATTCACCATTCTTGTGGAAGTATTCAACCAGGTCACCACCCTCACGATTCAGCAGCAAAGCATCCTTGGTCAAAGACAGGATCTTCCATTTGGTGTCGTAATAGTGCTGAAGGTTGTCGTAGCGCTCGAGGTGATTGGAGGTCAGGTACGTGATCGCGGAATAATCCAGGGAAAGACCCTCGCAGTTTTCCAGTTGATAGCTGGAAAGCTCCAGAATCACCCAGTCGGCGCGCGGGCGTTTGCCTTCAATCACATCGGCGGCATAGTCCGCAAATGGTGTGCCCAGATTTCCACCGACAAAGCCGGTTTTGGAAAAGGCCTCAAGGCCTGCACCCAAAATGGAAACCGTGGTGCTTTTCCCGACAGATCCGGTCACGCCGATCATTTTTTCAGTTTCCAGGGTCGCACAAGCCAGGGACAGTTCACTGGTGATTTGGACTCCGTTTTTTTTCGCGTCTTGAATCCAAACTGAAGCCAGCGGAACACCCGGAGACACGACCAGAGTGCCGGGTTTTTGATTCATCAGGACCTGTGGGTCACGAAACTGAGCCGATTCCAGTTTTCCATCGAAAGTCAGAATGGATTCGGGGGCATGACCTGCCAAAGTCAGCAGGCGTTTGGCGGCTTCACCGCTTTTACCCATGCCGACAATTGCAATTGGAGTCTTCAGGTTCTTGATAAATTCTTTCATCTGCACGATCATAGACTTGGGAGGCAGATTTGCCCACTTCTTTTTCAAGACCTTTTCCTGATTTTAAAATGGCGTCGCACACAGCGATCATCAGTGATTTGCATTTGTGTGAAGCTGAACCCGTGAACCTGCGCTTTCCGTTGTGGAAGAAATTCAAGACTCGTCAGTTCTTCTTTGATGACACGTTTGAAGTGTTCTTGAAGAACTGTGAAGAAAAGGCACAAGGCGCTTCCGTTGAACTTGTTCTGAACGGTGACATTTTTGATTTTGACAGCGTTCTGCGCTTACCGGATGAGCCGGTCTTTAATGTCAGCGGTCTTGAAAAGCGCCGCGGGCTTTTCCCGATTGAAGAGCGATCCCGTTTTAAAATTGAAGTGATTTTGAAGGACCATGCCGACTGGGTCCGTGCTCTGCGCGAGTTTGTACTTCGTGGCAACCGCGCGGTCTTTGTGATTGGCAATCATGATCTGGAACTGCACTTCACGGAAGTGCAGGCCGAGATCTATCGTCATCTGAACCTGCCGGAAGACAAAAAACATCAGGTTCGTTTTGTTGAATGGTTCTATATCAGCAATCAGGACACGTTGATTGAACACGGCAATCAGTACGATCCGTATTGCATGTGTGAGGATCCGATCAATCCGTTTGTTCGTGGTTATAATTTTGTTTCATTGAAGCTGCCGTTTGGAAATCTGGCCTGTCGTTATCTGATGAATGGAATGGGTTTCTTCAACCCGCATGTGGACAGTAACTACATCATGAGTATTCCGCAGTACATTAAGTTCTTCGTGAAATACATGCTGCGTGCGCAGCCGGGACTGGTGCTGACGTGGTTCTGGGGTTCGGTGCTGACTTTGCTTCACTCGTTCTATGACCGACTGGCAGCGCCGATGAGAAATCCACTGAAGATCGAAGACCGTGTGTCGTTGATTGCGGAGAAAGCAAATGCCGAACCTCGCATGGTGCGTGAGCTGAAAGAGCTCTTTGTGGCGCCGGCGGCCAGCAATCCATTTTTGCTGGCGCGCGAACTGTGGTTGGATCGTGCGTTTATTATCTTTGTGGCTTTCTATCTGATCTTCCAGCTGATGATCTTTGTGCGGGCCATCTATGAAATCTCGTTCTTCTGGGCATTCATTCCACTGTTCTTGCTGCTGCCGTTTTTCCTATTTTACAGCAAGTCGGTGACGTCCCTCGTGTCTGGCTACAAAGAACCCGATGACCGGGTGATGGCCATGACCAGCGCAATCACCAAGGTGAATCGCATAGTTTACGGGCACACCCATCACACCCGTCATGAGATGATCGGGTCCGTCGAACACTTGAACAGTGGTTGCTGGTCGCCGGCCTTTTTGGATGTGGAATGCACCAAGCCGTTGGATCAAAAAACGTTCGTGTGGATATCGCCGGGTGAGGCCGGATCCCGTCAGGCAGAGCTTTTCAAGTTCGTTGACGGAAAGCCAGAGCTGTTAATGAACCCGGGTCGCTCTTAAATTAGTGCGCCGCAAGAAGATTTCATATTGTCATTCACAGGACCCTATGCAAACCTTTTAGCTGTTCGATTAACATGGATGGAGAGGTATATCATGGCAGAAGTACTTGTAGTAACAAGCAAAGTTAAAAAACTGATCAAAGAAAAAGGTCAAATGAACACATCTGCTGAGACTATTGACGTACTCAGTAAAGCCATTGAGCAACTGTGCTTGAAAGGCGTTGAATCTGCAAAAGCTGACGGTCGTAAAACCGTAATGGCTCGCGATATCGTTATCGACCACCTTTAATTCGGTCGAACGAAAATTCGTTCAGCATTGGTTCAATTTTAAAACCCACGGCCCTGAAACCGTGGGTTTTGCATTTTTTAGCACTGAAAATTCCCCCGGAGTTTGAATGATTAAAAAAGCCGTGCCCGTCCTTCTGGTTCTTGCCGTGGTCGTTGTCTATCTGCTGTGGCCGAAACCTTCCGAAAGTCCTGACATTCCTCAGTCGGCGTCCTCTATTGAACACCAAGAGTCCGAAGATGTAGAAACAGCCTCCGACTCTGAGCCGGGTGCCGTGGCCTCGGTCTTTGAGATGAAGACCGTGCAAGCGGTCAGCGAAAGTGTTCCCTATGAAGAGCCTTCGTCACCTCATGATGAGGTTTCTGCCAAGAACGAAGTGACCTATGTGGTGGAAGACGGTGTGGCCGTTGTTAACGAAGACATCGTGATCGGGGTTCCCCGCAGCGCCAAAGTCCGCGGCAGTGTGGCTTTGGAAAGTGTTCAGTTATGGGAAGGCGGTGTCGTGCCTTTTCATATTCAGAATGATGTGCCCAACAAGTCAGAGATCATTCAGGCTATTGCCGCGTTTGTAGAAACCCCCATCAAGTTTGTTCCTTACACCAATCAGGAAGATGTTCTGGTGTTTGAAGCCGGATCAGGGTGTAAATCCTATCTGGGAAAAGTCGGCGGCAAGCAGCCCCTGTGGATTTCCGGGGGGTGCGGTGTGACCGAGATCACTCATGAGATCATGCACGCCCTGGGGTTTATCCATGAACAAAATCGCAGTGACCGGGACCGGTTTGTGGAAGTGATGTGGGATAATATTCAGGAAAAGTACAAACACAACTTTGAAATTTTCCCCGCATCGTTGATGGTGCTTAGCGGGGCTTCGGCATTTGATTATGAATCCGTCATGCTTTATCAGCCGACCGCGTTCAGTGAAAACGGCGGTGTTACCATGAAATCAAAAACAGAATCCCAACTTGCCCCGAGTGCCGCACTGAGCGCCGGTGACATCCAGCGCCTTACAAGCGTTTACGGCAGAAACTAAATCATGGCCTGAAGTTCTTCCCAAGAGATGATCTTTACACCCAGCCCCTGGGCTTTTTCCACTTTCGATCCTGGATCATCACCCACGACCAGATAATTCAGCTTGGATGAAACCGAGCCCAGAATTTTCCCACCATTCTTTTCAATCAGGCCCTTGGCGTCATCACGCTTCACCGGCAATGTTCCGGTGATCAGGAAGCTCATGCCGGAAAGAGAACCCTCTTGTGCACGCACGGGGCCGGCGATGGTGACTCCAAGTTTTAGCATGGCGTGAACTTCATCCACCAGCTTGGGATTTCCTGTCCAGTCGCGGATGGATTTGGCAACCTTGGCGCCGATTTCCGGCACCAGCAGCAGTTCTTCTTCGCTGGCCTCCAGGAACTTATCAATTGTCAGGAAGTGATCGGCCAGATGTTTTCCGGTCTGTTCACCCACAAAACGAATTCCAAGTGCAAAGATGAATCGCGCCAGTGTCGGGTTCTTGCTGTTTTCGATGGACTTGATGATATTGTCGGCGGATTTTTCACCCTGACGATCCAAAGAAAGAATCTGTTCTTTCGTCAGGCGATAGAAGTCCGAAAAGCGGGTCAGCAGTTTGTTGTCGACCAGGGTTTCAATCAGACGATCGCCGACCTTGTCGATGTTCATCGCCCGTCTTGCCACAAAATGTTTCAGCGATTCTTTCACCACGGCGATACACAGTGGATTCACGCAACGGGTGACCACTTCGCCCTCGGCTTTCACCGCGATGGAATTACATGCCGGGCAGTTTTCAGGAATCGAATAAGGCAGACGATCCGCCGGACGCTTGTCAGGGTTTACAACTTCGACGACTTCGGGGATCACATCGCCTGCGCGCTGAATGATCACGGTGTCGCCAATACGGATGTCTTTGCGGGTGATTTCATCCTGGTTGTGCAAAGTGGCGTTTGTAACCGTGACCCCGCCCACTTTCACGGGCTTCATGATCGCCACTGGCGTCAGCGCGCCCGTGCGACCCACCTGAACCACGATGTCTTCCACGGTGGTCTGAGCCTGTTCCGGCTTGAACTTCGCGGCCGTGGCCCATCGCGGGCTTCTGGCCACCAGCCCCAGGTCATCTTGCAGTCGCAGCGAATTGACCTTGATCACCACACCGTCGATATCAAAAGGAAGTTTCGGGCGGACTTTTTCAATGTGGTGATAGTACTTCACGACCTCTTCAGGCCCCTTGGCCACCACCAGCAGTTCTTCTTTGTAGTGAAGTACCGTCGGGATGCCATGATCGCTGAAGTATTCCTGAATGTTCTTTTGAGTGTTGAAGCTTTCACCGTCCACCGCGCCCAAGGCATAACCAAAGAAACGCAACGGACGAGAAGCGGCAATGCGGGAATCCAGCTGGCGCACGGTTCCGGCGGCAGCATTGCGGGGATTGGCAAAAGTCTGCTGCCCGTTTTCTTGCTGGGTTTCATTCAGCTTTGCGAAGTCCTCTTTGAACATCAGAACTTCCCCGCGCACCTCCAGCAGTTCTGGCGGATTTTTATGAGACAGTTTCAGCGGGATGCTTTTGATGGTTTTAATATTGTGAGTGACGTCCTCACCCACCGTGCCGTCGCCGCGGGTGATGGCGCGAACAAACTGCCCTTTTTCATAGATCAGCTCCATGGACAGGCCATCAAATTTAAGCTCGCACAGATATTCCACCGGCTCTTCGGTGTTGAGGAATTTTTTAACACGTTCATCGAATTCGAAAATATCTTCGGGCGAATAGCTGTTTGCCAGTGAAAGCATCGGCAGGCGGTGCTGGGCTTTTGCGAAGCCTTCCAAAACAGTTCCGCCCACTCGCAGGGAAGGTGAATCGCTAAGATCCAGACCTTTGGTGCTTTTTTCAAGTTCCAGAAGTTCATTGAAGAGCTGATCGTATTCGTAATCTGTAATGGTGGGCTTATCCAGAACATGATAGTTGTGGTCGTGTTCAGAAATGATCTTTTTTAGCTCTTCGTGGCGTTTTTTGGACATAGAACAATTTGCACCTATCTCTGAGGTCCAGTCACCATCAAACGCATTGGGCAAAAGATGACTCCCAACGCAGTTTGTACTAGCTTAAATGTCGATAGACCGAGAGGAGCTTCCGGTGATTGACAAAAAGACGATCGAAGCGATTGCCAAACTTGCCCGCCTGCATGTGTCGGATGAAGAAGCCCAGGAATACAGCACCCAGCTGGCCAAGGCCCTGACTCACTTTGAGCAGATTTCAAAAATCAACACCGCCGGGATTGAACCTTTGGTGACGCCGACGGAGGTTGAATCCTATTGGCGTGAAGATGTCGTCAGTCAGGAATTCACTGCCGATGAAATGACCGGCAATGCGCCGGACCGCGCGGGCAACCTTTTCAAAGTTCCACCGGTTGTTTAGGAGGTTGATTGTGGATTTAACATTTGCCTCTATTTCTGAAATCGCCGACGCCGTCAAATCCCGAAAAGTCAGCGCCAAGGAAGTTGCACAGCACTTTCAAAAGCGCATTGATGCCTTAAATCCAAAGTTGAATGCGTTCACTTCATTGAATCTTCAGGCCGTTCAAGACGCCGATGCCCTGGATGCCCGCATCGCCAAGGGCGAGGACGTCGGTCTGTTGGCGGGCGTGCCCTTTGGTATTAAGGAAATGTTTTGCACCAAGGGTCTGACAACCACTGCCGGAAGCAAGATTCTGGAAAATTTTGTTCCGCCCTATGATGCCACCGCCGTGGCTCGTCTGAAAAAATCTGGCATTGTGGTGATGGGAAAACTGAACCAGGATGAATTTGCCATGGGTTCTTCCAATGAAACTTCTTTCCACGGTGTAGTGAAAAACCCGTGGGACCTGGAACGAGTGCCCGGAGGATCTTCCGGTGGCTCTGCCGCCGCCCAAGCTTCGCGTCTGGTGGCAGGAACGCTGGGGACAGACACCGGCGGATCGATTCGTCAGCCCGCAAGTTTCTGTGGCATTGTCGGCGTGAAACCCACTTACGGCCGTGTGAGCCGCTACGGCATCATCGCCTATGCGTCTTCGTTGGATCAGGCTGGCCCCATGGTCAGTTCCGTGAAGGATGCCGCTTTGACTCTGGAAGTGATTTCAGGATTTGACCCGCACGATTCCACCACCGCTCAGAAAAAAGTCCCGGCCTGGAGCCAGAGTCTGAAAGCCGATGTCAAAGGCATGAAGATCGGTCTGATGAAAGAATACATGACTGGTTCTTTGGATCCAGACGTGCAAAAGACTGTGGAAAACTCGGTGGATACATTGAAAAAACTGGGAGCCGAGATTGTTGAAGTCTCTGTTCCCATGACCGAATTTGCCGTGCCGGTGTATTACCTGGTGGCGGCCAGCGAAGCGTCATCGAATCTTTCCCGCTATGACGGCGTGAAGTACGGATACCGTGCCGAATTTAAAAATCTTTCGGCCGTGGATCTGGAAGAGTTCTACAGCCAGACGCGGGGCCAGGCCTTCGGTGCTGAAGTCAAACGTCGTATTATGCTGGGGACGTATTGTCTTTCCAGTGGTTACTATGACGCCTTTTACAACAAGGCCGGTCAGGTGCGCCGCCTGATTATGGAACAATACCTGGAAGCTTTCAAAAAATGTGATGTGATCCTAAGTCCGGTGACGACAGCGCCCGCCTTTAAGATTGGCGAACGGGTTTCTGATCCCCTGGCGATGTATTTGAATGACATCTTTACGACCTCGACAAACCTTGCCGGTCTTCCGGGAATGAGTGTTCCCTATGGGCAATCACAAAGCGGTCTTCCGATCGGCGTTCAGCTGACGGCGGGTCACTTTGAGGAACAAAAGATGCTGAATGTGGCTTACGCGCTGGAAGGCGCCTCTTTGGTGAAAGGAAAACATCCCCATGTCATCTAGAGGATATGAAGCCGTCATCGGTATTGAGATTCACGTGCAGCTTAGCACGAAAACCAAGATCTTCAGCTCGGAATCAACGGCCTTTGAAGCTGGTGACAATGAAAACACCTCGCCGGTCAGTGTGGGCATGCCCGGCAGCTTGCCGGTTTTAAACAGCAAGGTGGTTGAGTACTCGATTAAAACGGGTCTAGCCCTGGGATGTGACATTCGCCGCAAATCTGTTTTCGCGCGCAAGAACTATTTCTATCCGGATCTTCCCAAGGGTTATCAGATCTCTCAGTACGATCAGCCTATTTGTGAAAATGGATCGATCACCTTCAAGGTGGATGGAAAAGAAAAAACCGTTTCCATCACCCGCGCCCATATGGAAGAAGACGCCGGTAAATCCAATCATCACGGTGAATACACATTGATTAACTACAACCGCTCGGGCATTCCTTTGTTGGAGGTCGTGTCCGGCCCTGACATGCGCACACCGCAGGAAGCGGCGGAATACGCGCGCACCATTCGTCAGATCGTTCGCTATCTGGATGTCTGTGACGGGAATCTGGAAGAAGGATCACTGCGTTGTGATTGCAACGTCTCGGTTCGCAAAGAGGGTGCGACTCAGTTCGGCACCAAAGTTGAAATCAAGAATATCAACTCGTTCCGTTTTGTTGAAAAAGCCATCGAATATGAGATTGAGCGCCAGATTGATTGTGTCGAGCGTGGTGATAAGATTATTCAGGAAACCCGCCTGTGGGATCCGGATAAAAACCGCACGTTCTCCATGCGGGCCAAAGAAGATGCGCAGGACTATCGCTATTTCCCGGATCCGGATCTGCAGCCGGTGATTGTCACCGACAGCATTATTGAGAAATACAAAAAAGAACTGCCTGAGCTTCCGATTGCCCGCGCCAAACGTTTCCAGGATGAACATGCCTTGCCGGAACTGGATGCCACGGTGCTGACCACGGAAAAAGATCTGGCTGATTTCTATGAAGACACCGCCAAAGAATCCAGAAACTTCAAGGCGTCCTCTAACTGGATTATGACCGAGCTTTTGCGCGAACTGAATTCTGCCAATAAAAACATCAAGGATTCACCAATCAAACCGGCGCAGCTGGGCAAAATGATTGCGATGATCGACAAGGGCACAATTTCCGGTAAAATCGCAAAAACCATTTTCCAGGAAATGTGGGCCTCTGGAAATGATCCGGAAGTCATCATGAAGGACAAGGGCTTGGTGCAGATCTCGGATCCTGCCGCCATTGAAAAGCTGGTGGATGAAGTGCTGGCAGCCAACGCGCAGACTGTGGAAGATCACAAGTCCGGCAAAAAGAAGAACCTTTTTGGTTTCTTTGTCGGCGCAGTGATGAAAGCGTCCAAGGGTCAGGCCAATCCGGATCTTGTGAATAAGATTCTTTTAGAGAAATTGAAATAGAACAGGATATTTGAAATGAAAAAAGTTGCAGCACTTGATCTTGGAACCAACACCTTCCTGTGCCTGATTGCTTCAGGCGACAAGGATGGAATCAAAAAGGTGCACCGTGATCTGATGCAGGTGGTGCGTTTGGGTCAAGGAGTTGGGCAGACCGGTGAATTTCATCCGGATGCTTTAGCCCGAGCCCGTCAGTGTCTGACTGAAT
This sequence comes from Bdellovibrio bacteriovorus str. Tiberius, assembly GCF_000317895.1. Lineage (NCBI taxonomy): Bacteria > Pseudomonadati > Bdellovibrionota > Bdellovibrionia > Bdellovibrionales > Pseudobdellovibrionaceae > Bdellovibrio > Bdellovibrio bacteriovorus. The sequence goes on from NC_019567.1 coordinate 56,070, forward strand.
TCAAAAAAGAAATCGATTCTGAACACGTGGATCAGATTCTGGCGATGGCGACGTCAGCGGCGCGTGACGCTCGCAATGGTCAGGAGCTTTTTCGTATCGGTGAAGAACTGGGCATTCCTATTGAAATCATTCCGGGCGAAGATGAAGCAAGAATTACTTATTTGGGCGGTACCGCGGGTGGCACCAATCCCAATGTGACTTCCCTGGTGGTGGACGTCGGTGGTGGCTCCACTGAACTGATCGTTGGCAAAGGGGCTGACATCCTGTATGGCCACAGTCTTGATATCGGCGGAGTTCGTCTGACAGAAAAATTCATCACCAATCAACCGGTGATTGAAAAAGACCGCAAGCCTTTGGAAGCATTCATTCAGGAACAACTGAAAGCAATTCTGCCTGAAATTCAAAAGCACAAGATTGATCAGATCGTGGCAGTGGCGGGAACGCCAACCGCTCTGGTGGCGATTGAGGTTGGTGGCTTTGATGAAAAGAAGGTCGATGGCTTCTTCCTGAAGAAGGACCGTCTGGCTCACTGGGTGGAGGAATTTGCCCGTACCACAGTCGAAGAAAAAAAGACCAAGTATCATCTGGGCGGCCGAGCGGATATTATTTTTGCTGGAGCTTCGATTCTGCTGGCAGTGGTGGAAGCTTTGAAATTAGAAGGTATGGTTGTTACGACCAAAGGGGTTCGTTATGGTGTTGCGCTGGAAATGTTCTACGCTCGCTAAGTTTGTCATGTTCGCAGGACTGTTCCTGGTCCTGCTTCCGCAGGCCTTTGCGGCCAGGGACTTTTCAAAAAAGAAAGTCACTTTGGGCTCCAAGACTTTTGTCGTGGAGATCGCTGAAACACCGGACCAGCACGAGCGTGGTCTGATGTTCCGCTCGCAGATGGGCGAAGATGAAGGAATGCTCTTTATATTTAAGAACGAGGAAACCCGGTTCTTCTGGATGAAGAATACATTAATAGATCTGTCCATCGGGTACTTCGACAAAAGTCTGACGTTGATTGATGTGAAGGAAATGAAGTCCGGCAAAGGTGTGCCGGACGCAGCCCTGCCGTCCTATGCCAGTGCACAACCTGCGAAATATGCGCTTGAAATGAACAAAGGTTGGTTCGATAAAAATAAAATAAAGATGGGTTCCAAACTCAAGATCCACTAGATCAAAAGTCCAGTGATTTTCTTAGTGTTTGCATGACTTCGATCTTGTGCTTAGATTGTTAATAACGCTTAACTGAAACAGTATGTTTCGTGGCATCAATCAAGGATGAATACATGATGAAAAAACTCGTTATCTTACTAGCGTGCCTAGGTCTGGCATTCCAAGTAACAAGCTGTACGTCTAAAGATAGCCAAGCAGACGCTGAAGTTGCTTCCGACTTCGATTCCGCAGACCTTGAAAAACTAGAAGGTGATGACGCCCTTGAAATTGCTGGTGACGACTCTTTGGCCAGCGACCAACTTCCAGAAGATGCTCTGGGCGAAACCACTACCACTACTGAAACAACCACAACAACTGCTGAAACGACTCTAGGTGACGATCAGGCGACAACAGAACAGACCGACGTCGCGACCACCACCGAAACATTGCCAGCAGATCCGTTTGCCGAAGCTCCGGCGGCTGATGTTCCAGCTCCAACAACATCTGTGGCTGAAACAACGACCACGACGGACACTTCTTCCAACTCTGTTTTTGAAAGCTCGACTGTGACTGAATCCTCCACGACCGTGGTTGATTCCTCTTCTGAGGCTCCGAAAAAAGCCAGCGCACCTCTACAAAAGGTTGCAACGACTCCTTGGAAAGCCGGCGGGACTTGGTTCAATACAGTTTACTTCGCTCGCCCGGGTGACAGCCTGAAAGGCATCAGCCAGATGATCTATGGCGCTGACAAGCGCAAGGAACTGAAAAAAGGAAATCCGACATTCAATTCCCGCGACGTTCGTGCTGGTGACAAGGTTTATTACAGCTCCCCTCATCGTCCGGACGATTCTGCACGCATGATCACTTACTACGAAGACAACGGCATTGCGCCAGAAACTTACGTGGCTAAATCCGGTGACAACATCAGAAAAGTTTCCAAAGACCTTCTGGGTTATGACAATGCCTGGAAAGAAGTTTGGTCTTCCAACTCTGTAGATTCCAAAGGCAACATTGCTGAAGGCACTGAGCTTCGTTACTGGAGAGGCGGCGCCGTGGCTGCTGCTCCGGCTCCGGCGCAACCTGCAATGGAACAACCGCACCAGGAAGTGGCTGGCAACATGCAGGCTCCTGCAGAAGAGATCCCGGCTCCACCAATGCCGGAAGATCCAATGGCTCAACAAGCTCAAATGGACATCCCGCCTCCGCCAATGGAACAAGCGGGTGATATGGCTCCGCCTCCTCCTCCGCCGGACATGGCTCAGGACATGGCGCCACCTCCACCACCACCAGTGGAAGCAATCAACCCTCCAGCTCCGCAAGTGGCTGAAGAAGCACCGACCGGCATGGACAACGACACAACAATGGCTTTGGCAGTTGTTGGTCTGGCAGCCGCAGGTTTGGCAGTACTGATTGTGATGAGAAAGAAAAGAAAACAGAAAGAGCTTGAACAACAGGCTATGGACAACACCCACGTAGGAACATAATCAGGTTCCCGGGTTCTCCAAAAAAGAAAAGAGCGAGTTTTCACTCGCTCTTTTTGTTTTTGCGGATCTTATCCGACTTTCTTGAAGATCGTGTCCATCACTGACCGTCGATCGTTTCGGGAGTTCTCCACGAAATAGATCAGGTCATCAACAATTTGAACATCGCGATTGTTCACCGGCATGAATTTCACACCGACCCCAACCGAATTGGTCCAGATCACATGAGCGGCGATCTTGCGCTCACGACCGGCCACGATAATGACCAGGTTTAGCTTCTCATTGGCGCGAACTTCTCCGCCCTCAAACTCTAAAAAGGCTCCCGTGATGCTGATATTCTTAAGCGTGCCTTTGGTCTCTTCGCGCGCGTAATTGCGCTTAAAAGACACCTCGAGGTTAAGAGGGGTTCTTGGTGCCGGAACTGTATATGTGTCCTCCACGTCAGACTCCTTGTGCTTAAATTGGATACTATCCTTTCGGTATTACTTACCAAAAATTAATAGGGGGTCCGGGTGATTTTTAACTTTTCGGATTAAAATTCTGAAAACTGGACTTACCCAGGCTCATATTTAAACACCTGAAATAGCTTCATTTTTAGAAAACAAGGAAAGTGTTAAACCCTCGAACATTATGAACAATCTTCTGTTTCCTCGACCTTGTTTCAAGCTGGTACAGGCTGGGGGGCGCAAGGGCCGCCAGAGTTTTGCTATTGACAAGCGGGGGGCGGCTCAAGGACAGTGAGGTCATAACGAATAAGCATGAATCCAGTCGGATCAGCTTCCTATATATATCGCTCTTTTTTCTGATTAAATCCTACAAGGAGAATTTGTTTGTCTGAACCTAAAGATCAACAAGGCGTTGAGGTGGCAAAAAAACGTACTCGCACTGCGAAGAGTACATCTGAAGATACCTCCGCCCCCGCTGCTGAAGCTTCCCCAGCTCCGGCCGCCGAAGCCGCCCCTGCGGCCCCAGCACCTTCCGAAAATGCCCCTGTTTCAGCAGCTCCTGCCGCTGCTCCGGAAGCGCGCCAAGAAAGACCTCAGCAACAAAATCAACAGCGCCGTGAATTCCGCCCGCACAATCGCGACAATCGTGATCGTGGCGATCGCAATGACCGCGGTGACCGTAACGACCGTGGCGACAGAAATGATCGTGGTGGTCACAGAAACGACCGCGGCAACAATCAGCGCCGTGACTTCCGCCATGACCGCAACCGCGACGAAGCTCAGCCAATGGGTGACGATGCTCACTCCACAATGCCGGCGCAAGCCCAGGACGTGGATCTGGCCGACATCTCTTTGACCGACGAGGAAAAGAGCTGGTTGTCCTCCAAGGACTTGAAATCAAAAAACATCACGCAGCTGACAGAGCTTGCGAACAAACTGAAAATCGAAAACGCTGCCGGTCTTCGCCGTCAGGACATGATCTTCGAAATTCTGAAACGTGCCGCGAAACTGGGTCAGGACATTTATGGTTCTGGCGTTCTGGAAATCCTTCCGGACGGTTACGGCTTCTTGCGTTCTCCGGATTACAACTATCTTCCAGGTCCGGATGATATCTATGTATCTCCATCCCAGATCCGTCGCTTCGGCCTAAGAACCGGTGACACCGTGACGGGCACAGTTCGTCCACCGAAAGATGGCGAGCGTTACTTTGCATTGTTGAAAGTGGATTCTCTGAACTTCGAGACCACTGAAAACGGCAAAGACAAAATCCTTTTCGACAACTTGACGCCGCTTTATCCAAACGAGCGCCTGAAACTGGAACACAGCCCTGGTGAATACACCACGCGTGTTGTGGATTTGATGGCTCCATTGGGTAAAGGTCAGCGTGCCTTGATTGTCGCGCCACCAAGAACGGGTAAAACCGTTTTGATGCAGCAAATTGCCAATGCGATCACGCACAATCATCCGGAAGTGAAGTTGATCGTTCTTCTGATCGATGAACGTCCGGAAGAGGTGACCGACATGCAACGTACCGTAAAAGGTGAAGTTGTATCGTCCACGTTCGATGAGCCACCAACTCGTCACGTTCAGGTTGCAGAGATGGTTATCGAAAAAGCAAAACGTCTGGTTGAACACAAACACGACGTGGTTATTCTGCTTGATTCCATCACTCGTCTGGCGCGCGCTTACAACACCGTTGTTCCTCCATCCGGTAAAATCCTTTCCGGTGGTGTGGATTCAAACGCCCTTCACAAACCAAAACGTTTCTTCGGTGCGGCTCGTAACATTGAAGAAGGCGGATCTTTGACTATCATCGCGACGGCTTTGATCGATACGGGTTCCCGTATGGATGAGGTTATCTTCGAGGAGTTTAAAGGTACTGGTAACGCCGAGATCCACCTGGATCGCAAGCTGATGGAAAAACGTATCTTCCCTTGCATGGACATCAACAAATCCGGCACTCGTAAAGAGGACCTGTTGGTTGATAAAGCAGACTTGAACCGTCTGTGGATCCTGAGAAAAGTTTTGGCGCCAATGAACGTTATCGACGCGATGGAATTCCTGATCGATAAAGTTGAAGGCACAAAAACGAACAACGACTTCCTGAAAGCGATGTCCGGACCGGGCTAAGCTTTGCTTAGAGCTGGAAATTGGAGATTGGAAATTTGAAGTTAAGAAAAAAGGGAGTCGTTGGACTCCCTTTTTTTTATTTATGGATTTGGTTGTGGCTGGGGTTGAGGCTCGGGCTGCGGCTGCGGTTGGGGTTCTGGTTGCGGTTGTGGCTCTGGTTCGGGAGTGGGTTCGGTCTTTTTCAAGGTGTCGGTTTCACAACCTCCGTAGATTTGATCGGTGTTGATGACACCTTCAAATGGATATACGAAGTCTGACATTCCGTCAGAGCCCTCTTTGGTCGTATTCACGGTCAACTTGTGGTTTAGCCCTTCAGAAGTGATGTGAATTAATCCGCCCTTATCAAAAGTCACTTTGCCGGTCAGCTCAACGGATCCCTGATCCGGGGTGGAGACTTTCACTTTGTTGGTGTCGGAATTATAGGACACAGAAATAAAGGGTTCAGTGAAGGTGCAGTAGATGCTTTCAGCCGATGCCACATGAGACAGAGTTAAAACGGCCGCAAAAGGGATCAGAAACTTCATGGAAATCCTCCTTGTTATAGTGGCTCAAGGGTAGGTGCGCTGGGGGTGGCTCTCAAGAATCCGTCAGGGCCGAAGGCAAAATACAAGGGGCTGTCAGCTCTGGGGAGGTCTGGTTTTCCTAGGGGGTGCAGGAACCCCGCAAAGCAATCACCGGCTGCCTTCGATATTACTTAAATATATGTAATCACGAATGTTTGTATGAACTAAGGGGGCTTCTGGATCGGATGTCTGTTGCTAAAAAAAGCAGCGATTTATGCTCGACACGGGGTAGTCAGTATGTTACATCCTTACAGCTTAAGACCCATAGGTTAAATTATTTAGAAGGAATCAGGTCATGAAACAAAACCTACACCCAAAAGTAAATACTGTTGTATTTAAAGATATCTCTTGCGACTTCAGTTTCTTGGGAACATCTACTTTGCACTCTTCCGAAACTGTTAAATGGGAAGATGGTAAAGAATATCCACTAATCAAAGTTGAGATCTCTTCTGCATCTCACCCGTTCTTCACTGGTAAGCAACGTGTGATGGATACTGAAGGTCGTATCGATCGTTTCAAAAAACGTTACGGCAAGAAGTAAATTTCGGCCCTCCGTTCGGAGGACGTTCTTGTATGAAATGCGGTTCAATCTTCGAACCGCATTTTCGTTTTCAGCGATGGTCCCAATCCCGATCAGCATGATTTATCAGACCTATCAATCGATCCGTTAGTACCAGGAGCCTCAGCCATGTTCTCGAAGTTGGATGCAGTCGAATCTCGTTACGAAGAAGTCAATATGGCTCTTCAAAGACCGGACATTGCCTCTAATCAGACGCAATACCGTGCTTTGATGAAAGAACTGGGAAATCTGGAAAAGATCGTTCTGGTTTATCGCGACTATCGCAAAAAAACTGAAAATCTGAAAGCCAGCAAAGAGCTTCTGACTGCGGAACAGGATGCAGAAATGCGTGAACTGATCCGTGAAGAGGTGAAAGAGCTTGAGGCTGAGCTACCTGATCTTGAACAACAGCTTAAAATCGCATTGATTCCCAAAGACCCGAACGACGACAAGAATACCATTCTTGAGATTCGTGCCGGTGCCGGCGGGGACGAGGCGGCTTTGTTCGCGGATGAAATGTTCCGCGGCTATGTTCACTATGCGACTTCTCAGGGCTGGAAAGTGGAAATGATCTCTTTCTCTGAAGGTAATGCCGGTGGCGCCAAAGAGATCATTGCCAGCATCACCGGTGACTCGGTCTTCAGTAAAATGAAGTTTGAGTCCGGTGTTCACCGCGTTCAGCGTGTTCCTAAAACGGAAGCCGCAGGCCGTATCCACACGTCCACTGTGACAGTGGCGGTGATCCCAGAGGTTGAGGTTTCTGAAATCAAGATCCCGATGTCTGACGTGAGAATTGAGACCATGCGTTCTCAGGGTTCCGGCGGTCAGTCGGTGAACAGAACTGAATCAGCGGTTCGTGTCGTGCATTTGCCGACAGGTATCGACGTAAAATGTCAGGAAGGTAAATCACAGTCCACGAACCGTGAGCGTGCTTTCCAGATCCTTTACGCAAAACTGCAGCAGATCGAGGACGAAAAGGCCCGTAAAGAGGCTTCCGATGTCCGTCTGGAGCAAATCGGTACGGGAGATCGCTCGGAGCGCATCCGCACTTACAACTTCCCTCAGACCCGCATTACCGATCACCGTATCGGTTTGACGATCCACCAGCTGGATCAGGTCATGAGTGGTTCATTTGAGTTGCTGATCGACCCACTCGTTGCTAACTTCCAGGCAGAGGCACTTAAAAAACAAACCTCTGCTTAAAGAATGAAACTCAAAGAAATACTCGATAAAACCACAGCTTTCTTCAAAGACAAAAAAATCGATACTCCACGTTTGGATGCGGAACTGCTTTTGGCCCATGGGCTGAAACTGGAACGCATTCAGCTTTATTTGCGCTTTGACCAGCCGATGAAGGATGAAGAGCTGGCCGTTCTGCGTGAACTGGTCCGCCGTCGTGCTTCGGGGGAACCTGTGGCATACATCCTGGGCTATCGCGATTTCTTTAATCACCGTTTTGAGGTGAACAACCAAGTGCTGATCCCGCGCCCGGAAACAGAACACATTGTTGAAGACGTGCTTGCCTGGGCTTCCGATAAAGAAGCTTCCTTGGGTCTTGTTGATCTGGGGTGTGGTTCGGGGTGCATTGGACTAAGTTTGTTGAAGGAATATCCGAACGCGAAACTGATCGCCGTGGACCTGCTTCCGGGGGCTATTGAAGTCGCCCAAAGAAATGCGCAAGCCCTTGAGGTGGCTGATCGGGTTCAATTCCTGAACTTGGATGCGGGGAATGTGGAAGCCATCATGTCGGCTTACAAGGACTTCACCGGTTTGAGCGGTATTGATGTGCTGGTCTCCAACCCTCCTTACATCGCTTCGGATGACCCGCAGGTGGAAGAAAACGTTAAGAAGTTTGAACCCAACTCGGCTTTGTATGCCGAAGACAGCGGCCTGGCCCTACTAAAGGGATGGTCCCAAGCTTTCGCCCCCTACCTGAAGAAGCCGGGCTTGATGTTGATGGAAATGGGAATGAGTCAGGGGCCGGCGATGAAGCAGGTCTATGAAAGCTTAAAAATATTTAACGAAATCAGTGTCATCAAAGATCTTTCTGGGCATGATAGAGTCATCCGCGGAGAAACACATGGATAAAATGGTCGTCATGGGCAATGGCCCACTAAAAGGTACTGTCGCTACGAGTGGTGCAAAGAATGCCGCTCTTCCAATTTTGTTTTCGACTCTTCTTGCTGAAGGCAATCACGTCTTTACAAATATGCCGAAGCTGAAGGACATCGAATCCACTTCTGAACTTCTGAACAGCTTGGGTTGTGAAACGAAGTGGGTGGGTGAAGAGTTTCACGTCACTGTGAATAAACCTTCTTCTTTCGAAGCTTCTTACGACCTGGTTCGCAAGATGCGCGCAAGCTTTCTGTGCATGGGCCCGATGCTGGCAAAATACGGTGAAGCCGTTGTTTCCCAGCCGGGTGGTTGTGCTATCGGAAGCCGTCCAATTGATCTGCACCTTGATGGTTTCAGAGCTTTGGGCGCTACCATCACGCAAAAAGAAGGTTACGTTCACGCAGGTTCCCCGAAACTAAAAGGTGGAACTTTCCTGTTTGAAACTGTGACGGTGGGTGGAACGGAGAACGTGATGATGGCAGCAACACTTGCTGATGGAATCACAGTTCTGGAAAATGCTGCCAAAGAACCCGAGATTGTGGATCTGGCTGAATATCTGAACAAGATGGGCGCAAAGATCACCGGTCATGGTACCAGCGTGATTCGCATTGAAGGCGTGGCAAAACTGACGCCGGCAAAACACTCCATCATGCCAGATCGTATTGAAGCTGGAACTTTGCTGATTGCGGGCGCGATCACCAAAGGCCAAGTGACGGTGACCAAGTGTGTGCCGGCTCACCTGGAGGCATTGATCCTGAAAATGCGCGAAGCGGGCTTCAAGATTGAAACCACTAAAGACACTATGACGGTCTTCCCTTGTGATCAGTGGGAGGCGGTGGATATCACGACGGCTCCTCACCCATTGTTCCCGACAGATCTTCAGGCGCAGTTTATGGCGCTGATGACGGTGGCTCACGGGACCAGTGTTATCACTGAAACCGTTTTCGAAAACCGTTTCATGCACGTGACTGAGCTTTGCCGTCTGGGTGCGGATATCACTCCGAAAACACGTGTGGCCGTTATCCGTGGCAGTCCTGGGCAGTTGACCGGTGCTCCGGTGATGGCGACAGACTTGCGGGCCAGTGCTTCACTGGTGCTTGCGGGCCTGGTGGCTTCGGGCGAAACCGTTGTCAGCCGCATCTATCACCTGGATCGTGGATATGAAAAGCTTGAAGACAAGCTTTCCTCCCTGGGTGCAAAGATCAGCAGAATTGAATAGCAAAGTAAAAGGCTCCTTCACGGAGCCTTTTTTATTTTTACCTACTGTCTGTTCACGCAAGCCTGCACCGCTTTTCTAAAATCAGAATTGCCAGTGATGGAAGTTCCAGAGTTCGTGTAGCGGGCGCCTGCCTTCACCACGTACTGGGCGCGACAGCCGCCATGAGTATTAATGCCAACAAGTTCATTGGTTTTTTCATTGATGACCGGCGCGCCCCAGCTGCCGTGAGATGTATCCGCATCGTGTTCAATGATGGAAGGAATCAGAAAGATTCCAGCCTTCACAAGTTTTCCATGGGAAACCTGCTGGGCAAAATGCATCTGCTCAGGATTTGAGTTAGCCGGCATGTTGCCTTGTTTGATGTCGTAAAGATCATTCAAAGCGTAGCCATAGCTGACAACACGGATCGGATCCCCGTTGTGGGATTTTCTGGTCGCCACACGATAGTAGCCTTGTGTCGCCCCCGCCTGTTTGCCGGTGACTTCGTTGGGCTTCAGTCGAAGCACGGCCCACTGCTGACCAATGCCACGGGTGTTATGGCGTTCCGTTCCTTTTTCAACGTAGTAGCGGTCTTCCAAAGCAGCAGTCTGTGGCACGCCCGCAACTGAAACCGGAATATTAAATTCTGCATAATCACGATCCAATGCGCACGCACCAACAGTCACAACACAGCTGTCGCTGACCAGAGTGACGTTGCAGCCCTTGGTTTCGCCTTCTTTCACAAGTCTGCCGACTTTGCTGTCAAAGGAAAGCGCACGATCGTCAGATTTACCGCAGATATCGGCGTACGAAACAGATGCGAACAAAGAAGCCATCAGAACAAAAGCAACGAACTTCATAGGAACCTTTCTAAAAAATTTAGAAAGGTCTTATGGAAATTCAAAGAACAAATCAAAACAAAGATCACCACTGCAACCATTGGCTGCGCAAACACATGCGTTCCAAAAATTAACAGAAACAGAAAGTGAATTTACAAACCAAGAGCATCCATTTTTTCTTTTTCATAGGTGTCGTTTTCGCCGGGATAACGAAGTTCTGCTTCATGCTTTCCACTTTCTTTTGCCAGTGCCCAGATCAGGCTTTGTCCTGAAGGCATGCTGTCGGGAAGCTTTGTGAAGACCGGATCTTTGAATGCTATTTTGGCGTCGATGACTTTCCATCCGCGTTTTTTAAACATCGCAATCAAATCATCCAGGAAAAGTGCATTCACCAGATTATAGTGGACCAATAAGGTGTGCTTCACTTCATGACCCAGAACCTTTTTGGAAAGGTCGTTGTAGTATTGAGCGCGATCCCACATGTGCTGCAGATAAAAGTCACGGAACTTGGAAAGGTCAAAGTTGGGATCAGCGCCAAGTTTGTCGCGCAGGCGGCGGTCCACATACCAGTCGGAAGCATCAATGGTCACATGCCCGTTGCGATAGGAATTTTTCTTCATCCATTCACGAACGGCATCGCGCTTTTCAGCAGTGTCCCCTTCCGCCAGCATGGGAAAGCGGAAAATCTTTTCAAAGTTCTTCTGGTTTTTCAGCTGCTCTTCGCACTGCTGGATTTCAGCGATCTCGTCAGTGACGCTGACCTTGGCATCGAATCGTTTGTGATTCACCGTGTGGTTGCCGATCAGGTGGCCTTGGCGCGACCACTCAGCCAGCAGCTTTTCATCGCGGGGGGATTTCAGGTGTTTGCATGTCACAAACAAGGCGGCTTTGACTTTATGTTTTTTCAGGGCGCTTAAGATGGCTTCGTTTCTTTTGTCGGCCGGAAGGCGGGTGTCTTCATGCACATTAAAGTCGTCCATGGTGATGCTGACTTCAGCGGCCTGGGTGAAACTGGAAACAACAAGAGATGCAAAAACAGCGATGAGTGATTTCATAAATCAACCATGGCATTGAATTTCAAATTTTTGAATTTTAAAAAAAGAAAAGGCCTGCAAGGAGGGGGATCCGCAGGCCTTTTAAGAGAAAAAAACAGTCTCAGCCCGCGGAGGGGATGGGGCTGAGACTTATGATTGAGATTACTGAGTAACCTCGCTGATACCAAACACAAAGAAGACGACCGTTTTGTTCCCGAAGCCGAAACCAGGGAGGGGGTCCACAGTTTCCAGCTCAAAATTGGGAGCAAGTTGATGTTCAAGTTCAATACCGCTCATCATAACTTTAAAACCAATGTAAGGAGTCAGGTCGATTTGTGACTTCAAAAGGAAGAATGTTTGCTGGTCAGCCATCGCCAAAACGAGAGAGCCGTCAGCCAAAGCCACGATTTCACCTGTGTGAGTTTTGAAGTTGTAGTTTTGAAGATCGGAAACACCGACTTCTTCGCCCATTGCATTGTTTGGCAAAACACCAGCGCGCGCTACAGCGGAAATCGCCAGTACTACCAAGATGTATGCTGCAATCAAAGCGTTACGAATCACTACTTACTCCCCAAATCACGAACTTACGAAGACCTATAAAGCAAAGGCTGTGCCAACATGAGACAGCCATGGAAATGCGTTTAATTCGATTTGATGTCTACCAGGCTCGACTTAAGCACTCAAATCGGAACCAGAGGTAATTCCATTATGGGTTTCAGGTTCTATTCTGGAACCAGTTTCCTTGACCAAAGCACAGACCTTTTTACGAACCCTTAAGCATCGTAACCTTTGTCAAAAAACCTTTGTATAATCAGGTGTCTATGTCACGCATTCAGGTCACTTGGGTTGTTAAAACTAGAAAAGGTCAGGTCAAAGGACCTTACTCTACTGAAGCCATTCTTAAAATGATTGGTGAGGGTGTCTTTTCCGGTCAGGAGATGATTTCAAAACTTCCCGATGGCCAATGGACTTTGATTTCCAAAGAGCCTGCTTTCTATGACAAACTTCTGGAAGCTTTGGAAGGCGTCGTTGATGTCGATCCGAAAAAAGCCCAGAAGATGGAAGCTGAAACCGTGATCGTGCAGGCGCCGAAAACTCCGCGCAACAACACGAACCCTCACAGCGCCCCTTCTGCCGATAGCTTTGCGAACATTCAACCGCAAAAGCCATTGTTGCAGCAAATCGACGTGCTGGATACGCCGGCCTATGTTCCTCCGGCGCAGAAGATTGCTTCCGTCAGCTCGGGTGATTCCAAGTCTGATTCGGTGATTGAACTTTCCAATATTAAGAACATGGAAAAAGGCGAGATCGCCAAGTCCCTGAAAATCCCCGCTTTGATTTTGATGGTGGTGATTGTTCTGGGGGTGTTCTTGCTATGGGACACCGGTCCCGCGGACGGATCCAAGATTCATCTTTTAGCACCCGGCAAGTCCACCGCCACGCTTTCAGATCAGCAGATCAAAGAAAAGCTGAACGAAGCCCTGTTTGCGATGGAGCAAGACACGTTTGAATCTTACGTGGCAGCTCAAAACAAACTGGTCAGCATCGTTGAAGGTGCGCCGATGAACATCGAAGTGCGTGCACTTCTTTGTGTGGTGTACTTTGAGTTGTGGCCGTTTGCGGTTCAAGATGCCCAGGATATTAAAACCATCGCCGGGATCACTCAAGCCACGCGGGCTTTGAATGTAATCAGCCCGTTTGGACAGGTGTGTGAATCAGTAAAGCTGATGACGGCGGGCCGCTACAAAGAAGCCAAGGGCACTATCGAGGCGACGCTGGAAGGGTCTGAACCTTTTTCGCTGTTGCCGGTGCTTTATGATTTCAAGGCCGAGCTTTTGGCGGGTGAAAAAGACTTTGTCAATGCCGTGCCTTACTATGAAAAAGCCGCCCAGCTTTGGGAAAAATGGCTGCATCCGCAGGTCGCCTTGGCTGAAGCGCTTTACCATCAGGGGGATTTCACTTCGGCTGCCGGTATTCTTAGAAATGTTCTGGCAAAAAACCCCAAACACAAAGAAGCCAAAGTGTTTGCCGGGATCGTGGAATACAACGGCTTTAAAAAATCCGATACAGCTTATGCGTTTTTGAATTCTGCCCTGGAATCAAAAGGTCGCATCCCGTCTTTGATTGAGGCGGAAGGTTTCGGCGCGTTGGCTGAAATCTTTGTTCTGCGTGGAGAGAAAAAGAAAGCTCTGGAAGTCGCGCAAAGAGCCTTCGGATTAAATCCCAACAACGGCGAACTTCGCCAGTTGGTGATCCGTCTGGGTGGTACCGACAAGGTGAAGGGCGAAAAAGGCCGTAACAACGAATTGCTTTATCTGGGTGATCAGTACGTGCGCCAAGGGGACTTCCTGGCAGCCCAAGCCGAATTCAAAGCGGCCTTTGAGGCGGATCCCAAGAACGGAACCGCCGCGATGAAGGCGGCCAAAGCGTTGTGGCAACTGAATCAAAGTTTTGAAGCGATCGAGTGGTTGAATAAAGCCATTAAGGCAGAACCAAAACTGGTGTCCGCTTACGTGCTTCAGGCTGACTATATGTCTCAGCGTTTTGATTTCATCGGGGCCTTGCAGATTCTGACTAATGCCATGCGAATTGCGCCCAATAACTATGAAGTTTTGCGGGGACTGGCGCAGCTGGAGTTCCGCAAAAACAACATGCCTGGCACCGTGAACTATGCCCTGCGTGCGGCGAAAGCTTATGATGGGGATATTGATACTTATATCTTGCTGGCGAAAGCCAATGGCCTGCTGGCCCGTTCAATCATGCCGATCAACAAAAAGGAAATTGAGCGTAAAGAGAATGCCTCTAAAGATGCGATCCGCTATGCCACCAAGGCTGTGGAAATTGATGCGACCAATCCGGAAGCTCAAATCACTTACGCCAAGATGCTGGCGCAGACCAACGGGGTGGATTCCGGGATCACTTACCTGAACGAGCTGATCAAGCGCTTTTCGTACACTCTGGATTACCGAATCGCTTTGGCGGAAGTATATAAATCCGAAGATCGCTACAGTCAGGCCAAGGACATTTATGAAAAGGTCGCCGAGGCCGATCCGCGCAACAAGAAAGCATGGTTGGGCTTGGGTGAAAGTGAAAAGGCTTTGGGATTAAACGACAAAGCCCTGAAGGCGTTCTTAAGTGCCGCCGTTTTGGATCCCACTGATGGGGAGGCTTTATTCCAGGCCGGGAAACTGTATCTGGAAACCAGCCGTTTTGAAGAGGCCATTCAGCAGTTTAAACGGGTGCAGCGTCTGAACGCCAACTACCCGCGCACGCACTATTATGTTGGTAAGGCGGCGTTTGCTTCGGGGGATTTTGCGACGGCTCTGGAAGCGTCCAAGTCCGAGAAGAAGCTGAATCCGAACGTGGCTGATTCCTATATTCTGGCAGCGGAAGTGTTCACCGCCCGCCGGCAGTATGCCGAATGTGCGGCAGAGTACTCAACCGCCATGAAGCTTCGTCCGCAAGGGGCGGATATTTACGTGAAGTCCGCCCAGTGTTACCGCCAGTCGGGATCCCTGGATGTGGCTGAAGACATGCTGGCTCTGGCATCGGCCCGCGAAAGCGGATATGCGGAAATCTACCGGGAGCAAGGGGCCATTTACGAAATGAAGGGCGACACCCGCTCTGCGGCGCAGGCCTACAATAAATATCTTGGCCTCTCGCCAAATGCTTTGGATCGTGCTGAAATAGAAGCGAAAATCATGAGACTGGGCAACTAGGGACGGACAACGGAAGGAATTTAAGCCATGGGAATCGGCGATAAAATGAGAGGACTTGCCTCCAGCGCACAAGAGGGCGTGAAGTCTTCAACAATCTCACTTTTTCATATCAGTTTGCGATTGATCACAGGATTGCTCCTGGGGTTGACGCTGGCTTTGATCGGCCAGGAACTGGTGGGTTACGGAACATTTGCCCTGCTTTTTGTCATGGTGGTGGTTGTGGCCGTTATCATGAAATTGCTGGCGAACTGGAGCATTGGTCAGATTTTAATTTTTGATTTGATCTGTGTGCTTGTGGTGATGCTTCTTAGAATGTATATACTGGTCGCGCCTTAGTAGAGGCGTTAGTTGGTTAAAAGGACGTTGAGATGATTGATATTAAACTTCTTGAGAAAAAAGCTGAAACCGGAACTTCTTACTATGATGAATACAAGCAGGGTCTTGTGAATCGTGGTGCTTCGACCGAAGTTCTTGAGCAGATCATGGAGCTTAATAAAAAGCGTAAAGAACTGATCACTCAGGCGGAAACGGCCAAAGCCAGTCAGAACAAACTCAGCGGTGAGATTGGCAAAATCAAACGCGAAGGCGGCGACGCTTCTGCTATTTTGGCGGAAGTCGACGTTTTGAAAACCCAGGTGAAAGAGCTTGAAGCCAAGGCTGCGGAAGCCGACCAGCAAGTGACAAACCTGGCGTTGGTGATTCCGAACAAGCCGCATTCTTCTGTGCCTGTGGGTTCTTCTGAAAAAGACAATAAAGAGATCAAAGTTGTTGGCACTCCGACCCAGTTTTCTTTCAAGGCGAAAGAACACTGGGAACTGGGTGAAGCGCTGAACATTATTGATTTCGAGCGTGCAGGTAAAACCACCGGCACTCGTTTTGCCTTCCTGAAAGGGGCGGCGGCGCAAATGGAGCGCGCGTTGATCCAGTTCATGATGGACAAACACTCCATGAAACATGGTTACACCGAAATGATTCCTCCGTTCATGGTGAACAGCAACAGTTTGTTGGGCACCGGGAACTTCCCGAAATTCAAAGAAGACGTGTTCCATCTGGAAGGCTCTGACTTGTATCTGATTCCAACCGCGGAAGTGCCGGTGACGAATTACTACAACAACGAGATCCTGGATGAAAAAGATCTGCCACAAAGCTTCTGTGCGTATTCTCCGTGCTTCCGTTCTGAAGCGGGCTCAGCGGGTCGCGACACCAAAGGTCTGATTCGTCAGCACCAGTTCGACAAGGTTGAATTGATGGTGTTTGCTCATCCGGACAAGTCCCATGAAGTTCACGAGGCTTTGACCTCCCACGCTGAACAGATCCTGATGGATCTGGAGCTTCCGTTCCGTCGTGTGCTTCTGTGCACCGGGGACATGGGCTTTGGATCTGCGAAAACTTATGATCTGGAAGTATGGTTGCCGGGTCAGAATGCGTATCGTGAGATCAGCTCTTGCTCTAACTTCGAAGATTTCCAGGCTCGTCGCGCGAACATCCGCTTCCGCAGTGCGGGTGGTAAACCTCAGTTCGTTCACACCCTGAACGGCTCTGCTTTGGCGGTGGGAAGAACCTTGGTGGCCATCCTGGAAAACTACCAGCGTGAAGACGGTTCTGTGGGCATTCCTAAGGCTTTGCAGCCTTATATGGGCGGCCGTACGGAGATTCGTAAGTAAGTCCTTTAAATCCAGGCAGCATGAGGCGGCGACCTCATGCTGCGTCATGGAAACAACTGCTTGAATACTCTCGTCAAAACCCATAAAACGGTCGACGGAGAGTTGGTAGAGCGGTTGAATACACCAGTCTTGAAAACTGGCAGCCCTTCGCGGGGCTCGAGGGTTCGAATCCCTCACTCTCCGCCATTTTTGCCTTAGCAAAAATCCTCTAATGCTCCAATTTCTAATTTCTTTTCCCAATTCATAGTAAAGCAAGTTTTTCCGTGCGCAAAAATGGCTGGAAATTAGATATTAGAAATTGGATTGGCATCTGAATAAATCTCCATTGCCTTTAAATCCCCGTATTGATTAGATCTGCTTAAAACAATGAGGTGATCACTATGTCGGTTCTTTCCAAGATCTGTGTTTCATTGATGGCTTTGGCATTTCTTGCTGGCTGTGACAGCGGCGGCGGTGGTTCTAAAGATGGCAACAACAACACCAACGGAAAACCCAGCGTAAAAAACCGCATCAATTGGTCTTCCATTCCTTCCAAATACAATCCCTCTATTGAAGACGTTGAGTTCCGCGTGGACGGTTATGAAAAGATCAACGTGAACGTCTTTGGTTTTGATGACGACGTGGAAGTGGTCTATTCCAAAGATCTGCCTGCCGACTCCGGATTCCTGCGTATCTATCGTGTCTGGGCGAAATCGGCTTCCTGGGGTTCTGTGAATGAAAGACCCAACGGCACCACTTTGGATCTGATTGGTAACGGCAGCTATTCTTGTTCTATAGCCACCAGCAACCGTGAAATCGTGCAGCTTGAAGGCGGCTGTTATGTGCGCATTCAGGTCTTCATGCCAGCGGGTGCCGAAATCGAGGTTTATAACGTCAACAAACTGATGACCAAAAGATTCTTTGCCATCAAAACGGATGTGATGCTGGAACAACTCGACAGAGCCTCCCGGGATGAAGACAAGTTTGCGGTGATTGAAACTTATCTGGCTTCTTATCGCGGGTTGAAAAAGAAACCGGAAATGCAGGCGGTTCAGCTGGGTGACGTGGTATCTGAATTCCCGTTCTCTGAAGGAAAATTCAAAGCGCTTCGTTTGTTGCATGCGACAGTTGTGGACCGAGAAAACCTGTCCAAGATGATTGAAGACAGATTCAGTTACTTCGATCGCGCAGAGGCCCGCCGCATCGTCGGGATCTGATTTTTCTTGCGCTTGGGGGCCAATGCTAAGATTCTGGCCCCTATGATGGAACTCATTGATATTATATTGCACCTTGATAAGCACATCGCTGAATGGATCGTTTTCTTCGGACCATGGCTGTATGTGATTCTTTTCCTGATCATCTTTGCCGAAACCGGCCTGGTGGTGACACCGTTCCTGCCGGGGGATTCCCTGCTGTTTGCACTGGGTGCTTTCACCGCGGTGGAAGGTGGTTTGAATCTTTGGGTGATTCTGATCAGTCTGACCATCGCCGGGATTCTGGGCGACACCGTGAACTATCATATCGGGAAGTATTTAGGACCGAAGGTCTTTGAGTCGGACTCCCGCTTCTTCAAGAAAAAATATCTGGAACAAACCCATGCCTTCTATGAGCGCTGGGGAGCTTTTACAATTGTAGCTGCCCGTTTTGCTCCGATCGTTCGCACGTTTGCACCGTTTGTTGCTGGTATCGGTGAAATGGAATACCGCAAGTTCATCGTTTACAACATCGGTGGCGCGATTGCGTGGGTGTGGATCTTTGTTCTGGCAGGTCACTTCTTCGGAAATCTTCCGGTGGTGAAGCAGAACTTCCATATCGTGATCTTCGGTGTGATCGGTGTTTCTTTGTTGCCGATGGTGTGGCCGTGGGTTTCAAGTAAATTCAAGAAAGCCTAGATAATCATCTTAGAATTTCGAAGCCCTGATGAAGAACCATCAGGGCTTTTTTGTATGTTGCACCGATGTTTCATTCTGAGACTGGAATCGCAAATTGTCCAAAAAGTCGGACATCGACAATCAATCGCATTTATATGAGTGCTCGCGCGCCGTAGAATGTATACAATTTTATGTCGATGATTTGAAGCCTGAATACTTCGGTGAGGTCAAAATGATTTTGAGCAAATTTGAGGGGTTTTAAATGATTACCAAATTAGAAGATAGAAAGAAATTATTGATAAATAAAGTCGAAGTTAGTTTGCCGGCAGCTGTAAGAGGGTATTTGGAGTTCCAAGGTCTGGCAGTTGTTGTTCTTGAAAGAGAATATAGCTTGAGAAATATATATGCATATACTGCATCTGGTGAACTGAAGTGGATTATTGAACCGGTACCTTTTCAGGTCGCTCCCCCTGGATACTCAATGGTTGCGAATGAAAATGGTCAGCTGTTGGCCGTGGCAAAAGGAACATATGTTGTAGACTTTAATACGGGAGAAATTTTGAAGGAGATCAAGGAGTATAAGTAAAGTCGATTTTGCTTTGGGTAACTTCATAAATAGGAAATGACGAGTTCCGGCGGTTGACTGAGATCTTAGGAGATCTTCCGCAAGAGATCTTTTAACATTGGATTGGTCTCGAAAAATATAGGGTCGGTATTTTTGTAGTGTTCTCCGAGAGACCTTACCACAAAACGTCCGCTGGCTTGGAATAGCGGATTCTTGGAATCCAGATATTCCTTCAGCTTCTCGGCAAGTTCCTTGTCAATATTACGTTTACCACTGACTAACAAAGCATCCGCAGAAACTCGGTTGTTCTTGGAATATACAAACCGTCTTAAGAAAGCGATGTCTTCCGCAAGGTCACCCAATACGATGATGGTATTGGCCTGAACGCGCGGGTCCGCATGTTCTAGACAAGAGCTTAGAACTTCCAGCAGGGATTCTTTCACCAGATAAGAAGGCACGAAGTTCGATGCTAGCGAGATAGCGGCAGAAAGAACTTTGTCGTTAGCTTTCCCGGTTTTGTTGGCGTTTTGAATGGTTCGCAGGAAGCTTGTGAAGGCTTCGGCCTGCATATCCCCGCTCATTCGCACCTTGTAGGTTTTCAAGATACCAAAGGCCGTGAAGAAAGACTGATCTTTTCCAGATTCAATTTCAGCACTTAAAAATTCATATGCGGCGCACAGGTCTTCATCACTGCGGAAGTAAGTCAGAAGGCTCACGTCTTTCTGCAAAGCTTCAGTCACCGTGGTGAAGTTTTTTGCGCGGAACAAAGTCGAAGGCTTGGAGAAGCCTTTCAGCAAGGTTTCTTTGGTGTCAGAGACGGTGCAAAGACCCTCCACCGAATCGGCGGCTTCCGCATAGAATGTGACCGAACTTGAAGCTTTGTCATCCACCTGGCTTAGAAGACGTGCGGATTCAATTAGCGGCAGACCGCTCAGGGCAAAGCCAGAATCCTGATTCACAAAACGAATCTTACCCAGAACAAAACTGCCTTTCACTTTGAAATAGTGATCGGCCCCTTCGGGAAGGCTCGCCTCAATCTGCTGAGCGGCTTCAAAGACACTGCGCAGGCACGCCAGCGCCAGGGCTTGGGAATTCTGTTTGTCTTCTTTGATATGAAAAACGATTTCATCCCCCACGTACTGATAGATCAAACCGTTATAGCGTTCGATCAGTTCGCGGGCTTTGATGAAGTAGGTGTTCATGATCTCGGTGACGTATTCGTCCTTCTTATCCAGGAAGATCTGCGTGTATCCGTTCAGATCCACGCGGATCATGGTGCTTTGGAAAGCATAGGGAGCTTTCTGGCCGGACTTCATTTCGTGCAGGATCGCCGGGGTCAGGGAATCTGAGTAGTAGCGATTCTCGTACTCCAAGTACTTTTTGGTGCTTTCATAGCTTTGGGTGGCCGTGAGAAGTGTTTGACCCTCTTTGGAAAGTGACTTGAGGTTTGCAAGCTTCGATCGGTCGCGGTTTGCCAGAATCTGGGTCAGGTTGATGATGTCTTTTAAGAACAGGTAGACGACTAAGCCAACCATCAAGGTCACAATGATAAGTTCTTGCAGGATCATGCCCTTCATTAACCAGATGTTTTGTTTCATGATTTCGGTGCGGTCCTGAAAGACGCCGGTCGTAAACCGATAGTCCATCAATTTGACTGTGCGGAATGCCAGGAGGTCATTTTGTAGAAGCTGATTAAAGACCTGATAGTCAACGTTGATTCCCTCAAGATTATTGAAGTTGTTATACCAGGTCACTACTTCAGTGCCGTTCTGAAGGATGTAGAAGTCAATCAGATGAATCTTGCGGGCGTTCTCTAGTCGATCTTTCAGCAATGCGAAATTTTCAGTAATCACCAATGGAGTGAAGGACTCCTGTACGAATTGCATTTGGCTTTGTCGGCGCAAGATTTCTTTTTCTGTCAGATCACGAACGTTGAAGTAAAACTGAATGGAGCTTGAAATAATATAGGCCAGCCAGAAGACACCGACAATCAAAAGGACCACAGATTTGCTGCGTTTATTTTTGGCGGACAAAGCGATCCCCTTGATCCAGGAAAATTACTTCGCCCTTGGAGGCTCCAACGGAGTTTCCATAGAGGTCCAGAACGGTGATTTTCTGTGACTCCAGTTGTTTGCCAAACGCGGGGTCAGACAGTCTCTGTTTTGCTTGTGAATAATTGCTGCGAGAGATGAAGGTGATCACTTCCTCACGAGCTGCTGATGCGGAAGCTCCCTCTCGATTTGCCGATTTATCCAACTTTTTATCAGCTGCCTTTGGGGCTGTGGTGGCCTCAGAAACGGCGGCTGGCCCTCGAGCGGGACCCGGTGCGCCGACATTAC
The DNA here is from genome assembly GCF_000317895.1 of Bdellovibrio bacteriovorus str. Tiberius. Classification (NCBI taxonomy): domain Bacteria; kingdom Pseudomonadati; phylum Bdellovibrionota; class Bdellovibrionia; order Bdellovibrionales; family Pseudobdellovibrionaceae; genus Bdellovibrio; species Bdellovibrio bacteriovorus. The sequence goes on from NC_019567.1 coordinate 77,709, forward strand.
TACCGCCGGAAATTGATCCGATGTTTGAGCTTAGGGAGGAGCCTGTAAGACCTCCGCCGGATGAGCCCTCTGAGGCGGAGGCCACCTCGGAGGATCTACCAGCACTTGCAGCTGAAATAGAAGTTTGAGCTGTGGGGGCGGTGTCTGATGCAATGTTTCTGGAGCGAGAATCAGATGCAGGTTCCTTTGTGGTTGGTGCCTGTGATCCGTCAAGAGTGATTTGTTCCACCACTCGCTCATTAGTGCCGACTGAATTTCGTGCACTTGCCGCCAATAAATCTGCTGCCGGATTCTTTGTGGAAGACGTGACTTTATTAACACTTGTGCTAGCGGCCGAACGGGACACCTCGGAGGAAGAGGAATTATTGGAGGCCAAAGATGTGTCACCAGCAACGGCCTGTGTGCTCAGGGCGCCCATCATATTGTTCGCAAGTCTCATAACTCCGTTGCTTTCAGATGCAGATCGTACGAGCGCCTGCTGAGAGCCTGATTCTGTGGCTGGTGGTGGGTTGGAGATGGACTCGGACAGCTGAGGTGCGGAAGGCACCTGAGACTGTGCAACCGTCATTTCAACTGGAATGCTGGCGGCCGTTTTGGTCGCCGCAGTTTGATTTGCGGTCTTTGGTGCTTCATTCGTCTTTTCGGAGGCAATAGTCCGAGTCTGATCTTTTTTTGGTGTAGCCTTGGCTGCGTCGGCTGTGTTGGCAGAACCCTTATCGGCGGCTTTATTGGCAGCGTCGGTGACACTGGCGTCGGTGATCACCTGTTGAACGCTTTTCAAGTTGCCAGGGCTAAGAGAAAGCCTATGTGATGCCTTACCACCACCGCTTTTGCAGAATTTTTCCAGTTCCGATACCTGCTTTTCATCTTTTAGACCGGCTCTGTGCAGTAGCTCGTGCTCAAGCTTGGAAGGGTCGATGAGTTTTCCAAGTTTTCTGATGTCCGAAGTATTTACCTGATCCGGATCCAGGTAAATGATTTTGGAACCCTCTTCAGTGGTCATCAGACTTTTTTGGTCTTTGTGCTTTTCGCATTTAATCAACGAGCTGAACTTGCCGTTACCTAGTTGCAAAGCTTGCAGTTTGTATTTTGCAGCGAGTAAGGCCGCCGGGGCGGTGTCTTTTGAATCGCCGGATGCATTCTTGGCGAAGTTTTCATTGGAAAGGCAGGTTCCAATTTGCCCCGCCCCTCTCAGCGCCGCATTCAACGATTGTTGCAGGCGTGAGCGCGCCTCTTTCGAAAGATTACCGCAGGATTTGTCCAACAACTTTCTATCAATGGATTCTTCGACGATTTTTTCATCCAGCGCCTCAGCGAACTGGGCGATTTTGTTTTTCACCTTGTTGAGTTCGCAATTGGCATCTGGAAGATTCATGAGCTTGGGCTCGCGAACTTGACTTCCTTTTAATCGCCACATACCCATTTCCAGGGCATAAACAATAGACCTAATTTCTTTGGGGTTGGTCTGCACGGCTTCTAACAGCACAGGTTGTCCGTCTTTGAAGTGCACAGCGACTTCCGTGGAGTCTTTTTTGATGTACCAAAGATCCACGCTTCCATCTAAATCGCTATCCAGACGCACGTCTTCGTAATTTTTATAAGAGATCACGAATTGACCCACTCGTTCATCCGGATTGTAGATGATCTCTTCCGGCTTCAAATAGGTCTTACCCGGGGTTTGCGCCCCGGCGAATTGAAGCAGGAAGGTGATTGCGATAAGGATTTTCACGGTCCTTAAATCGGCAGAAATTAGGTAATGGTTTATAGGACTTAATGCCAGCTGGCCCTAAGCCCAGATTTAGGCTCGAGACTTCCCTGCTAACCCCATCCATTTACAATGTTTAAATATGAGACAACTTTTATCTTTGTTGATTTCCGCGCTGGTTCTTTTCTTCTCGTCGGCGACAGTTGCATCTGCGATAAAAAAGCTGAAGCTGTTCAACGAAGATAAGAAAAAGTATGAAGTCGTGACGGTAATAGAGTATCAGGGCCTGACCCTGTCATCTACCTGCCAGAAAAACGGCAAGATGAACTGTGATGCGTGGAAGGCAGTGCAAAAAAAGGTGGCTCGGCAGGAAACTGCCAATGTTGGTGTTGTTGGAAATCCGGCCGCCCGCTACTGCTTGGCACAAAATTCCTTGAATCGAATTTTGAAAGATCAGCAGGGCCGTGAGTACGATTACTGCGTGTTCCCGGATGGCTCAGCCATTGACTCTTGGAGCCTTTTTAACAAACACTTTGCAGAGAAGAAATAAGATATGCTCAAAGCACTTTCTTTGATTTTACTTTTTCTTGCGCCTCAGGCCTTCGCGGCATTCGGCATGGATCCGGTTCCTAGAGAACTTCTGAATGACAAGACTGGCGTCCTGGATGTTCCCAATATGCCTCGGGTGCGGTCACAGGATTCTTTGGGAGTTTGTTATTCCTTTGTTGCGGCTACTCTGCTGGATCAGGCTAACTGCGTGACTAACAATGTAGCAGATTGTTCGAAGGTTCCGGATTCTGAAAAAAACTCTCCGCTGGATATGGCTCGTTACAGTGTAGAGTTGCCCGATGAAGTCGACGGTTCGGACCGTTTTAACTATGAGGGCCTGAGCGAAGGCGGGTCTTCCGCACTTGCGATGTACAATGCCTTGAGAACCCAACAAACAGCCAGGGAATCCTGCGCCCCCTTTGATCAGGTGGCGGCCAAAGGTAAAACTCCTCAAGAGACTCAGCAGCTGGAACTGGCGATGTGGAAGAAATTTAAGGACAGCTATGAGGCCCACAAGAAGAAAGCCAAAGAGTGCGCGAACTGCGGCCTGGAATATGCCACCGCGAAAACCCAAGAGCTGAAAGAAAACTACAATCTGAAAGCCTCCAATCTGGAAATTCTGGAAGCCTTTTCTCAAGACACGTACGGAAAGTTCCTAGATCGCCTTTTGGTTCCGGATACGTGCTGGGATTTGAAGAATTCCGTTGGGAACAAGGGCGGTTGGAAGGTGAAGCAGTTCCCGGAAAGCGGTCAGAAGGCCGAATACAATTCTGCCATCGGCAAGATCAAGGAGCTATTGACCAAAAAGCGTCCGGTCAGTTTAGGTTTCTGTGCACAGGAAACGCTGACCGTGAAATCCATGAAGGCTTGTGGAGCCCTCAAGGACCCTGCGGGCAATGATGTTGGCGCGGGCCACGAGATCATTATCAAGGGCTACCGCAAGGTATGTAAGAGTGCTAATGACTGTTATGAAGCGCTGCAAATTCAGAACTCTTGGGGTGAATCTTGGCAAAGCTCCAATAGTGATGGCTGGGTGGATGCAAAAGTACTTTTAAATCGATCCTTCTATGAACCAGGAGCCATGACTTGGCTTGAGCCGAGTCAGTAAAAGAACTACTGGATAATAGAGTTCTTTAAGCCATTCAGCTCAATGGTTCCCAGATTTCCAGGCGACCCGTTTTCTCCATCACGGCCCGGTTTGCCGCTTTGACCGTCTTTTCCTTTTTGCGCAGGCTTACATACTTTCTGCTGATCCAAGGTACCAGGCGCTCCGCCTTTCCCGCCGGGTTTACCCGGGGCTCCGGCGCCACCAAGTCCGCCAGTGCCGGGCATCACGGAAACATTTAATGTAAAATAGGAGTCATCTTTGATTTGAACAAAGAGACTTCCACTATCGCCGCCTCGGACCCCAGCTTCTCCATCTTGTCCGTTGGCGCCGTTTTCTCCATCTTCACCGTTTGAGGGCTGATTGGTGCATCGGATGTTGATGACGCCGCAGCGCTGCTGGCCACTGAAACGGTCTTCCGTGCAGTCTTCATCGCCGTCCCATTCGCCGGGATCTCCGTCAAAACCATTACGTGCACTTGAGAGGCCTCGTGTATGTTCGATTTCTGTGCCGGAGCGTCCGTTCTTGCCTTTGGCACCTTGAAGGTTAATAATTAAGTACCCAGATGCCTTCTTAGCTCGAATTGAAATAGAACCGCCGGATTGCTGGGCACTTGACGTCCAGATATCATTCTGGTCGAAGTTCAATATTCTTGAGTTTCGGCCAACTAATATCTGATTGGCTTCAATCGACAACAAGTACCCGTTGGTCTTTAGGACGGAATCTTCGTTCAAATAAAGCCTTCCAATTTTTAGATTAAGATCCTTCTGCAAAGGATAAAGACCCGAGACCACAATATCTAGGGGTACTTCTATAAGTTTGGTCGCATTTAGAACAAGTACGCCAGCGCTGTTATAGGCAGTGATTGTAAATTTCAGTTTTTTGCCGCCCTCAGCGTCCAAAACAATTCCGGAATGCAAATTTGGAATATTGCTTTCCAAGGCAATGTAGACAACGAGCCCTTCGATAGTTGGATAGTGGATTGAAACAGAGTATTGATTCGCAGTCTTGCCCTCGTGAACTTCAAAATCAAAGTCCTCAAGTTTAATGGTCTGCTTCTTTAAGGCCTCTTGTTTAACGCGCTCAATTTCCGTTACGACTTCTTCGGCTGTAGTACTTTGTTTGGCGTCCTTTTTATCAGCTTTTTTAAAGGCACAGCCAACTCCATTTAAAAGAATGAAAGACAGGAAAGAAGAGGCAAAGAGTAGTTTACTTTGTTTCATAGTGTTCCCAAGTCAAAGATGCGTTGTTTGGCCACATTGGAGTTGATAGTTCCGACCTTCCCATTTATGCCATCTTTTCCGTCGACACCATTAGGCCCCTGGGCACCTTTTTGTCCAGCCTGGGGCTTTTGCGCGCAAGTCCCACGAACTTGTCCTGGGGCGCCGCCATTGCCACCTTCGTGGCCTTGGGCGCCAACCCCTCCTTTGCCGGCTTTTCCCGGCAAAGTGCCTATTTCCAGAGCGAATTGATCGTGCTGCAGCACTGTAACAAGAAGGTTCCCGGTGCTGCCGCCGTCTTGGCCGTTTTCAGCATTGGTTCCAGCAGCACCTGACTTGCCGTTTTGGCCATCGGATGCGGCCTGAACACATACTGTTTCTGCCGGACTGTCGGGAGTTTTTGGGATTCTTTTTGAAACTTCATCCGTTCCATTTGCCCCATCGAGCTGCGGATTGCGCTGGCGAATGATGCCTTTGCTTTTTTCCAACTCGTCACCGTTACGTCCATTGCGCCCGTTAAAGCCGATCATTGCCACACGCAAAGTACCGACTGCCTTGTGAGCATTGATGGTGATACTGGAGTTGAGAGCGTGGAAGTCGTCGGTGGCGTAGTTCTGGGCGCTTTGTGTTCGGATGTGTGCGTGATTTACAAATAGTTTTCCAGAATCAATGGGTCCTTCAAGTAAAAGTGATTTGACTGAAATGCTTAGCAAGTGTCCATTCGTCTGGATAAATGCACCCTCTAATATGTACATTCTGTTGGCTTCCATTTGCATGCCTTTACCTAGATATAGAGGTTTGTCGATGATTGTGTCGACCGGCGCTGTGGTGACGTGGGTATAAACCGAGATTGGTGCACCAAAAGAATCAATGGCTGTAAGCTCAATCTTCTGGGCTTGGCTATGTACTACAGTAATAGTGGCTGTATTGGACCCTGAGACAATTTCTTTAAATTCATTTACAATGATCTGAACCTTAGCCACCTCAGAGGGCCATGAGATGGCCATATTATAGAATCCCATTTCAGCTTCAGTAAAAGTCACCTGCACATTATCAGCGGTCAACTGCCCATTGAAAGCTTCTTTGGCGCGCTCAGTTTTGATTTGCTCAATGACGTCGGTTGGAGTTTCACCGGGTTTGGCTTTCGGGGCATTGTCCTTTTTAAAGGCACACCCAGGCCCATTGAGAAGCACAAACGCGAACAACCACAAAATTGTAAAGCCGGCTTTTTGGTGTTTCATAATCTGAAGTTATAACCTATTGGTGTGGGGACCTCTATATTCCAGCTCTGGGCGGGGAAATCTTATATCCGGGCTCTGAAAATGGCTAAAAGATAGACAAGTTTGGATAGACCAGATTAAAAAAATAAATCTCCCTTCAGGGAGATTTATTAGATCTTCCCCTGAACAAAGGCCCAAATTCTCCCTAAAGGGAGAATTTGATACCAATGCCTCAGACTTTAGGTAGAATCTCCCTAGGGGGAGATTATGGCCATCAAATCGATTAAAAGCACCAAGGACCTCTCTCTGCTATTGAAAGCGAGAAGAGAAGAACTGGGAATTTCTCAGGCCGAACTGGCTCAGCTCTGCAATCTTTCCGTGAACGGTATCAGCAAACTAGAAAGCAATAAAGACGGCAGCCGAGAAGTAAAACTTTCGACGCTTTTTAAGCTCGGAAAATTTTTAGGCTTTGAACTGGCTCTGAAGGTCGAAGAATGAAGTCACTTAATGTGTTTTTTCAAGACATCCTGGTGGGACGCCTTCTTCAAAGCGAAGATCTCACCTATTCGTTTTCGTACTCCCAGCAGTGGCTAGGTTATAAAAATAAGTTCTCGCTTAGTTTGGCGATGCCATTGCAGGCAGAGCCCTTTGGTAATCGCATCACTTTATCATTCTTTGAAAATTTATTACCTGAAGGAGGCGTTCGAGAGGCAATCGCCAGATCTCGTCAAACACAAGGTCCCTACGAGTTTTTAAAAGAATATGGAGAAGACTGCGCCGGAGCGGTGATTATCAGTGGTAAAGAAAAATCCCCATACAATCCGGCCTTAGAATCCAAGAATGTTCCGATTAATATGGAGAGAGTCTACGACGCTATTGAGAATCATCATTCTGTTGCGCACGTAATAGCCGAACTTGAACCTGGGTATCTTTCATTGGCCGGCGCTCAAGATAAATTTCCGGCGATATATGCCGACGGGATCTTTTTTTTGCCGGATAATGCTGGCCCCACGACCCATATCATCAAAGTTCCCATCAATCGCCAGGGCATTAAAGAGTCCGTTTTTAACGAGTACTATTGTATGCAGCTGGCAAGTCTTTGTGGTTTCAACATTCCGGTAAATCAGATTGTTTACAGCGGCAAGCATCCTCTTTTTGTGATCGAAAGATATGATCGGGAAAAAGACAGAAAGGGTGTAGTTCGTCGAATTCACCAACAGGATTTTTGTCAGGCTCAAGGCTTCACCAGCGAAAAAAAATACGAAAGTAAAGGCGGACCTTCTATTTTAGACAATTATAAATTGATCGTTGATAATGTGACAATCAAGGAGCGCCTTCGAAGTACTTATGCCTACCTAGACTGGATTTGCTTTAATCTGCTTATTGGGAATAATGATTCGCATTCAAAAAATATCTCCTTCTTGCTGAGGGATAATAGAATTGAACTTGCCCCCTTTTATGATCTGGTGTCGACTGCTCTCTATCCGAGTTTAAATCGTCAATTTTCTTTTAAAATTGGTGGTCGGGACGAGTATTCGCAGATTGGCAAAAATCAATTCGCCGAACTTGATCGAGAACTTGGTTTGAAGGTTGGTACTATGGCCGATCGAATGAAGCACACCTATCAAAATATCAATGCTCATAAAGACGATCTTGCGAAAAATATTACAGAGATGTTTAGCGAAGTGCGAATAGTAAGTCGAATCTCTGAGCTTATCGAGCATCGTGCCAAGGGCTTTTCCCAGCAAGGGGTTGAACTTTTATTTTCACCTATTAGTCCGTTTGCGGCGGGTTCTATTAAGAAATGAGCCCTTCTTAAATTTGGACGCCATGCCTCAACTTGACTAACTCCATGAGTCCCCATAAATTCGTCGGCCTATGAACAAAGAATTTATGTTAAGAGCCATCGAGCTTTCCAGAAACAACATGCGTGCCGGCGCAGGCGGTCCTTTTGGGGCAGTCATTGTTAAAGACGGCAAAATCATCGGTGAAGGTTGGAACAAAGTGACTTCCTCCAACGACCCGACCGCGCATGCTGAAGTTTCTGCTATCCGCGACGCTTGCTCCAAAATCAGTAATTTTGAACTGGCTGGTGCGGAAATCTATACAAGCTGCGAACCTTGTCCAATGTGCTTGTCTGCCATCTACTGGGCCCGCATTGAAAAGATTTATTACGGCAACACCCGTAAAGACGCCGCTGAAATCAACTTCGACGACGACTTCCTTTATCAGGAAATTCCAAAAGACCTCAAAGACCGCAAAGTACCCATGGTTCAATGCGCTCACACAGAAGCATTGGAAGTTTTCAAAGAGTGGGACAGTAAGACCGACAAGGTTCCGTACTAAAGCCCAGTAAATAGTTTTGGGACTGCAGTCCCATTCACAAGTCAGAGAGAATAAAGGAATGAAAGCACTTTCATTCCTTTTTCTTTTTTTGAGCGTTGTTGTCTCTTTGTCCTGCCAGCACAAGGAAAAACAAATCCCCCGCGATATCGCTTCTCTTCAAGCCAATGGCGGCATGGAAGGTATTTGGTTCTTGCAAGGAACTTCCTCCACCCGCGGGCCTTATAATGGTGAGCTGGAACTGCGCAAGGCATCCGATGGAACTTTTGATGTGGTTCGCGTGGTCACCTATATCAATTACTTCTTTGATGGTTTGAAAGTGCAGGAAGTTTGGACCGGAAAGGCCGTGGCCACGCATGATTCCCTGACGATTTCCTATGACCTCCGCCAGGGTGATTTCATCACAAAGCTTGGCAATCAAAAGCGAGATCCGTCGGACTTCGATGCTCCGATCACGGTGCTTTCTCGCTATGTGGTGACTCCGAATGGCCTTGCGACTCACTATGCAGATAAAAAAGTTTCTAACTACAACGAATGGATCACCACCCGTCGTGATCTTGAAGCGCAACCGTTGTGGGTGAATCAGCGCCAGACCATCAGTGCCCAGGGACCGAAAGTTCCTCTGGTGGTTCGTGGCGTGATCAATCTTTTCAAAAAAGACATTGGTTACGAAAAAGATCCTTTGGTGAAGTCCTACAAAAACCGCCCCGAGTATAAAAACGAAAATCCGTACATCGTTTTTGATCCCACGGACTTCCAGTTCTATCGCAACAACAAGGATGTGATTCGTGTCACCAACAAGATCGTCGATGACATCAGCATCACCGAAGCGGCGGTGAAACGAAATGCCTATGCTCCGACGTTAGAGGAAAAAGCCAACAGCTATGACAAAAACACCCGCGATTTCCATATCAATGAAGCCGGCATGGTCGCGCACGCCGTGCTGGACGAAAACGGAAGACTGTTGAACTATTCCTTTGATGGGGATGCCGCCCTGTGGACGGGAATGTATCTGGGCTCTCAGGCGATGCGCTATCTGAAAACCAAGGACAGCGAAGCCTTGGACAACGTGAAAAAGTCCCTGCGCGGTCTGATGACTTTGATGGAGATCACCAATGATCCGCAGCAATTCGCGCGCACGTTGGCGCTGTACAATCCCGCCCAGCCGGTTCCGGCCAAGTGGCATCGAGGTGAAGGCAAGTTCCAGCACTTGATCTGGCTTGAAGGCGGCAACAACGACATGATCAAAGGGATCACTCACGGCTTCTTGTGGGCCGGAATGGTGCTGCCACAAAGTGAAACCGAACTTTGGAAAGAGCTTCGTGCCAATTCCCGCAAGCTGATTGATCTGCAGGTTGTGAACGACAAATCCCAGAACCGTCCGGCGGCGTTGGGACTGGCAGCCTGGCTGACAAATGATGCCTCTTTCAAAGAGCAGTACATCAAGTATTATGACAAGATTAAAACCAAGGTGACTGGTTACAGCTTCGACACCACTTTCTACTGGCATGGATCTGCGGACTGGAGTGGGATCAATTTGGGGTTGGTGGGTGATATCACCGACATCACGCTGGCAGACCTGCTGGGTCAAAGTAAAATCCGCGATCAGTTGCGCGAGCGCCTGATGGATGCCTGGGTGACCTATTCCCCGGCGCAAAGACATTTGCAAACACTGGTGGCTTACGGCTTTGCTTATAAACACGGAACCCGTGGTGGGAACTTCCGATCTGAAAGCAGCGAAGCGCAGTTTAATGCTTCGTTGAACCAGGCCGCTTGGGGTCTTCGTGAAATCCCGTATCCGCGCCCGAATCTGGATGTGACGATCGATCATTCATTGCGCCCGGATTGGTGCATGTCTCCGATTCCAAGGTTGTTCTGGAAGTCCCTGAAAAAGCCGGAACCACCGGTCAGCTACTTCTATCAGGGTTTGTATAATTATCCGGTATTTGAGCTGCAGGCCTTCACCAGTAACTTTGTCTGGAAAGACGGGGCCTTCCTGTATCAGGATTCTCACCGAAAAGGTGTGGAAAACTCAGGGGTGGATTACCTGTATGGCTACTGGCTGGCTCGTTACATTGGCGCCACCAATATCAACTAGGTGCCTGTAAAAGATACCGTTGCTAATCATGGGGATATCTCTTAAAAAGGTCCCCATGAAAAAGAAAAACGGCCGTGATTCCAAAGAGCTTGCTGATTTCGCCTTGGGTGAAATTCAGACCCACTATCCAGAAACATATGCTCCAGAAGTTCTGGAGGCCTTTGACAACAAAAACCCGGGCAAGATCGCCTGGACAACTTTTGTGTGCACTGAATTCACGTCGTTGTGCCCTAAGACCCGTCAGCCGGATTTCGCAAAGATCTTTATCAACTACATCGCTGACAAGAAAATGGTCGAATCCAAATCCCTGAAACTGTATCTGTTCAGCTTCCGTAACCACGGGGACTTCCACGAAGACTGCGTGCAGACCATCTGTGATGATCTGGTGAAGTTGATGAAGCCCAAATACATCGAAGTTATCGGCGAGTTTACTCCGCGCGGGGGGATTGCGATTTACCCTTACGCGAACTATGCGGCGAAAGATAAGTTCTTCCAGGATCTTTATAAAAAGCGCATGAGCGAATACGCTCCGGGTAAGTACTCTATGGAGCTTTCAAAGCTCTACTAAGCACATACATCAATTTTGAATTCAAAAGGCTCTGTCAGGATTTTTGACAGGGCCTTTCTTTTTTTCGGACACGTGAGTTGCTAAGGCAAGAATTAGTGGGCTGCAGTAGTATGGCGTCGATAATAACTATTTTGTGGAGTCCAAGATGAAGAAATTTGCCCTTGTTTCGTTGATGATGTTTTTTGCGACCGCTTCCCAGGCTTCCGAGATGGGAACTTACACTCTTAACAAATCCCGCTCTTTGTTTAGTGGCGCTCAAGTGTTTCAATTGGAACTGTCCGAAGGCTTTCAAATGAGCTTTACCAGCAAGGAACTGGGTCATTGCAGTACCAGTAAAAAGCTGACGAACACCAACTATGTTTATGCTTTGGCAGAGGGCCCTGGCATGGCCGAAAATCTTTGGGGCACCGTTTTCTGCGATAACAAGCAGTGGTTCACGGTTTATCTGAAAGTCAAAGGCGGTTATTTGCCAGGGTCGGGCGAGACAGTTTCTGGTAACTTAAGAATTTCGGATTCTTCTTTTGATGAAGTTTTTGAAGCCAAAGTAGCAATTACGAAACACTAGATAAGTAACGCCCAGAAACACAAAAACCTGCTCGAAGGCAGGTTTAAGTGGCGGAGAAGGAGGGATTCGAACCCTCGGTACACTTTTGGTGTACGAGCATTTAGCAAACGCTTGGTTTCAGCCACTCACCCACCTCTCCGCGGTCGGTTTTCTCGACTGAGGATCCAAATTGCCATAGCCCAGCCCGTTAATCAAGGTCTTGCCTCGACTCTTTTTGTAAAATTATCAAGAATGCTTGATTTTTCCCTGGCCGCAGTCTATCTATACGTCTCTTTCTCAGTGCACTCGTAGCTCAGCTGGATAGAGTACTTGACTACGAATCAAGTGGTCAGAGGTTCGAATCCTCTCGAGTGCACCATTTTTTCCCTCTTTTTACTTCCCATGTTATAGCTAGCCAGTTTCAACTCGCCGAGTTACGTTTGAGCGATGAAAAGCACGTTTTATCTTAAAATCGGCATGATGGTTCTGGCTCTGGTGGGTGTCTTCTATGGCATGAAGGCCCTGGACGGCGGCGCTTTAGAAGACAAAGCCTCGGACCCGCAAAGCGCGCTGGGTCTTCTGATCGGCAGCGACTATCGCCCTTTGAACTGGTGCCCGGAAAAAGCCCCTAAAGTGGAGATTTTTGACCAAACCGGCACCGTGATTAAAACCTTGGAAAAACCTGAAGACATCAGCTCTGTCTGTGAAATCATGATGGGGGCCTTTTCCATGGAAGGCATTGAGGAAAGCTCATTTAAAAAGAGCCTAGCTGCCCACGGCGGCTCGGCCGGAGAAATCGTGATCCTGGAACAGGTTCCGGGAAAGCCGGTTTTCCGCGTCAAAGGGATGCCCTTTAGTTCTCCGATGCTTTCCAAGGCTTTGGATAGGCTTGCAGCCCCTTAAGATTATTTCTGTTTGACAAGAACCGCCCAAAGCCGCTAATTTAGCCCTTCACCGAGTTCAGAAGTAGCTCAGTCGGTAGAGCAAGCGGCTGTTAACCGCTGGGTCGGGGGTTCGAGTCCCTCCTTCTGAGCCAATCTTTTTTAGATTGTGATTAAGAAAACCAAGTCCATAAGACTTGGTTTTTTTATTTTTAAGGCCCGTAAAGTTCGATAGCATGAAACTCTGACGAGGAGTTCATCATGAAGCTTTGGGTTTTCAGCGCGTTGATTCTTCCCATCCAGGTTTTGGCTTCCCCGCCAGCTTTTCAAGAGTCCGTTGCTAGCATTAATCCGCATTTAAAAAAATCCGCTAAATTTGAAGTTCCGGCAGCCAACGACAAAGACCTGTATCTTCGCATGGAAAAAGCGCTGACGTCGGAAAATCCCGAGCAGTCTTTGCGCACTTTGGCTGAAGAAGGTGACTTCACGACGTGTTCAGCTTTTCAGGCAACAACCTCTTCGGGGTTGCTGCCGATGACGGGGCTTTTGGATATTTCAAAAAAACTGAATGACGAGGCCATCACTGCCAAATCCTGGGAACAAAGTCTGAAACTTGCAAATCTGTGGTGGCACTTTGGTAATTGTGAAATGCCAGTGATTACCGGGCAAATCGGCATGGCGCTGTTGAAAGATTCACTGATGGAAATGGCGAAACTTTCCAAGGAAAACATGAGCGATGAAGACCGCACCAAGTTGTCGGAACTAAAGCGCAACATCAAGGACTGGAGCCCTTCAGCCCATCTGGAAAAAGAATTCCGATTTGAAATGGCTTTAACCCCCGCTTTGCTGCTGCCAGAGCTGAAATCCGGAAAGTTTGAATTTAACAAAGAAGAGCTTGAGGAAAGTTCAGAAGAAACTGCGTTGGTTGGATTTCCGGGTCTGATCAAGCTTCTTTATCCGGAAGGCTATGGCGCCTTTGACTGGAATGAAGGGGCAAAGCCCGTGGCCGCAGTGATAGATCAGATCAAGGGCGCAAAAAATCCTGCCGCAGCGATGGGAAAAGCCGTCGACGAACAGGAGGCAAAATATATTAAGTCCTTCCATGAAGAACTAAAGCTGCGCGACCAGGGTGTGAAGTCCGTAAAGGATCTTATGAAAGATGCCAAAGCCACCGAGCTGATTGCGACTTTGCAAAAAGACGAAGAGCTGCTGAAAGCAAAACGCGAGCTTGCGCAAAACTATAAAGACAAATCCGCCTTCATGATGGCGGTGTTGGTGTTTAAGCTGACGACGCCGAATTTTTCCAAGTCCATTGATAAGAAAGCGCAGACCCTGCACAAGGATCTGATCCGCCTGAGCAAGCCGCTGTAGCCGTCACAGGGCCCAATCCGGGCCCTGCTTTGTATCAATTTCCTGTAAAGCCTATTTTGTCTCAATGTGACCCAATTGGGCCCCTCTTAGGGGTCCAAATCGTTTATATTGCAAATGAGCCATCTTTCGCCGGGCATAGCCTTTGTATTATGGGGACTTGGAATTATCGGACGTCTGCTGGAGGACTCATGCGCCTTATTAAATATCTGCCCCTTGTCGCCTTTTGGAGCCTGACGGCTTTCACAATGAAAGCTGGCGCCGAAGTGAAGAGCTATCGGGAGTGGAAAACTGAAAGAGTTCAACAGGCTCAAGTCAAAGTAACGACTTTGAAGACCCAGATCGACGCCCGTAAAGGCATCCGCCTGGCAGCGGCCGGTACGGACCCCAATATGGTTCACCGCGGGGGCTTGGAGGCAGTGGCTTCTCAGGATATCTCTGTGGAAAAGCTGGAACGCGAACTTCGTGAGGAAATCTATGACCTTGAGGTCGCCAAAGACCTGTCCGTGACGGACTATTTCGTGGGTTATCTCACCAAGGTTCAGGATAAAAAGACCGCTTTTAATGAAGTGGCCGGTAAATTGTCCCCGGAAGAGGTCGCCGAGCTGATGACGGCCTATGCGAACTCGGTTTTCGGGGCGCATTCTTCGGACCTTCCAGTCAGCGCAAATAACTTTGGCAAAGACGGCATTAAGTAAGCCTTTGTAAATCCTCAGTAAGCTCTAATCTTTATTCGGTGCGCCATTGAATTTCTATTCAGAAAAATGGAGCCCCTGACCTTGACTCTTTTCACAGCCGATTCATATTAGCTTCCGTATATAAATCATTTAAATAATGAGTTTTAAAACGGAGGCTCACAATGGCTAAGAACGAAATTGGCGTTCGCCCACTTCACGACAGAATTCTAGTTCGCAGAATGGCGGAAGAAGAAAAAACCGCTGGCGGTCTTTTCATCCCTGACACAGCAAAAGAAAAACCACAAAAAGGCGAAATCATCGCGACTGGCAAAGGCCGCGTGACTGAAGATGGCAAGATCCTTCCATTGGAAGTTAAAGTTGGCGATAAAGTTCTTTTCGGCAAATACGCTGGAACTGAATTGAAACTGGATGGCGCAGAATACCTGATGATGCGCGAAGAAGACATCCTGGGCGTATTCAACTAAATCAATTTTTTAAATATCTACTCTGGCGAAGGCCGGAGTGAATCAGATAACGGAGACAATCATGAGTAAAGTAATCACATTCTCAGAAGACGCTCGTACACACATCCTTAAAGGTGTGAACACTCTGGCGAACGCAGTAAAAGTAACTTTGGGACCTAAAGGTCGCAACGTTGTTATCGACAAATCTTTCGGTTCCCCACTGATCACTAAAGACGGTGTGACTGTTGCGAAAGAAATCGAACTTGAAAACAAATTCGAAAACATGGGCGCTCAGATGGTTAAGGAAGTTGCTTCCAAAACCAACGACGAAGCTGGTGACGGTACAACTACTGCGACAGTTTTGGCTCAGGCTATCTACCGTGAAGGCGCGAAACTTGTTTCCGCTGGTCACAACCCAATGTCCATCAAACGTGGTATCGACAAAGCAGTGGCTATCGTTATCGACGAATTGAAAGCGATGTCCAAGCCGGTAAAAGGTTCCAACGAAGTAGCTCAAGTTGGTGCTATCTCTGCAAACAATGACAAAGAAATCGGTCAAATGTTGGCAGATGCTATGGATAAAGTGGGCCGTGAAGGCGTTATCACTATCGAAGAATCCAAAACTGCAAAAACTGAAGTGACTGTAGTTGAAGGTATGCAATTCGACCGTGGTTACCTTTCTCCGTACTTCGTAACCAACGCAGAAAGAATGGAAGCGGTTCTTGAGAACGCTTACGTTCTTGTTTACGACAAAAAAATCTCTTCCATGAAAGACATGATCGGTATCCTTGAAGGCGTTGCAAAACAAGGCCGTCAATTGTTGATCATCGCTGAAGACGTCGAAGGCGAAGCATTGGCAACTTTGGTTGTTAATAAATTGCGCGGCACTCTTCACATCGCTGCGGTTAAAGCTCCGGGCTTCGGTGACCGTCGTAAAGCCATGCTTGAAGACATCGCGATCCTGACTGGCGCGAAAGTGATCTCTGAAGACGTTGGTTTGAAACTTGAGGCGGCGACTGTTGCTGACCTTGGTGTTGCAAAACGCATCGTTGTAGACAAAGACAACACAACAATCATCGATGGCGCTGGTAAAAAGAACGACATCAATGGCCGTGTTGGTCAGATCAAAGCTCAGATCGAAGAAACTTCCTCTGACTATGACAAAGAAAAACTGAAAGAGCGTCTGGCTAAATTGGCTGGCGGTGTTGCAGTTATCCACGTTGGTGCTCCTTCAGAAGTTGAGATGAAAGAGAAAAAACACCGTGTAGAAGACGCTTTGAACGCGACTCGCGCTGCGGTTGAAGAAGGTATCGTTGCTGGTGGTGGTACTGCTTTGCTTCGTGCTTCCACTAAAGTTGATAAATCCAAATTCTCTGAAGAAGAGCAATTCGGTGCGACTATCATCAAACGTGCTTGCGAAGAGCCAATCCGTCAAATCGCGGCTAACGCTGGTTTGGATGGCGCGATCGTTTTGGATCGTATCCTTCAAAACAAATCCGTTTCCTGGGGCTTCAACGCTTACTCTGACGAATACACTGATCTGATCAAAGACGGTGTTATCGATCCAGTTAAAGTTGTTCGTTGCGCTTTGACGAACGCGGCTTCCGTTTCTTCTTTGATGCTGACTACAGAGACTATGATCGCTGAAGCACCTAAGAAAGAATCTGCAGCTCCTGCAATGCCAGGCCACGACGGCATGGGCGGTATGGGTGGCATGATGTAATGAGCTTAGCCTACGGCTAAGCCATTACACCCCGCCGAAGCTATCAGCGACGGCGGGTTACTGCTTCAAAAAACAAAAGCCTGGGCTATAACCCAGGCTTTTTTTATTTTTAAATTAGACGGTCTTAGAACAGATACTGAACCCCGCCAAACAACGTCGTCATCTTGTGACTGGTGCTTGTTGCTCGGGTCGCACCCGAGAAATCCGTGCTGTAATTTTCAATCATCAGTTCGCCGCGAATCTTGAATCGCGTCTTCATTTTATAATCCATAAAGAAGCTGAAGGAATTGATCTTGCTGTCGGATCCTGAACCGCTGTCCTGGGATTCGCTCATGCCGGGATTCATATAGAAATCAAAGCGTCCGCCGATATCCACAGGGATTTCCTCAGACAGCGGGAACTGACCCGCCAGGCTGATCAGGAAGCCGCTATAGTCCATGCTGGTGAACGTGGTGGGCGTGCTGCCATCCACGGTGAACTTGGTCGTCATGTAACCCGCACCGATTTGCAGCTTCGGACCGAAGAAGTCATTGGTCAGCAGGAAGTTATAGCCTGCATTCACGCCGTATTGGCCCACAGACATGTTCAAAGACGAAGGGGAGCTTCCGGCCTGGTTATTATCAACCGAGAACACAGACTGGCGCAGGTGAACGCCCATGTACCATTCCGGGTTCAGCCACAATTCACCACGCACCAGGATATTCGGAGCGAAGTTGTTGCTGCCACTCACCGACTCTGGCGTCGTCAGGCTGGTGTTTTGGGTGTAGTTGCCAAAGCCCGCCATCAATTCGACTTTACCGAACTGTGGAGGCATTGTCGGCAGCCATTCCGTCGGTTCCTCACCGAATGCCACGTCTTTGTCCGGACGGGTGCTGATGTCCTGCAAAACTTTTCCGGAAGGAGTGGTGATGGGGGTTGAGTACTTCACAAACTCGTCCGGCATTACTTTGGATCCGACGGCGATCACGCCCGGATCTTTTTCCATTTCGACGTAACCAAAGCTCATGAACGGTTCAACTTTGAAAAGTTTCACGCGACCCAGAACCTCTTTTTCGGTGCTGACCATGAATTTTAGTTTTGGATGACGGTTGATCTTGATGATCTGAACCACGGACACGCGGCTGTCAGGTTTAAGCCCGTAATTGCTGCCCAGATTCAGGGTCACCTGCTGGCCACGGCGGCTTAAGATGGTGGCTCTGAAAGGCATGCGGTACTTTAGATTTTCAAACAGGCGGTGGACTTCGTTTTTGATTTCCGCAGTTTCAAAACCTTTGTAGTCATTCAGGGATTCCTGCAGCAGCGGCAGGCCTTCGCGGCCCACAAACAAAGTCAGCGTGATGGAAATCCCGCGGGGACCACGGATGATTTTTGAAGTCAGGGCTGCTTCGCTTTGCGTGGATTGCAAAACGGTTTGAACTTCCGACGGGTTTTCATCCAGGGTTTCAGATTTGATTTTCAGATCTTTTGGAAAGTTGGACAAAGACCACTGCTTGTCTTCGTTTAACAAAGTTCTTAGTTCTTCTTCAGCGGGTTTTGCATAAATGCCGCCCACATTGTCAGTGGTTGGAACCAGCACGATGGATTTGATGGCAAGATCTTGGTCGGCAGCGCTGACGTAAACGTTCTGGGCATTGGTCTGGGCCCACGCAGTCGGGCTGATTGAAATGAAACAGGACGCGACGAAGAGAGAACTCAGCAAGAATGATTTCATAAATTTATTCTGCCCTGCCTCTGAAAACAGGTCAATTTGACGTCAAGTAATACGGACCGAAAGCCGAAAGATTTCTTATGAAGTCTTCATTTTCCTTTCTGATTTTTGCAGCTCTTTTTGCTTCCGCCTTTCCGGCAAAGGCCCAAGTTGGTCTGGAAGGTTTTTCTTCCGGGCGCTATGAAGTTCGTAAAGCCAACAAGCGCAGTCCAGCGTCTGAAACAGAAGCAACTCCGGTGATCACTGATTCCGACGGCGTGGCGGTCAGAACCCTGAAGACCAGCGAGCTTGAGGCCGAGAAAAAGGCTGAAGCCGAAAAGAAGGAAAAGGAACTGGCAGCCAAGAAGGAAGCTGAAGCCAAGGCAGTCGCTGAAGCTCAAGCCGCGGCAGCAGCGACAGCTGCGCCTGCGGTTCCCGCAGCCGCGCCAAAAGTGGCGGGTGCTGAGACCTCGTCTGAAGTCGAGGAGCCCACCATCAGCGAGCAGGCCGAGAGCCTTTTTTCTGACAAAGCTTCCAAGATCTTTGAATTTTACCGTGAGCAAATCCACGAAGACGACATTCGCAACAACCGCCTGGAGCTGGATGTGATGCCGGTGGTGGCTTACAATGATTCCCAGTCCAATTACACATTCCGTGACTATCAGAGCTTCTTTAATGCGCTGAAGATTCGCACCAATGTTTGGTTCACGCCACTTATTGGTGTGAGCGGACAGATTCTATTCTCGTTTGCAGCGGATGTGGACTCTATCCAGGCTGATCAGTCCCGGGTTTCGGCAAAGTATGAATTTGTCGATCTGGGTTTGAACTTCCGTAAGTTCTTCGGCGTTTCCCGTAAATCCAATTCATTGGAATTTTCTTTGTTGTTCAGTGATAACAAGATGACCGTTCCAAGTGACAACACCTCCCGAGCCCGTCTTAAAACTCAAGGGTTGGGTGTGGGTCTGAAAGCGCGCATTCCGACGTCTGCGAACTATGCCTGGACTCTGGGGGGCAGCTTCTTTCCGCGTCTGCAGCATTCTGAAAGTGCCACGGGTGTAAATATCCAGTCCGGCGCTTCGGAAGAAAGCGTGCGCATTGGTTTGGATGTCGGTGGTGAATGGAAGTTCACCCGCGAAAGTCAGATGATCTGGAGCTTGGGTGCTTCGGCTGAAAGAAACGTCTTCGACGGTGCCGCCGGCCTGCCAGACCCTGGTACAGGTTTGACTCCGAACAATGTCAGCGTGACCAATTCGCTTTATATGTTCTCACTGGGCTATCGTTGGGGTCACTAAAATCCACTCACAAAATAGCCTGCTAAATTCTATACTGGCGGTATGAAGATTCGTTTTGCTGTAATTGATGATGCCGCCTTCTTGCGTGAACTTATCAAAAATCTTGTGACCTCTGAAGGAGGCCTTTGCGTCGGCGAGGCTGCCAACGGGGACGAGGCGGTAGCGCTGGTGTCAGCGACTCTGCCCGATCTGGTATTTTTGGATATGGTCATGCCTCTTCGTAATGGCATCGAAACCGCAAAGATTCTGAAAGAGCTTCATCCCGAAATCAAGATCATCGGTTGTTCCACAATCGATCAGGAAGCTCTGGTGCAGAAAGCCTTCGAGGCGGGCTTTGATGCTTATCTGCCAAAACCATTCAGCAAAGAACAGCTTTTAAAAGAAATCACAAAAGTATTACCGCATCTGGGAGAATCCACTCATGGAAGAACTTAAATTTGTATTCAAATGTTTTGCTGCAACGGCCTTGCTGATTGTTTTGATGCAGGTGAAAGTGGGCGGCGATTCGATTGAATCTCATTCTTTCCGCTGGTTGCAGAAATCCACGGTGTCTCAGTATATTCAGAGTGCGGCAGCCGGTGGTGCCATGGCGATCAGAAATCTGGGTCGTTCATTGGGTGATGGCGTGGCCAGCACGGTGGACGGATTCCAGGAAGGCGCTCACGAAAAAGCAATTCGCTAGTACACCCTGCCCTTTTAAAAAAGGGGAAGGGAGAGCGACTGTAAGGGGGGGATAGTCACTCTCCCTAGGGGGCATATTCAATTCAAGCCTGGGCGTGGATTAGTTCCAGCCTTTGCTTGTTTTCTCTTTGGAAGTCTTCGTCGAAGTGTCTTTAGCAACCTTCGCTTTAAACTCCTGCTTGAACGCCGTCGTGGAATGACGACCGCTCGCGCTGTTGTTTTTGCAAGAAACACCGGTGTTCGCCATTGCCACAGAGGCGATCAAAGACATAGCAATAGTGGCTTGTACGATTTTCTTCATAAAACTCTCCTTTATCTATACACACTTAAAAACATCATTAAGAACTCATAGAGCTCTATTGCATCGCGTGTGCCAGTTTTTTTGTCTCAGGATGAGACGAATCGGAGGGTTTCAGGGCAAAAAAAAGGGCTTTGGATGTCCAAAGCCCTTTTGTGTAAGGCGAGTGTCAGGTTTCTAGACAGATCAGATTACTGTCTTCCGGTGCTGGTTTTCTCAGATCCACCAGGGGTCGCGCTGGAGCCCTTGACTTCACGGGAAACGGTGTCGTCATGACGACGGGAGCCTTTACCAGTGGTGGCGCCTGTACGGTAGGCGATACATTCACGGCAGTCACCCAAAGCCGATGTGGTGGCTTCAAATGGAGTCGATCTGAAGGCCTCATTCGGGTCTTCGCCTGGATTAGCCGGGCGGTTGGCATTTTCGTCAGCAGAGGCTGTTCCCGCGAAGGAGAAGCCCAGGGTCAGCAAGATGGAAAGAACCAAGAGTCTTTTCATATAATCACCTTCTCCTTACAGGTAAAGTTCCGCAGTTGCGGGAGCAATGATATCCAAGAGGTTATTAAATGTGCTGGCTACCTGCATGGCTACAGATGGCCCCTCTTTGCTGTCCACTTTGTTGATTTCACCATTTGGTTTATAGGATACCACAATTGTGCCCAAACCGGGACGGGTAACTACGGATGGTTTACCATAGCGTTCCTCGTACTCGATTTTAACCACTTTCTTGGCCTGATCTGTAATGGTCGCAATACGGCCGCGGTTATCATATGTCATATTGATCTTCTGGCCATCGCTGTTCTGGGCATAGGAAAGGTTTCCTTTGCCATCGTATTTGAACTGAGCGGCCTTGGTGGCTACTTTGGCACCCTTTTCGTTAAAGTAGGTGCTGTTCACAGAGCTGACCTTTTTAACCTTGGCATCGTACTCAAACGCCATCTTCATGTTCGGTGCGGCTTTCACCTTCACCAAACCATCTGGATAGTATTCATAAGAGATACGGTCGGCATTACGACGGATGGAAACCGGTTTGCCAAAGACTTCATGATAAGTGATGTCGGTGACGTTGCCGTTCACAGTCGTCATCACGCGCTGAAGATAGAATTGACCGTCAGCGCGCTGCTGGTGCCAGAATTCGTACTTATTATCCGCCATCACTTCCTTGCCGCAGGTCTTTTTCACTGTGGACCAGTAGTGATTTTTCGGATCTGTCGGGGAGTCTTCGTATTTGTAGGTCTCGATACATTTATCGCGGTCTGCAAATGCCAAAACCCAGTCTTTTTGTTTGTCGTACTTCAAAGCGACAAACGTTTTGTCCGGCCAAGTCGCCTTGGTCAGATTGTGAAGCTCATCGTATTCGTAAGTGTACGTTTTCAACCAGGCATTCTTTACGGAAGCCAGGTCATCCAGGTTGGCGAACTTGTATTCCGCCATCAGACCATTCGGGCCGGTGATGGTTTTAACTTTTTTGTTCTGGAAGTATTTGAAAGTCAGACGACGACCGTTGTTGTCCTGGAGTGTGGAAATCACGTCCTTGTCATAGTCGAACTTCAGGAAGTTGTTGTTCTTGTCATAGATATGAGTCAGTTTTCCCTGCGGGTTGAAGCGCTGAGAGCTGCCGTCAGGAAGATTTCTGGTGTAATACGTTTTGTTGAACGTGAAGTGTTCAACTTCGCGGCCGTTGGCGTAGAACTTGGTGCCTTCTTTAACCGGAACCGTGATTCCGTATTGACGGGCATAGTCCGCGCGCAGGCTGTCGTCTTCAAGCAATTGTGTTTTCAGCGTGTTGATCGCCGCCTCGGTCAGGCCGACTTTCTTTTCCGCTTTCATCTTGTTCACGATTTGCGCGATAGAGCTGTCGACATCCTTACGGGTGATTTCACGAGGCGAGAAGGTCACTTCAAGGCCGCCACCGCATTCTTTTACCTTGATATTGCCTTCGGCAGTGACTTCCATCCCGGTTTCAAAATCAGAGCACCAGCCAAAGCCGAACATGCCGTTGAAAAGTGAACGGCTGTTATAAGTGCGCACGATTTTAAGATCATACCCGCTGCCCGGAACATCCATATCGATCCAGGTGTTGGAGTAGTTGGCATTTTTCATATCCACAAGCGCGAACGCCTGGGCAGAAAAAAGAAAGGCGAACGCCAAGAGTGCTTTCTTCATTATCGATACCTCTTCCTTGAAACTGACAAACTACACTTTAATGGTAACAAGCTTTTTAATAAGCACGCCACCGATTATTTGCAGACCCAGCATCGCTGCCAGTAACACTAGACCTAGGGTTGTGTTAAACATAGGTTTGATGAAAGCCGGATCGATCACCAGGAATACGGCCATCAAGATAAATGGAATCAGAGTGACGATTATCCCTTGCATCATCCCCTGAGCGGTCAAAGCCTGAATTTTTTTCTCTACTTTTTGTCGTTCGCGCACGACCAGTACGATGGTCTGGAAAGTTTCTGCCAGATTACCACCGGTCTCTTTGAGGATGTTGATGGAGGTCACAAACATCTGCACATCCGGGCGCGGGATGCGGTTCCCCAGGTCATTCAGGGCGCTTTCAAAGCTGTCACCGACTTGCATCTGATACAAAACTTGCGCAAATTCCTGACTCATGGGATTTCCCATAATCTCCACAACGCGCTTCATGGATTCCTGCGGATTGGATCCGGCCTTGATACCGTTGGCCATGATCGTAAGACCATCGACCATCTGATCGACAAACTTGGTGCAGCGGTTTTCATAGATCATGCGCACCAAAAGCAAAGGCAGCTGCCAGCCCGCCACGGTGATGGAAGCACCAAAGAAGGCGCCCATCAAAACACTGGGCCAGAAGACCAGGAAGACCAAAGCACCCAGACCGAAACTCATCAGCAGGATGATCAGCGTGACTTTCTTTTCGTCAACGTCCATTCCCATCACACGAAGAATCTTGATCACCTCGTCGCGCTGGCCAAGGCTGCGCTTGTGCAACCATGCAATCGCCTTGTCAGCCCACAGGATGACGATGACGAAAACACAGATGCCAAACAGAGGGATCATAACCCATTCGTTAAACAGGAAACTCATGGCTTACCCCGATTTTTTCACTGGAGCCACGCCTGGCATTTTTGGCGCCATCGCAGCTGGGATTGGTGGTTTTGCAGGAGCGGCCGCTGCCGGTGTGCCTGCGTTCGGATCATTGGCAAAGATCTCACGCGGAATCACAACACCCTTGTCGCTCAATTTTTGGATAAAGCTTGGGATGGTACCGGTTGCCTGAAAAGTCCCCTGGATTTTTCTGTTCTTGTCGTAACCGGTTTCTTTGAATCTGAAGATTTCAGCCAAAGTCACCACGTCCCCTTGCATGCCTGCCACTTCGGTGATGCTCAGGATTTTACGGCTACCATCCGACAGACGGGAGATCTGCACAATCAGATTCACTGCGCCGGCGATCTGTTCGCGGATCGCACGCATTGGCAGATCCATACCGGACATCATACAAAGTGTTTCCAGACGGGCCACACATTCACGCGGAGAGTTTGCGTGAGTCGTGGTCATGGAACCATCGTGACCCGTGTTCATGGCCTGCAACATGTCCAAAGCGGCGCCGTCACGGCACTCACCGACGATGATACGGTCCGGACGCATACGCAGGGCATTCTTGATCAGGTCACGGATATGAATGGCGTTAGAGCCTTCCATCGAAGCCGGGCGTGTCTCCAGGCGCACAACGTGCTCCTGTTGCAGCTGCAGCTCGGCCGCATCCTCGACCGTGATGACACGTTCGTTGGACGGGATGAAGGAAGACAGCATATTCAGCAGGGATGTTTTACCTGAACCGGTACCACCAGAGATCACCACGTTCAGACCGTTTTCCACGCAGATGCGCAGGAAGTCGATCATGTTCTTGGTGATACTTCCGTAACCGATATATTTTTCAGCGGTGATACCGCCTTTTTTAAATTTACGAATTGTCAGTGCCGGGCCGTCGATCGCCAAAGGCTCAATCACGGCGTTCACACGCGAACCGTCTTTCAAACGCGCATCCACATACGGAGTGGAGTCATTGATCTGACGACCCAGCGGTGTCACGATACGCTCGATAATACGGCGCAAGTGATCGTTGGAGGTGAAGGTCACCGGGCTTAGCTGAACCTTGCCGCTTTTCTCGACGAAGACCCGTTTGTTACCGTTGACCATGATCTCGGTGACATCCGGATCAGCCAGTAGATCTTCCAGCGGACCCAGTCCCAGAGCTTCTTCCAAAACCTCTTTGATAAGCTTGGAGCGTTCTTCACGGGCGGAATCCGGGGCTTCACGATCCACGATCAAGGTGATTTCGCGTTTGGTTTTTTCCCGGACTTCTTTTTCTTTGTTTTCATCCTGCTTGCCGTCGACCAATAGCTTTTTAAGATCCACGGTGCGAATCAGTTCGTTATGAATGCGAATTTTTAGCAGGGTGCGTGCATCCATTCCTTGCGTGGAACCCGTGCTGGCGCTGTCGCCAGCGGCCGCTGCCGCCGCCGGGGCTGGCTTTGGACGAGACAGGGTTTTCAGGCGCTGCAAAATCCCGCCGGTCAGTTTACGGGCAACATCATAGTACGCGGCCGTGACCGGAGCTTTCGGGGCGGAGATCACAAACGGCGTGTACTTTTGCAGGGACATCATGGCAGTGGCTTCATCCTGAGGAATGATTCCCAGGAAAGGCAGTTGCAGCTGATTGGAGATCGTCTGCGGGGAAAGACCCGTCGGAGAAGCCTTGTTGATCACCAGCTGGAACATGTCTTTAGGTAAAGTGGCAGAAAGAAGTTCATTCACCAGACGCTGCGTCTGCGTCACCACCAGAACTTCCGGAGTCGTCACGATCATGATTGCAGTGGCTTCCTGAAGCACGGCCATTTGCGCCGGGCCCAGATCCGTACCCACATCGACGATGATAAATTTATAAGCGCGGGAGAAGAACTCCACCAGTTTTCCCAAAAGATCCGGATTGATGTTCAGGCTTTCTTCCGGGCCGCGAACCGCACCTAAATAAGCCAAACCTGACTGGTGCATTGTGACGAGTGTGTTCATCGGCTGGGAGTTCAAAGAGCCCTGGAAGCTTGCAAGTTCCTTCAGTGTTTTCTGGGGTTTCAGTCCCATGATCACGTTCTGATCGCCGACGCTGCGAGCATCAGCATCGATCAGAAGAACCTGGCTGCGGAGTTCGTTCATGATGGTGCAGGCGAAATTGGCTGCGAAGACGGATTTTCCAACGCCGCCTTTACCGCCAACCACTGCGATGAGATTACAATTAGGATTGATAGCCAAACAGACCTCCAGCTTTCCTATCGGCTGAAACAGGAGGTCCGTTTACGAGACCCTAGTCGCGTAAACGGAACTTCTTCTTAATTTGCTCAGCCCCGGAGCTGGCAGAAGTCTTAACTATCGGTGTGACAAAGACCACGAACTGGCTTTGTTGCTTGATGAAGTCTTTGGATGCATAAAGGCTGATGATCGGATTCTTCTGACCAGCCGGACGATTGTATCCGGTCGAGGTCGAGTTACGGATCAAACCACCCACCGCCGCGCTTTGACGATCTCGCACCGTCACGGTGGAGGTCATTTCATTCGCACTGGTGATCGGCGCACCACTTGGAGTGTTACCCAGAAGGCTGGACACCTTAAAGGCCATTTCCATGTGCACGCTGCCGGACTTTTCACCCAGCAATACCGGTGTGATCGCCGTCACGATACCCACTTCGGCAAATGCGGTCCCTTGAGTGCCGTCTTTACCGATGACTGGATAAGGCTGATTGGTCACCTGTTTGATTTCACCTTTTTTACCGTCTTCCACAATCAGACTGGTGCTTTCAAGCACGCGCGCATGACCGTGTTGTTTTGCCCAGTTCAGTTTAGGCAAAAGATTGGAAACAGTTCCGGTGATCGAGCTGATCACACCACCCGGAGAATCACCACCGGTCTGGAAGGTCATCTGCGAGTTGTCACCCAGTTCCGGAGTGAACTGGAACTTGAAGGCCTTGGAATAGTCCTTGTTCAGTTCCACATAGTGCACCACCAGCTGGATCATTTTGCTTGGTGGTTTCGCCGGAGCTTCTTTGATCTGAATCAGATTGATCACACCATCATTCGCCGGGCGGCGTTTTTTAATAACACCCTTTTCCTCGGCCGCCTCGATCACGATGTCGGGCAGATAGGTCTTGGCGATGATCTCGGCACGTTTGGCTTCTTCATCAGAATTGGCCCAGCCCTGCAGAATGATTTTTTCATTCACCGCACGGACTTCGATTTCCGGATTGTTGATGTCCCGGGCGATGAATTCCGCTATTTTCTTCTGCGCCAGCGGGCTCAGGGTCACAAGCGAGGACGCCTGTTCACCGAACTGCTGAACCACGTTATAGATACGCGCCAGATCTTTTGGCAAAAGGATCTGACCATCCACAACCACGCGGTTGTTCACGATCTTGATGTTGATACCTTCGATGTCACCCAGAAGGGCGCGCATCTCACGCACCACTTTGTCGAGTTTGCTTTTCTTGACGTCAATGCGGAATTCCGCGACGATCTTGCCGTTGCGTTTGTCGTGAATGGTCAGGGTCGCAAAACCCTCACCCTTCGGAGTAAAACGCATGACGTTCAGATCCTTTGCATAGGCGGCAGTCACGATACGACGGAAGTCACCTTTAAATTCAATGCTGTCCGGAAGCGGGGGAAGCTTCTCGTCCTGCTCAATGCCGAGGGTGAGATTGATGAATTTGCGAGAACGGTATACGCCCTCTTCACCTTCTGTGGATGATGTCGGCGAGGCTTCCAGTTCTTCCTGGGCCCAGGCCACACTTCCACTGATCATAAACAGACTTAGCAGTCCGGTGATCAGAATTTTACGTCTCATATATCCCCCTTAAATTCCCCTGAATCAGACCCAATTACAAAGTTTGAAACCCGTTGGCGCGTGGTCTTTGTGCTGGCGGAGGTGCTGCCCTCTGTTGTTGAACCGGTGGTACGTAAGGTCGTGGCGGCATCGCGATTGCCGGTGCGGCCGGAGCGTCCATAGAGACCATCGGTTTTCCCAATACACTGTCAGACGTCGAACTTGGCATGCGCGGTGGAATTGTTCTGTCGCTTGGATTTCTCAAAGCCATGAACAGGTTCCCCGGAGCCGTGGAAAGAATATAGAACAGATCCTGCGCCTCTTTCGGAGTCGCTTCGACCGTGATCGTGGTGTACTTGGTGTCACCAGTCAGGGCGATCTGTGTCAGATTCTTTCCGGTTGAATCCAGTTCAAACATGCGGGGAATGTTGTTCACAACACTCACACCCGTTGCCAGAACGACCACGTCGTTCATCATGGTGAAGACTTCACGGCGCTGGTTCACACCCTTGCCGGAATCCACCGCGGCATAAATATCAATGCGGTCCCCAGGGCGGATCAGTTTCGCAACCCCGCGCACTTCATCCACTGGAATAGTCACAGCACGCTTGCTTGGTGCGACCTGCAGGGAAATCCCTGTGTCCGGGCCCGGAGTCAGAAGATTATTCTTCACGACCATCTGGCCTTTTCTGATAGGCACAGCGGCCACGTTGCCGATAATCTCGTCAGGAATTGTGATGGCGTCAGGCTGAATGAAATCCGCCGGAAGCTCTTTGGTTTCAACCATCGTGTCGTAGATGGTTTGCATTTCAGCGATGTCTTCCTTGGCAACAACCACACGCTTAGTGGAACCGAAACGTTTGTCGTACTCGGCCTTCTTTTCCTGGGAATAGCTGTACAGCAGGAACGTCGCAAAGACACCTGCAGCAATCGAAAGCCATAAATTTCTAGTTTCGTTTGATCCCATAATGTCCCACTCTCTTAGCTTCCGGTGCCTGCGCACTCGGAGTTAAGGCAAATTCCATACGTCGTTTTAATCCAGATCGGATTCACTGAAAGACTTTCGTTTCTTCCGCCTGGAAGAGAACGGGTCTTTTCGTGTTCCGGTTTCGTTCCCGCAATTTCTGCGGCCTCACGCTGCAAAGTCATAAAGTCAATGCGGCGGGAGCTGGCCACCCAGTCATTCGCACCCTCTTTGGTGTTCTCAGACAGGGTTCCATGCACACGCATGCCGACCTTATCGTAAGTCAGAGCCACATCCGAATTCGGAGTGGAACGGAAGTAGGTAAGGTTGGCGCGGTTGCGGAAAGTTTCAAAGGCATAGTTCCGGGAGGCAATTGAATTCAGGATCCCGGTGTGAATGGCGCCAAAGAACCCCAAAGAGAAGTTCACCAGCAGCACGATCACAATGATAATAGGGACGAGCTCTAGTACAGCCATCCCTTTCTCGTTATTTATGGAGGATTTGCGTTTTTGCTTTTTCAGCATCCGTTATCCTCCGAAGGAATATAGCCTGCGGTGTCGCGGGCCATTTCTTTAAATCGTTGATCCAGATTCAAAACCGCTTCATAGCGGCGTTTGATCTGAAGTTCGTAGCATTCTTTCTGAGTCGGTTCGCGAATCAGGAATGCTGTGACCTTGGCGTTGAAACCTGCATCGTCCTCGTTCGTCGGCCCCAGGAAGGCGACTTTCAGACTGAGCAGCTTGGCTGTAAAATCAAAACGCACGCCCACTTGCGGGACGCGCTCTTCGGTGTAGCGATAGTCGTTGTCAAAGGTGCGACCGGATTCACCACCACCACGAACATCAATCTGCGGGGACAGGACGAACCAGCCGCCATCAGGCTTGTTGAACAGAGGTTTAAGCTCTTTGTTGTTGATCAGGGAAAGGTATTTGTCCTTGGCCATCTGTTCCTGCTTGTCCTGATCGATATGCCCGGCTGCGTGAGCGCGGGAAGCAGAGAACGCGATGTACTGGGCGATTTCGGCCATGGATAGAGTGAAATTCAGAGCGAAGAAGACAATACAAAGCCCCGCCGCAATGACGATGGCAAAAATGAACTCTGCGGAAATCATCCCGCGTTCATTTTGTATTGTTCTGGAGAAGCTCTTCGTTCTGCTCATTTTCTCCTTTTAAGGTTCTGCGGTCAGAGACCTGCGAACCTGGTTGGGATGCTTGGCCCGTGCGTTTTCCGGGGTGTCCCAGACGCCAGACTCAATCATTCCGGAAACTTTCTGCCAGGGGCTTGAGATCAGTTTTGCAAGATACTTGTTCTCGCGCAGCTGACCGGTTGCCCAGATCAGAGCTCCCACCATGAAAGTCATCAGCAGGACGGACTCGACAAGGAATTGGCCTTTGTTGTTGTTAACATGCCTTTTCATCTTGTTTCTCCGTCCCAGCCAATGTGATTTCCATCAATGGGCTTGAAACCTGCTCCTGTCGTGAGCTGCTGTTCGATGCGTGCACCCAGCCGCGGGCCTGATGTTTTAAAGGCCTCGGCCGGAGCAGTCATGAACGCCTTCAGGATAAAGAAGAAGGTCGCAAATAGTAAAAGCACATACTCTACGGTCATTGGGTCCCCCTTTATATTCCCAGCTTGACAGCGGAAATCGTCAGGAGAAATCAGTTACCGGTGAAGCCTGTGATATCACTAGCCAATGAACCCACTTTTTCTTCCATTGCGCTTTTGATTTTATCTTTGAAGATAACCACCAAAGCGACTACAACCACCAGCAACAGGATGTATTCTGTCGCACCTTGGCCGCGTTCATTCTTCAATAGCTTCTTGGAAAAGTTCTTAAACTTCTTCATGGATGTTCCTCCTTAGAGACAATATCGGATAATTTTGGGATTCTCTTTAGAGGACGGATTACAGAAACTGAACTACGCGCACGTCTCATTCTGAGAAAATGAAAAGGGAGGTCCCTGGACCTCCCTGGCGTAAAAAACTTAGACGATTTCGCTCTATTTACACTCAGCTTTGTCGGCGAAAGTCTTGCCAAGATCCTTGCCATCAAATTTGACAGTCACGGATTTCTCAGTCAGCGTGCCTTTACGGATGATTTTAGAGCTTTTCTCGCCCCATTTCAGGCAGGCTTCCTCGCTGTCCAGTTTTTTGGATTCATCAGTCGGGTTTTTGCCGTTGTAAGGTTTTAGCGCATCAGTTTCCTTGCCGGCACAGGCCTTACGGCTGGTTGTGATCGTGCAATCACCTGCGTGAGCGGCAACAGATCCAAAAACAATCAAAGCGGCGATCAATGTGGATTTCTTCATGGATAACTCCTTAAATGGCGGACTCGATTTCCTCGGGTCCGTGTTTGGTTTCGTTTTCTTTGTTTATATCTTCTTTATGTCCGACCAGAATGTGAAGTTCGCACATCATTTTGTGTAATTCTTCAGACTGGGTTTGCATGTCTTCAGTGGATCCGGTGACAGCACCCATCGAAGACGCCACACCCTGCAGGCTTTGGTCAATTTCGGTCAAAGCCTTGTTCATTTGCTCAATTCCCTGGGATTGTTCATGGGACCCTTGCGCGACGGTCTGAATAAGCTCTGACACTTTACGGGTATTCTGAACGATGACTTTCAGCGCGGACTCGCTTTCGGCCGCCAGATTCACGCCCTGTTTGGATTTCTCAGTGGCTTCATGAATCAGACCGCTGATCTCTTTGGCGGCGCCGGCACTTTTTTGCGCCAGTGCGCGAACCGCGTCGGCCACGACGGCAAATCCTTTTCCCTGTTCACCGGCGCGGGCGGCTTCAACTGCCGCATTCAGCGCCAGCAAATTCGTCTGAAAGGCAATATCGTCGATCATGGTCAGGATCTCTTCGATTTTTTTCGAGTTGTTTGAGATTTCACTGATGACCTGAACCAGCAGTTCCAGCTTCTTCTGCCCCTCATCAACACTGCGCTGACCCTCGATGGAAATGTCAGCCGCCTGCGTAGAGTTCAAAGAGTTCTGTCGCACCGTCGCGGTCAGTTCTTCCATCGAAGCCACGATTTCTTCCAAAGAGGCCGCTGTGGAAGTGGAGCTTGAGGAAATCTGATCACTGGAGGTAACCAGTTCCGTGGCGCGGTTACGAATGGTTGAGGAGCTTTCATCCAAACCTCCCGCCACCAGATTCAGGGACTTTTGCACTTTGCGGATATTCCAGATGCTGACCAACAGCCCCAGCAAAAGACTGATGCCGATTGTGGCTGCGAGAATGTAGATGGTCAGCTTGAAGTTTTTGGCGACGTTCTCAGCGTTCGTGACGCCCGCCATATAGCTGTCGTCGGTAAGTTTTTTCAGTGAATCATAGGCTTTGGTGTACTGGGCGTTAGAGGTGCCCTGCAGGATCTCTTCTGCGAGTTTTTCGTTTTCCTGATCGACAGCGGCTTTGAATTTTTCGCTTTCTTCCTGATAAGCTTCCCAGCCGGCCAGGAATTCTTCATAGGTTTTGCGAAGATCATCGGTCGTCAGTAAAGGATCCAGAACCTTCGAATAGATCGTGATATTGCCAAGCAGGCTGTCCATTTCATCCAGGATCTGAGTGCGTTCATCGGTGCTTTGGGTGGCCAGCAGATTGAATTCCAGCTTGCGATAATTGGCCAGATTGATGTTCAGATCCGCGGCTTTGCTGACCGCTGGAAGCCATACTTCGCCGATTTCCCCGGTGACCTTATTCTGAAAGCGCAGGCGATCCAAAGAAAGCAGATTGGTGATCAGCGCGATCGCCATCAGCAGCCCGGTCACCATCAGAAAGCGGCCTTTGAGTGAAAGTTGGTTCATAAAAGGGGTCCTCCGGCCAGATTCTTCGGAGTCCTTAAATGCCAAACCGAGTCCGGCCCGACCATTTTGAGTGGGTCAGAGCCAGAATACGAGGCGGTATTAAATCTTATATAAGTGATTTTTGTTTAGAAAATTGGACCTAGGTTGGGGTCCTGTGTTGACGAAGGTCTTAAGACTCTCTAGATTGGGGCTTAGGAGACTTCTCAGCATGCCTAAGCACCTTGTTTTTCTCTACGCTTTTTGTGTGGTAATTCTATTCGTGGTAAACGTCGTCGTTTCTTAACGACGTTCCCGTGATTAGTTTTTAAGCGCGTAAATATCCGGATAATTTCTGCCGAGCTCTTCGGAATCCATCCCGTATCCAACAACATAACGGTCTTCAATAGTCTTCCCGATGTAGTCAGCTTTGATTGGCAGTTCACGGCGTGCAGGTTTATCCAGCAGGGTCACGATCTTCAATGAGGCCGGAGCAGATGCAAACAGACGGCTTCTTAGGAAGCTCAAGGTTCTGCCGGTGTCGATGATTTCTTCAACCACGATCACGTGTTTGCCCGCGATGTTTACAGAGATGTCTTTAACGATCTTGATCGCGCCACCGCGTTCAACCGCCTGCACGTGAACGAAGTCCACTTGCTGAGGCAGGTCCACTTTACGCATCAAATCCGCAGTGAAGTGGATGGATCCGCGCAGAGGGCAGATGAACACAATTTCCTTTCCTTCATAGTCAGCCTCGATTTGGTCAGCCAGAGTCTCGACAAGGTCTTTGATCTCGTCGTTTGTCAGGAAGGGAACCATTTGATCTTTAAGTTGTGCCATGTTGTGTGCCTCTTACAAGTCGATGGAAGTGATGCCAGCAGCCTGCGCCATTTTCAGATAGCGCAAAGCCTCGGGATGTTGCGGATCCCGAATAAGGATATTCTCCCATTGTTCAGTGGCTTCAGCAATATTGTTTGAGTTGTAGTAAATCGCCCCAAGCTTTAGGCGAGCTGGAATAAGGTGTGGGTATTCGCGAATCAGGGACTTCAGATCCTTGATCGCACGGTCACCCTGGCCCAGTTGCACATGAACTTCAGCAATGCGCATGGTGATTTCGGCTTTTCTGCTGGAAAGCTTCTGCGCTTTCAGCAGTTGTTCCAAAGCTTCGTTGTAGCGTTTGTACTGATAATACAGGTCCGCCAGCTCTTCGTGTTTGGAGGCGATTTTTTCGTCCACAAACGGGTCCTGCTTACCGGATTTTTTCTCCAGCTGGGATTGAGCATCCAGGAACACCTGTTTGCCTTCATCGTATTTGCCCAGATCATTCAAGATAATCGACAAACCCACGCTGGCGTCAGTGTAAGTGGGATCAATTTCCAAAGCGCGGCGGAAGGTTTTGATCGCCTTGCTGAACTGGCCTTTGTCGTAAAAGATCGTCGCCAGCATCTGATAAACTTCCGGGTTGCGGGTGTTCTGCAGAAGCATTTGGTTCAGAATCGGCTCGGCCATCTTGTAGTTCCCGTTGATAAAGTATCCACGGGCTTCAGAGAGCATATCGTCATGAAGAGCGTTCATTACTCAAGCTCCTTTTCGGCGTCTTTCAGTTCACGGCTGCCAGGGAAGTCACGGGCCAGAACGGCTTCGTATTTTTTTGCCTTGGCGGTATCGCCGATTTTCTGTGCCGAGATCGTGGCACGGGAAAGGGCTTTGGCATCAAAGCCAAGTCCGCGATAGTTGTTGTACAAGCCCTCGTAGCGGCCCAGAGCACTGTCGAAGATTTTGCGTTTGAAATAGAAATCCGCGATGTATTCTTCTTTTTCCGCCAGCATGCGAATCGCCGCCGTGCGCTTTTCTTTGGCTTCGTTTACGAACTCAGAGTTCGGATATTTCTTAATCAAATCAGAAAGATTCAAGATCGTGTCATTGGCCAGAGTTAGATCGCGGTCAATGGTGGAAGGAAGCTGGTTGTAATAGCTCATGCCGATGCGGAACTGAACGTAATCAGAATTCGGCACCGTCGGGTGAAGCTCTTTGAACATCTGGTAAGACACTTGCGCTTCTGCGAAGGATTCCTGTTTGTAGTAAACATCCGCAATCGCAAGTTCGGCCTTGGTGGCAAAGTTGCTGTACGGGAATTTGTTTTTTACTTCAGTGTAGCGACGGATGGCTTCTTCATAACGCTCAGATTTGTCGTACTCTTCCGCAATGGCGAAAGCCCCTTCCGGCGTATTGGAGTTCTTTTCAGTGGAGGCGCAGGAAACAAGAGTTCCCAAGGCCGCGAGAATGACTATGACTCGGAGCGTTTTCAACATAGATGTAAATCATATTTGGACCAAGGTCCCGCTGTCAACGCGTCAAAAGCAGGGAGGATTTTTTAATCCAGCCGGTAAGAGAACCGGGGTAAGTCACCTGCACCCAGTCACCTTGGGTGGTGTGGGCCACAACCTCCATTCCGCCGAATAAATCGAGGATGGAGACCTGGTTTTCGCCTGGGGCGGTTTGCAATGCGACTTTCTCTTCGATGATGGTTCCGCGAGTCACCGAATGGTCATAGATTTTCAACCCCAGAAGCCCTGTAAATATAACAAAGCCCACGGTCAAAATGACGGCCACGGTCGGGAATCTTGGCAGTGCGGTTTCTTCATTCAGGGCGCGGCGTCTAGCGCCGGCATAACCCAAAAGCAACCATCCCGCGACAAAGAAAAGCAGAGTGGAAAGAATGAGATACGCCGTCAGTGGAACCGGCTGCAGCAGATTCTTTCGAAGGGTTTCATAGGTTTCAATCTGGTGCGGAACTTCCTTTACCTGCATCTGTGACAACACAAACTTTAGTCCAGCCACCGCAGTGGAAAGTTCCGGTTCTGAATCCAAAGCTTTGCGCAGAAGGCCAACTGCCAGGGGCTTGTTCCCAAGCTGAAATTCACTCAATGCAAGGTTGGTAAGAACCGTCGCGTTGTGCGGATCGTTCTGCAGGGCTTTAGAGAAGCTTTCTTTCGCTTTTGCATAGTCCTTCGCGACATAAAACTGAGCTCCCTGCTTAAAAAGATCTGCAGAGGTCTCTGTTTGCGCCGCGCCTAGAGAGGGCAAAATCAGAAAAAGAAAGAACACAGAGAGCAATTTTAAGTTCGACATAGCTCTCAAAGTTTACAGATAAAAGTCTCTTGATGTCTAGGGCGTGGCTTGTCTTAGTCCTGACCCAGGAGTAAACTAGACGGGCATTTCAAAAAACAATGGGTCCTGCTTAGATTAGGCCCCGCGAAAGGTATTATGAGTTCTCTTGTAGGTCATCAGATACAGCAATCCGATAAAATCAAATCCATGGTTCAGGATCTTGTTGGCGAAGTTGGAAAGCTGAACGCACAGATCACTGGCATTCGCCCCGCAATGGATGAGTTTAAAGATTCTGGAAAACAAAAGATTGATCTTGCCGGTCAGTTCCGTGGTCGTCCTTTGCACTATCCGTACATGGGCACGGGTGCAGGTCGCGGTCCTTACGTTGAGCTTGAAGACGGCAGCGTGAAACTGGATTTGATCAACGGTATCGGTATTCACCTGATGGGCCATTCTCACCCACGTGTGATTGCGGCCGCTGTGCGCGGATCTTTGGCGGACATTCTGACTCAAGGCAATTTGCAGCCGAACAACGAATACCGCCTGTTCACTGAAAAAATCGTTAAGCTGGCCAGTAAAAAAAGCCGCATGAAATATGCATGGATCGCCACTTGCGGCACCATGGCCAATGAAAATGCGCTGAAACTTTCCCGTCAGAAAAATTCCCCGGCTCGTTTCGTGATGGGCTTTAAAGACGCTTTCGCGGGTCGTTCCACAATGATGGCGGAAGTCACTGACAACCCGGCTTACAAGCAGGGTTTGCCAGAATATCACGAAGTTCTGCGTGTGCCGTTCTTTGATAAACGCGATCCGAAATCCGGTGAAAAAGCTTTGAACGTGATGAAAGAGCACGTGGCAAAACATGAAGGCAACATTTCTGTCTTTGGTTTTGAACCAATGCTGGGTGAGGGCGGTTATCAGGCAGCTCCTCGCGAATTCTTCATTCCACTTCTGGATTTCTGTAAATCCAAAAACATCGCTATCTGGGCGGACGAGGTTCAGACCTTCACGCGCACGGGCGAATACTTTGCTTTTGAAACTTTGGATATCGGTCAGTACGTCGACATCTGCACGATTGCAAAAACAGCGCAGGTGGGTGCGACTCTTTACACTGAAGAATACAATCCAAAACCAGGTCTGATCGCGGGCACGTTCTCTGGCTCCACACCTTCCTTGACGGCGGGTATGGAAATGCTGGACATGCTGGGTGAAGGATTCCTGGGTCCTCAGGGTCGTATCAATCAGATTCACAGACGTTTCATCGACGGCATCAACCGTTTGAATGAAACCACATGCAAAGGCATCGCTCAGGATGCGGGTGGTATGGGTCTGATGATCGCGTTCACTCCGCACGACGGCAAAAAAGAAAGCGTGAATGCATTCCTGAATAAACTGTTCCAAAACGGCGTGATCGCTTTCCCTTGCGGTAAAGATCCGGTGCGCGCGCGTTTCCTGGTGCCGGCGATCATTGAAGACGCGGACATCGACATCGCCCTGAAAGCGATTGAAAAAACTTTGCTTGAAGGAGTCTAGTTGGACTTCATCGAGGCCTGCCGACAACTGATCGCTATCGACAGCTCACCCACCCACGGCAATAAAGAATTGTCCAAGTGGGTGGCGGCCTTTTGCCGTCAGCGTGGATTGCACGTTGAAGAACAAGAGGAAGTTGTCGGGGACCTTGAGCAGGCAAATGTGATTGCCCGCCCCGTGGCAGAGCGCCCGGAAGCTGAGTTCCTGCTGCAAACGCATCTGGATACAGTGGACCCCGGGCCTTTTTCGCTTTGGACGGACACGGGCAGCAATCCGTTTGATGCGCATATCATCGATGGAAAAATCTACGGCCTGGGGGCTGCGGATGTGAAGCTGGATTTCCTTTGCAAACTGGAAGCTCTGGCGTCTTTCGGTGCCGACCGTGCGTGGCGTTTGCCGCCGGTGCTGGTTGGAACCTTTGGTGAAGAATCCGGCATGCAGGGGGCCCTGAAACTGATTCGCAAAAACAAGATTTCTGCGAAGATGGCCTTGATCGGGGAGCCCAGCGACTTGCGCGTGATTAATGCGGCCAAGGGTTTTGCCAGTGTTGAAATTCACGTGCCGTTCTCGGATGAAGAGATGCGCTATCGTGAAGAACACAACATGCGTGAAAGCACCTCGACACAGTCGAAAATTTTCCGCGGCAAGGCGGCCCACTCTTCCACTCCTCATTTGGGGGAAAGTGCGATTGCCAAGATGTTTGAATATCTCATGATGCTGCCGGATTCGGTGAACGTCATGGAGATGGATGGCGGCATTAACTTTAACACCGTTCCCAGTCATGCATTTTTGGAAATCGATATGGTGACCCAGATTGCCGAACCTATTTCCCGCAAGATTGCCAATATCTATCGCGCGGTGAAGGCTTTGGAGCTGGAGTTTTTGGATCACAAGGATGATGATTTTTATCCGACGACGCCGACACTGAATATTGGACTTATCCGCACGAATGAAGGTGACATTCAGATTTCTGGTTCCTGCCGTATCCCTCCGGTGATCACGCATGAAATCTATGAAGGCTGGATGGATCGTCTGCGCCAGGTGTGCGAAGCCAACGGCGCCACCTTCCGCGTGAATGATTATAAAAAACCCTTCCGAACCGAAGTGACTTCGATTCTGGCTAAGGGATGTCTGGATGAACTGCGGGCGATGGGTCTTGATGACAAGCCGATCACCCAGGCTTCGACGAACGAAGCCAGCATCTTCAGCCGCGTGGGCATTGAATGTGTGTGTTTCGGTCCCGGCAAAAGGGAAGGAAACGTACACACCCCTCAAGAGCATGTCTTGATTGAGGATCTACACAAAGCAATAGAGTTTTATAAAAGGATCATCGAAAGGTTTTGTTTATGAGTTTCATAATACGTCCGGTACATCACGATGATTTGAATCAACTGGTGGACCTCGCCAAGCAGTTCAATTTATTGAACCTGCCAGGCGATAAAAAAGTGATCGGTGAAAAGATCGATCGCAGTGAACAGTCGTTTGCAGGCAAACTTTCCAAAACCCAGTCCGAATATCTTTTCGTTCTGGAAGACGTCGAAGAAAAATACGTCGTGGGAAGTTCCCTGGTTCTGGCCAAACACGGTAACGACGAAGTTCCCCACAGTTATTTCAAAATTTTCAAACGTGACCACTTTTCCCAGGACTTGGGAGTGGGCTTTATTCATCAAGTTTTGCGCTTTCAGCTGGATTTTGACGGTCCAACAGAAATCGGAGGACTTCTTGTTGATAAGTCTTACAGACGTCGTCCGGAAAAGCTGGGAAAGCAGATCAGTCTTTCCCGTTTCCTGTATATGGGTCTTTATCCGGAACGTTTTGAAGATCGCGTGTTGTGTGAACTGACGCCGCCATTGACAGATGAGGGCCGCAGTGAATTCTGGGAGGCCCTGGGCCGCCGGTTCACGGGCCTTCCGTATCAGGAAGCGGATTTGTTGTCCCAGTCTCACAAGGAATTTATCGAAAGCCTGTTCCCGCAAGATGACATTTACCTGTGTCTGCTGGATGCAAAAGCGCGTCTGGTACTGGGGCGTGTGGGTGAAGCCACGAAGCCTGCTCAGCATCTTCTGGAAAGCATCGGCTTTAGCTATCTTGATGAGGTCGATCCTTTTGACGGCGGTCCTCACTATGGTGCAAACGTGTCCCAGATTCTGCCAATCACTCAAGGTCGTCGTTTGCGTGTGACCGAATTCAAAGATGCTGCTTACAAAGAGCAGGGTCTGGTGGCCACTACCGGCGAGGACTTTAAAGCTTCGTTGGCTTCTGCGGATATCCGTGGCAACGACGTGGCGTTGGCGCCGAAAGTGCGTCAGCTTTTGGGTATTGAAACCGGCGAAGAAATTTATATGTCTCCATTTAATTACAACAGAGGAAAATAGAAAATGAGCACCACCATCTTCCCAATCAAATACAAAGGTGACTTTATCAACGGACGTTTTGTTCCGGTCAGCAAAGGGGACGGCGAATTTAAGGACATCAGTCCTGCGGATCTGTCGGACCTGGTCATGACGGTGCCATTTAAACACGACCACATCGATGAGGCTTGCGTGGCCGCAAAGAAAGCCTATACAGGCTGGGCGATGCTGTCTGTGGACGAGCGCCGCGGTTATCTGATGCGTTTGAAAGAGCTTTTTGATTCCCACGCTGAACAAATGGCGCAGGTGATTTCCCGTGATACGGGTAAACCAACTTGGGAAGCATTGACTGAAGCAAAAGCCCTGGGCGCAAAAATCGACATCACTTTGAATCAGTCATTGAATCTGGTGGCGGAAGAAAGAATCCCCAACGCTCTTCCACAGGTGGAAGGTGTGATCCGTTATCGCTCCCGCGGGGTGATGGCGGTGGTGGGTCCGTTCAACTTCCCGGCGCATTTGCCGAATGGTCATATCATTCCGGCTTTGATCGCAGGCAACACAGTCGTATTCAAACCTTCTGAACAAACTCCGGCCGTGGGTCAGTTTATGGCTGAAATCTATGAAAAAGCCCAGTTCCCTCCGGGTGTATTCAACCTGGTTCAGGGCGATGGCGCTGCGGGCGGCCGCCTGGTGGCAAGCGAGCACGTGGACGGTATCTTGTTCACGGGTTCTTATGAAGTCGGTTTGAAAATCAAACAGGAAACCCTGACACACTACTGGAAAATTCTGGCTCTTGAAATGGGCGGCAAGAACGCCACAGTTGTCTGGGATGACGCTGATATGGACAAGGCGATCTATGAAAGCCTTGTGGGTTCATACATGACTGCGGGTCAGCGCTGCTCCTGCACCAGCCGAATCATTCTGCATCCGAAAATCGCCGAAGAATTCACAGAAAGATTCTATCAGGCAGCGAAAAAACTGACGATTGGTCACTGGACAGAAAACAACTTCATGGGTCCATTGATCAATGAAGCGGCGGTGGAAAAATACATTCGCTTCCAGGAAATCGCCAATCGCGAAAATTGTGAAAGCCTGATGCGTGGTAAAGCGCTGGATTTGAAACACAAAGGTTACTATGTAACGCCGTCGATCCATCTGGTGAACAAGTTTGATCCAAACAGTGTTTATCAGAAAAGCGAGATCTTTGGTCCGAACGTGGCAATCTATCAGTCTGACAACTTTGAAGAGGCGATGAACATCGTGAACTCTTCTGGATATGGCCTGGTGATGGCGCTGTTCTCCAAGAACAAGGAACTTTACGAGCAGGCTTTGTTGAAGGCTCGTGTCGGTCTTCTGAACTGGAATCGCACGACAAACGGATCCAGCTCCCGTCTGCCGTTTGGTGGCATGGGTAAATCCGGCAATGACCGTCCGTCCGCGCACTTTGCAATTCAGTATTGCACAGTTCCGGTTGCAAGCCTTGAAGATGCGACTCCTTTTGACCCGACAAAAATTCTGCCGGGCATGAACTTGGATATGAAGTAATGAAGAAAACGATTTTGGTTTTGGTTCTTGCGGTGGTGATCCTTTTGGCCTCTGTCGGTGGCGGCGTGGCCTATTTGGCGTATCAGTTTACCAGCTCCCGCCCTAGTGATGTGGCTCAGGATGTGGTTTACGAAGTCACTCCGGGAAAGGGTTTTGCCACGATTGCCAAAGAGCTTGAAGAAAAAGGCCTGGTGAAAAACGCCACGTTCTTTAATCTTTTTGCCCGCTTTAAAGGGGATCGTTCCAAAATCAAAGTCGGTGAATATCTTCTTCGTACCAACATGATTCCCGCTGAGGTTCTTGAGGCGATCACTTCCGGAAAAAGCATCGCCCGAAGCTTCACCGTCAGTGAGGGTCTTAGCACTTACGAGATTGCTGAACTTTACGAAAAGCAGGGCTTTGGCACGGCCGAAAGCTTCATGGCTTTGGTGCGTGACCCGGCTTTGATTCAAAGTCTTTTGGGTGAAAAAGCCGACAGTCTGGAAGGTTATCTGTTCCCGGAAACTTACATGCTGACCAAGTATACGGACACAAAAACGCTGATCTCAAACATGGTGAAGCGTTTCTTGTACGTTTATAACGAGGTGATGGCGCAGGCCGAAATCAAATCCATGACCCGCAATCAGGTTGTGACTTTGGCAAGTATCATCGAAAAGGAAACCGGGGCGCCGGAAGAACGTCCGCTGATTTCTTCAGTCTTCCACAATCGTCTGGCAAAGAAAATGCGTCTGCAAACGGATCCAACGGTGATTTACGGAAAAGCCGCAGCCTTGGGTAAAATCGTGATCAACATCACGCGCGCCGATCTGCAAACGCCGACTCGTTACAACACTTATGTGATCTACGGTTTGCCTCCGGGGCCGATTGCGAATCCGGGGCGTGAGGCGATTTTGGCGGCGGTGAAGCCTCAGGAAAGTCAGTATTTGTTCTTTGTCAGTCAGAACGACGGAACCCACGTGTTTTCTGAAGACTACAAAGGCCACCAGCGTGCGGTTCAGAAATTCCAGTTGGATCGTAAAGCGCGTGAAGGAAAATCCTGGAGAGACCTGCAAAAACGCCCAGGCACTCCGGATAAAAACTAGGGCTCAAAGCCCTCAGGAGCTGTCGCCCGGTCGAAGGATTTCGTATGCGGGTTGTAGCGGAAGATATTCAGTCTTGGCACCATCTGTTCATCGTAGGTTGGTGCCACAATCTCAAATGTCCCGTCCTTGTCCACATCCGTCAGTGCCAGATTCGTGGCATTTCCCTGAACCAGAACAAAGCCATCACGAACTTCATAAAGCGGCAGTCGGGCCATCAGGGTCAGGC
The DNA here is from genome assembly GCF_000317895.1 of Bdellovibrio bacteriovorus str. Tiberius. NCBI lineage: Bacteria > Pseudomonadati > Bdellovibrionota > Bdellovibrionia > Bdellovibrionales > Pseudobdellovibrionaceae > Bdellovibrio > Bdellovibrio bacteriovorus. The sequence continues at coordinate 119,579 of NC_019567.1, forward strand.
CTTCGGCTGCGGCATCATAAACCTCAAGGCTGAGGCTGTTGCGGCTTTGAATTTTTAGCACCACCACTTTGGGGCCTTCCGGGCCCAGCGTGCCGTCCACTTTGGCGACGATCTTGCGCTCCGAACTTAAGAAAGCATCTTTGACTTTTCCGCGCAGGGAAGGGACCACGGCCACCACGGTCAGTGCCATGGCCACAAGGGCAAGGGCTCCCATAAGGATGATTTCTTTTTTCTTGAAAGTCGTTTCAGAGGTGGTCGCGTTCATAGGGAAAGTCTGCCATAAAAGTCGTTGAATGAAAAAGCATAACCGCATTAGGATATTCCCTGGCCCAAGGGCCAAGGAGTGCATGTGGCAAAACTGGTGGTTTCTAAATTTGGCGGCACCTCCATGGGGGATGCAGACTGTATGCTTCGTAGCGCGGAAGTCAGCTTCCGTCAGGGCTCTGGCCTGGTGGTCGTGTCGGCGACTTCTGGCACCACCAACGATCTTATTTCTTTGGGTAAGACGGCCGAATCCCAAGCCTGGCCGGAATCAGAAAAAATCCTTTCCAAGATTCAGGACAAACACAACAAGATCGCCCAGGATTTAAAACTGCCAGCGGATGCCAAAGCCCAACTTGAAACTCTGTTTGAAGAAATGAGCTCTTTGGCAAAAGGTGTGCATCTTTTGAAAGACTGCTCGGTGAAGGCCATGGACACCCTGATGAGTCTGGGCGAAAGAATGTCTTCGGTCCTTTTCACCGAAGCGATGTCTCAGGTTTTGAAAAAACACGGCGGCGTAAAAACGGCCGAGCTTTTGGATGTGCGCACGGTTCTGCGCACGGATGATCAGTTCGGTAAAGCCAAGCCCCTGACTTCTGAAGTCGCATCCTTGTGTCAGAAAAATCTTTCTTTCCTGCGCGATGGAAAGAAAGTCATGTGCACGCAAGGTTACATCGGCATGACCGAAGAAGGCATCACCACCACTCTGGGGCGTGGAGGTAGTGACTATTCCGCAGCGATTCTGGCGGAAGGTATTTCTGCTGACGTTTTGGAAATCTGGACGGATGTGGCGGGGATTGCAACGACCGATCCTCGTCTGTGCCCGAAGGCGCAGCCGATCAGCGAAATCTCCTTTAAGGAAGCTTCCGAACTTGCGACTTTCGGGGCGAAGATCTTGCATCCGGCAACTTTGCTGCCAGCAATTCGTAAGAACATTCCGGTTTTTGTAGGCTCCAGTTTCGATGCGGAAGCGCGTGGCACCTGGGTGCGCATGGATGTGAAAGATCACCCTTTGATTCGCGCGATGGCGCTAAGAAAAAAGCAGGTTCTGGTGACGCTTTCCACTCCGGAAATGTTGTACGCTCACGGTTTCCTGTTTCAGATTTTCAAGATCTTCAATGATCACAAGGTCAGCATTGATGCGATCACGACCTCTGAAATTTCAGTCAGTGTGACGTTGGATGACTCGACTTTGCTGAATAAAAATCTGATCAAAGATCTTTCCCAGATCGCCGATGTTCAGGTGGAAGAAAATCTGGCATTGATTTCTTTGATCGGAAACAACATCAACCACACGCCGGGCTTGGGAAAGAAAATCTTTGAAGCCATCCCGGACATCAACGTGCGTATGATCTGCCTGGGTGCGAGCAAACACAACTTCTGCTTCCTCGTTGCGGACGAACAAGGCCCTGAAGCCATCAAACGCCTGCATGCCTGCTTCATCGAAGCCGGCATCGAAGAAATGGCCTAAAAGGTACCTGCTACCTTTTGCATAAACGGTGCGACATGAAAGGATTTACGAATGGAAAAGAATGAATTTTACCAACTGTTGGAATCAAGAAAGTCCATTCGTAAGTACAAGGCCGAGCCGGTTCCTAAAGATGTGATCGAACGTGTGCTGGCCGCCGGGATGCAGGCGCCTTCGGGAAAGAATCGTCAGAACTGGAGATTCTTTGTTGTGACCGGAAATAAGCGCGACGAATATTTGAAGTACTCGCAAAAATCCTGGTTGGGTATCAAGGATGTTTTGTCGCAGCGACTGAAGCCTTCATTGTATGATTTCACCGAAAGATTTTTCTACACGCTGGGTGATGCGCCGGTGATTGTGTTCGCCTATTCCCACAACGATTCGGAAGAGCGCTATCACACCAGCATCGGTTCGGTGTACATGGCGGTGGAAAACATGAATCTGGCATGTCTGATGGAAGGTCTTGGCAGTTGCACGATGGGCGCCCCTTTGGAAATCAAAGAAGAGGTCGATCAGTTCCTGGGTGTGGATAAACTTCCGGAATACCAGCGAGGGGAGCTGGAGCTTCTGTGTGCGATGGTGATGGGATACCCGGATCACAACCCCCCGAAAGCCCCCGCCAAACCGAGGGTCGCGTAACTTGGTTTGAATAAGGAAAGTTAAGTATATAAAATCATTTATTTTTATTTAAACTAAAGGGTCCTTCCGGGCCCTTTTTCTTTGTCTTAAAACCACCTCAATCGAATAGAGATCCCGCGGGAAGGCGGATTCCCCGTAAAGTCCGTGGTCATCCGGCCTGAAAAACCTATAAGCTCTCGATTTCTTTTGTTTATTCGGCGGTTTTCTCTATCCATGGAAAGGGGATTTTGATATATCGCTTCCCCTATGAATCCAGTTGAAGCCTTAAAGACAAATCCCTTTGTCCTTGCCCCTATGGCCGGGATCACGGATCACGCTTTTCGCACCTTTATCAAAAAATTAGATGCCAGTGTTGTCGTCACCGAACTTGTCAGTGCCAGTGGTATTGAATACAAGTCTGATCGCACGTTGAAGTTGATGAGCTTTGATGAATCTCAGCGCCCCATCGGTATCCAGCTTTTTGGTGAAGAACCAGAAATCGTGGCTCGCGCGGCACAAGTGGCCGAGGCTGACGGCTGTGATTTCGTGGATCTGAACTTTGGTTGTCCTGTTCCGAAGGTCGTGAAGAAGGGGGCGGGTTCCGCCATCCTGAAAGACCCGGCCGCTGTGCAAAAGATGGTTTCCACCGTCAAAGCGGCGATTAAAATTCCTCTGACAATCAAGATCCGTACGGGCTGGGATGCGAATTCCCGCAACGCCACTGAGATTTGTAATATTGCCTACAACGAAGGGGTGTCCTGGGTTGCGATCCATGGGCGCACCCGCGCTCAGTCCTATACCGGACTTGCGGACTGGGACTTCATCGCCGACGTAAAAGCCAATACCAAGATTCCCATTCTTGGAAACGGAGACATCCTCACTCCTCGCCAGGCGAATTTGAGACTGCAGCAGTCCGGTTGTGACGGGGTTATGATCGGCCGTGGATGCCTTAAAAATCCATTTATCTTCATGGATGCCCTGTCCTTGTGGCGGGGCGAGCCGGTTAAGGACGTGAAGAGGGATTATGTGAGTCTGTTCCAGGGTCTGCAGAAAGAGATCGTGGCGCATTGTGATGAGCACATCACCGGGATCCAGCTCAGAAAGTTTGCAGCTTGGTTCTCAACAGGGTATTCTGGAGCGGCTCAATTCCGTAAGAATCTATTCCAGTCCAAAAGCAATGACGAGATCATGGCCTTAGCGAATGAGTTTTTCGCTGGGATTGGAAATGTAGAACAAGAAGACACCAGTCAGGAAGATTTCTTAATGGGCGGTCACGGTTAACAAACCGTGAACTGCAGGGGCCTCTGATGGCTTTTTGACAAGAGCCTGACGAGCATTTGTTTTGATTTTAGTTTAAGTTTTAAGTGTTTTGTTTTTAGAGAGTTTCATAACGAAGGGTAAATATGATTCAAGATCCGAAGAAAATTAGAAATATCGCGATCATCGCGCACGTCGACCACGGTAAGACGACACTGGTTGACCACTTGATTAAACAAGCAGGTACTTTCCGTGACAATGAGCACGTTGAAGAGCGCCTGATGGACTCCATGGATCTTGAAAAAGAACGCGGGATCACAATCGCGGCGAAGAATGCTTCCTTCATGTACAAAGATATCAAAGTTAACATCGTCGATACACCGGGGCACAGTGACTTCGGCGGCGAAGTTGAGCGTATCCTGAACATGGTTGATGGTTGTATCCTTCTTTGTGATGCTTCCGAAGGTCCATTGCCACAGACTCGTTTCGTTTTGAAAAAAGCTCTAGAGGGCGGCAAAAAAGTTATCGTTTGTATCAATAAAATTGACCGTTCTGATGCTCGTATTCAGGAAGTTCACAATGAATTGTTCGACTTGTTCATCGACCTTGATGCAACTGAAGAGCAATGTGATTTCCACACTGTATACGCTATCGCGCGTGAAGGTATGGCGACTTTGGATCCAGCGGTTAACACTGGTTCCCTGGAAGTTCTTTACGATGCAATCGTAAACCTGGTTCCGCCTCCAACAATTGAAGAAAACGCTCCACTTCAGGTTATGGTTTCCAACATCTCTTACAATGACTACGTAGGTCGTTTGGCGATCGGTCGTATGAGAGCGGGAACAATCAAAGTTGGTGACGAAGTTCTTTGCGTTCAGGCGAATGTTCAGAAGAAAGTTAAAGTATCCGCTTTGTTCCAGTACAAAGTCAGCTCTCAGGTTCCGGCTCAGGAAGTTGGCGCCGGTGACATGGTTGTTATCGCGGGTATGGAAGATTTCACTATCGGTGACACCATCACTTCTGTTTTGGATCCTCGTCCACTTCCGCGTATTCGCGTTGAAGAGCCGACTGTCGGCATGGTCTTCTCTGTAAATAACGGACCTTTCGCTGGTCTTGACGGTAAGAACGTTACTTCCCGTAAAATCATCGAGCGTCTTGAAAGAGAACTTCTGTACAACGTGGCAATTCGCGTTGAGAAAACAGACAGCACTGACGCCTTTAAAGTTGTAGGCCGTGGTGAGCTTCAATTGGGCGTTTTGATCGAACAAATGCGTCGTGAAGGCTTCGAGCTTCTTGTTTCCAAACCAACTGTTGTCTTCAAAGAAGAAAACGGCAAGAAAATGGAACCAATGGAAATCGCGGTTATCGATATCGAAGACGCTTACGTTGGTGCCGTAACTGAAAAGTTGGGTAAACGTAAGGGTGTGATGACCAACATGGTTCAAAAAGGTTCCGGCCGTACTCGTCTTGAGTTCCGTATTCCTTCCCGTGGTCTGATCGGCTACCGTTCTGAGTTCCTGACTGACACTCGTGGTACAGGTTTGCTGAACACCCAGTTCGACGGTTGGGATGACTACCGTGGCGAAATCGAACACCGTTTGAACGGTGCGATGATTTCTGACCGTAAAGGCACTGCAACATCTTACGCGATCTGGAATCTTCAAGAACGCGGTATTATGATGGTTGAGCACGGTGACGATGTGTACGAAGGCATGATCGTTGGTGAACACGCCAAGGAAAATGATCTAGAAGTGAACATCACTCGTGAAAAGAAATTGTCAAACGTACGTGCTTCGGGTTCTGATGAAGCTATCCGTCTGGTTCCAGTGAAAAAATTCACTTTGGAAAGAGCGATGGAATGGATCAAAGAATCTGAGCTGATCGAAGTTACGCCGAAGAACATCCGTCTTCGTTTGCGTGAATTGGATCCGCACAAGCGTAAAACATCGAAGGAATAATGAGTACGAATGTCGCCATTGAAATCAAGGATCTGACCAAAAAATACGACGACAAGATCGCCGTAGACGGAATCAATCTGGAGATTTACAAAGGCGAATGTTTCGGGCTTCTTGGTCCAAACGGGGCTGGCAAATCAACTGCAATGAAGATGATGTATTGCTCAGCCCTGGTTTCAAGCGGAGAACTTTATGTTCTCGGCCTGAATGTTAAAAAGAATTACCGCGAAATCAAATCTCGCATAGGGGTCGTCCCGCAAGAGGACGGCCTTGATCCTGACTTCACAGTCCTTGAAAACCTTCTCGTCTACGCAAGCTTTCATAATATCCCTGTTGCTGAGGCCGATCTTCGGGCTCAAGCCTTGCTGCGTCTGATGAAGCTGGAAGAATATCAGGACCGCTCGGTGGAAACGCTTAGCGGGGGCATGAAGCGCCGTCTGGCGATTGCCCGTGGACTGATTAATTCCCCGGAAGTGGTTTTCCTGGATGAGCCAACCACCGGTCTTGATCCGCAGGCGCGGGTTTGGATCTGGGATTTCTTCAAACATCTGAAATCTGAAAAAAGCACTCTGGTGCTGACGACCCACTATATGGAAGAAGCCGAGCAGATGTGTGATCGTGTGGCGATCATCGATGGCGGCCGCATTCTGACTGTCGGCAAGCCCCGCGATCTGATTCGCGAGCTGATTGGCAAGGAAGTGGTGGAGTTCGACACAAACCCTGTGGATCTGAACTATTACCTGGGCCGCTTGCGTGCCGAGGGGTTCTCTTATCAGGTTATCAAAGACACAGTTTCTGTTCTGGTGAAAGAAAATCAGGAAGGCCGCCGCGTGGTGGACCTGATTGCCAGCGACAAGATCTTCATCCGCAAGCCGACATTGAATGACGTTTTCCTGAAGCTTGCGGGCCATCAATTGAGGGATGAATAATGAAGCTGAAAGACTGCTTTACGATTCCCAAGGTTGATAGCGGTGCCACGAAAGTATGGTCCCGCAATTTCATGTACTTTAAAAAAACCTGGCTGGTGTCCCTGTTCTGGATTGTTCTTGAGCCGGTGATTTACCTTGGGGCCATTGGTTTTGGTCTTGGCGCCTTTGTGAACAACATGGGTGGCATGTCTTATATTGAATTCTTCTTCCCGGCATTGCTGTCGACGACCGCGATGATGGTGGCTTTCTTTGAAGGCACCTACGGGAACTACACCAAACTGACTCATCAGAAAACCTACGCGACGATCATGCTGACTCGTGTGGGGCCTGAAGAAATTGTGGCAGGCGAGCTTTTGTGGGCGACCAGCAAAGGTTTCTTCGGTGTGATCGGAGTCACGATCGTGGCACTGTTCTTTGGATTGATTGATTCTTATCGTATCTTGCTGGCGCTGCCGATCTTGTTCCTGATGAGTGCGCTGTTCTCGTGCATCGGAATGATCCTGACTTCTTACGCCCGCAACTATGATTCCTTTATCTATTCCACCTCCGGTTTGATCGTGCCGATGAGCCTGCTCAGCGGAACTTACTTCCCGCTGGATCAGTTGCCGGCGGCTCTTCGTTATGTGGCTTATTTGTTCCCGCTGACTCACGCTGTGGCGGCGGTGCGCGAAGTGCTGCATCAGGGGCCGACATTGTGGGTTTTGATTCACGTGTTGATTCTGCTGGCGGCGACCTGGATCTGCATGAACATTGCGTTCTTCCGCATTCGCAAGAAATTGCTGAAATAACTTAATCTATCGGGGTGACTTTGATGCCGTGTTTTTTCAAAAGCTCGGCAAAGACACCATCACCGTCTTTCTGGGCGCCAGTGAAGGTGCCGTCATAGATCTTTCCGCACCCGCACATCGGGGATTTGGATTTTAACAGGGCTTCAGTGGCGCCAACGAGCTTGGCAATTCTTAAAGCCTCTTCGGCACCTCGGGTGTATTGGTCAGTCACATCCACACCCTTGTTGGTCAGAACTTTATCGCCGATACGTTCTGCCGGAGGCCGGGGAGTTGAAAGTCCGCCCAATTGCTCGGGGCAAACCGGAATGGCTTCGCCGTTTTGCACCATCTCTTCAATCGGGGATCTTGTCTGGGCTTTGCAGTCATAGCGGCAGTGAACGCCGGAAAGGCAGGCGGATACAATTTTCATTCGGCCTCCTCGCTGCTTTCAAGCTGCTCTTGAGATTCCAGATTTTCCAGTTCTTCCAGGGTCGGAATAGCCTCGTCGGATGTCAGTTCTTCCGGTGGTGGTTCGGGTTGGAAGAAATAGGCCACTTGGGCGCTGGCGATGTCGTATTCTTCCTGAGAAATGCGATGATACTGGAAAAGATCATCAACAATGCGACCCAGTCGCTTGCGCGCAAACGGAGTCAGCTCTTTACGGTAATAGGACTGCGAATACTTCACCGGATTTGGCAGAACCATGGCCAGGAAAGAAGCTTCAACCACCGTCAGTTCCGCCGGGGATTTTTTGAAATAGTACTTTGCCGCGGCTTTGACACCATAGATGTCTTTTCCGAACTCAACCACGTTCAGATATCTTTCCAGAATTTCTTTTTTGGTCAGGGTGTGTTCGATACGGTCGGTGATAATTGCTTCAAGACCTTTGCGGATAAAGGTGCGGTCCTTATTCAGGAACATGTTTTTGGCAAGCTGCTGGGTGATAGTGGATCCGCCGCGTTTAAAGACGCCGGTTTCCCAACCTTCTTTGGCGTTCTTTTCAATCGCGTCCCAGTCAAAGCCCTTGTGATTATAGAAATTGGAATCTTCAGTCAGTATGATGGTCTTTTGCAGAATGGGGGCGATCTGTTTCAATGGAACATAGTTCTTTGAACCCGGACAAAGTTCGACCTGATACATTTTCGTGACCATGCAGCCGCGAATGTCTTTGTCCGAAGGAAGCCAGGCCCACAATGAACCAGCGGCCACACCCATCAACGTCAGAACACCCAAGAAAAAGAATATTAACTTTTTGATCATGTCAGGATTACTTTTTCACCATTCCGTGATCTTTCATCCATTGCACGGAATTGTGAATGGCTTCGCGGGCCGGTCTTGGCTGGAAGCCAAGCTCTTTCTGTGCTTTGGAAGAATCAAACCAGTGATACATCGTTGCGGTATAGGCATTCTCGCGACTGAGTGGACCCTTCATGCCCATCTTTTCCATGAAGTCACCCACTGCACCCACGGCATGCAAAAGGCCATCAGGCAGCTGATGTTTCGGAGGAGTGACTCCCGCTTCAGCGGCAATCATGGCAAAAAGATCTTTAATCAGAATATTTTCCCCGCAAAGAATATAGCGCTCACCTTTGCGGCCCACTTTCCACGCACTTAAGATTCCAGCTACGACATCCTCTGCCGCCACGACATTCACGCCGCCGGAAGTGTAGAAGTTCAACTTTCCTTGTGCGACTTTGACCTGCATCTTGCGGCTGCCTTTTTTGGCATCACCGCGACCATAGATCGTGGAAGGATTCACCATCACCGCATCGATTTCATTTTTATCGCAGGCGCTTTTCACCAGAATTTCAGCCTGGTGTTTGGTTTCAAAATACCCCAGATTCAAGTCGGCGATATTGTAGGGGGATTCTTCATTCAGTATCTGATCGGGAGTATATCCGGCACCGATGGCCACGACCGAAGACAAGTAAACCAGGCGTCGCACTTTGTGTTCGCGGCAGACCGCAATGACGTTGGCCGTTCCTTGCACATTGACCTTGTCCATCTGGGCGCGCTGGGACTTTTTATAGGCAATAACACCTGCCAGGTGAAAGACCGTATCCATGCCCTTAGTGGCTTCCAGTAAAGAATGAACATCCGTAACGTCGCCATGAACGTATTTGCACCTTACGCCTTCAAGTTCGGAAAGGTCACTTTTCGGGCGAACCAGGGCATAGACGTCGTGTCCTTCTTCCAGAAGGGCTTTGGTCAGCCAGCTGCCCAAAAAACCGTTTGCTCCGGTGACTAAAACTTTCTTCATGTTGTAACGGTCCCTTCTTCTTTGATGCGATCAAGGATGAGCTTGCACAGGCGTGCGAACAAAACACCAAAAATCATTCCAAGCAGTGCCCCACAGATCACGTCCGTCGGGAAGTGAACCCCGTTGTAAACCCGGCTGTAGGCCACCACTGTTGCCAGTGTATAAAGGGGCACTGCCGCTGGCGGAAAGATGACTGCAGTGAAGCTCGCGAAACTGAACATGTTGGTGGAGTGATTGGATACAAAGCTGTATCCGCCAAATGGTGCGCGCACCTGAACATCCAGTCCTTGCGTATTGGCCGGCCTCGGGCGCTGAACGGTTTTCTTAAAGGCCCAGTTCCCCACGCCGTCCGAGATTGACACGGACAGAAGAGCAAACACAAAGATGATCAGGCCTTTTTTAAGGCCACGACGCCAGATAAACAGCGCCAGTATCACTGGCACCAGGATGAACTTGAAAAACGGTGTTTTGTGCAGATCTGTGATAAACGGGAAGAATTGATCGGCCCAGGCCGCGGTCCAATGTGAATTCACCAATACAAAAAGACTCTTATCGAGAGACAAAATAAAATCGAGCATCAGAGTGACTTTACCCTAATTTTTCGCTCGCAGAAAGTCTAGGTTCTGCACTGGTCCAAGTGTCACCGGCAAGGGCCTATGGCATCATTCTGTTTATGGACAAAGCAACATGGATTGGGATTCTGGTAGGGGTCGGTGGGATACTGCTTGGCAACCTGTTGGAAGGCGGACACACAAGTTCGCTGATGCAATTGACGGCCTTTATTATCGTTTTAACGGGCACTATCGGAGCCGTGATGGTTTCCAGTTCTGAAAAAGACTTAAAGACCGGTTTGCAGCTGGCTAAAAAAGCCTTTCGTCACGAGGAAAGCCGCAGCAAAGTGCGCCTTAATGAAATTGTCGACTGCGCAAGACTTGCTAAGAAAGAAAACATCCTGGCTTTGGAGCCACGCCTTAATCGCATTGAAGATCCCCTGTTAAAAGGAGTCCTCAGAAATGTGGTCGATGGTGTCGACATAACCACTATTCGCGATATTTTTGAAACACAGATTCACACGGAAGAAGAAGAGCTTCTGGGCGGCGCCAAAATCTGGACAGACGCCGGTGGCTTTGCCCCCACTATCGGAATCATCGGGGCAGTTCTGGGTCTTATCCATGTCATGGGAAATCTGACCGATACAAGTAAATTGGGCGCAGGGATTGCGGTGGCCTTTGTGGCGACTGTGTACGGAGTCAGCTCGGCCAATTTGTTGTTCCTGCCTCTGGGAAACAAACTTAAGCGCCGTGTTCAGGCTTTAACCCGTGAAAAAATGATGGTCCTTGAAGGCGGTCTTCTGATTGCCAGCGGGATGAATCCGGTGGTGCTTGAGCAGAAGCTTTACGCCTATCTCGACAGCGATCAAAAATAGGTCGGAAAGAATTCATGGCAAAGAAACACCGCAAGCACGAGGAACATGAAAACCATGAGAGATGGCTGGTCTCTTATGCGGATTTCATTACTCTGCTGTTTGCCTTCTTTGTGGTGATGTATGCCACTTCAACTTCCAACGAAGAAAAACAAAAAGAATTTGAAGACTCTGTTAAGCTGAGCCTGCATCTGGTGGGCCGGGGCGGATCAGATGCCGAGCCAAACTCCATTGGCAGTATCATTGGCGAGCTTGAAATGCCTGTCGGGAACTTTCCCAAAAAGGGTGGGCCCGGCGAAGTTGAAGACTATGTGGAAAGAGCTCTGGATAAGTCCATGGACGGTGCTCAAAAAAAGCAGGCCATTCAGGATGTTTATCACGATGCGGTCGGGGTGAGGATTGCTCTTGCGGCGTCCACGTTCTTCCAGGAAGGTTCTGCAAAGCTGAAACCTGAAGCGCTTAAAAGCCTGGATAAAGTGGCGGATGTTCTAAAGACCCACAAAAAAAGAATCATTATCGAAGGTCATACCGATGATCTGCCGATTGGCGGGACTCTGTTCCCGAGCAACTGGGAGCTGGCGGGTGGACGTGCTTCGGCAGTGGTGCGCTATCTGGTGAAAGTGCATCAGATGGATCCAAAGCGTTTTGTTTCATTGTCTTACGGTGATCAGAAGCCGGTGGTGCCCAACGATACGGATGAGCACCGGGCGATGAACCGCCGGATCGAGATTTTCATCGTCACCGACAGTTCCAAAGTTGAAATTTAATTATTCTGGCAAAAGCCCGTCGGGAATCTGACCATTGGCGATCGCGGAAGCGATCTTCAGGTGTTCCGGACTGCCGATGATTTTGATCGCATCTTCCAAGGGAAGTGGATCAGGGTTCTGAATTTTTACCTTCTTAAAGTCCATGATGCGACGATAGCTGATTTCAAGGTCTTCTTTTTTTAAAGATCCTTGGGCCACGGCACCCAGGATGGCATCGTAGGCCTGCGGCGGAACCTCGGGATCATTGCAGTAAAGCAGCAGATCCACGCCGGCTTTCAAGGCGCGCACTGGAACCTCGTCAATTCCATAGTGCTTCGTCATGGCTTTCATTCCCAAGTCATCAGTGATGATCAAACCGCGATAGCGAAGTTCTTCGCGAATCATTTTCTTCACGAATGTCTCTGACAAAGTCACTGGCCACTCAGGATCGATGTTCGGGAACTTGATGTGTGAGGTCATGACCATATCCACGCGAGACTTGAAGGTCTTTCTGAACGGAATCAGCTCGCAGGCTTCAAGGCGGGCCAGATCGGTGTTTTCAACCGGCAGGTCCTCGTGACTGTCAACGATGGTGTTACCATGTCCCGGGAAGTGCTTCGCGCAAGTGATGACATCCGCTTTGATGTAACCACGAACCAGAGCCGAAGCGTGTTTTGCCACCATCTCGGGATCAGAGCTGATGGAACGGTCGCCGATAACGGTGTTGCCTGGGTTTGTGAAGATATCCACACAAGGTGCGAAATCCAGATTGATGCCCACGGCTTTCATTTCAAGGCCCATGCGGTTGGCAAAATGGAAAGACACGGTTGGTGCATCCAGATCGCCCAGTTTTCTCAGTGGTGGCCACACCGTAAATGGAGCTTTCAGACGGTGAACGCGGCCACCTTCCATATCAATACCGATAAACAGCGGTGCTTTGTCGACTTGCTTGTGACGCAGGGACTGGATTTCGGCGCACAGATCGCGAACCTGTTTTGGTTCAGCGACGTTACGGCCAAACAGGCACACACCACCGATGTTGTTTTCTACAATGAACTTCTTTTCGTCAGCGGTAAGGGCGTGACCTGATACGCCGATGAACATGTGCTGACCGATGATGTGACTGATACTCATGAACTAGTTCCCTTTTTTCTCTGTTTCCGGTTGAGCCTTGATGATGATTCCCTGTCCTTGTGGGACGCCCATTTGCTTGCTCGGAGCCGGGGCGTTGGCTTCTGCCGCTTTCAGCTTGGCCTTGCGAGTGACGACGTTGGCGTCACCGGCAGGAACCTTGCCGAATAAAGTTTTTAGCAGAGAGGCGCTGTAGGGGATGTTTCCAATGGCTTCAGAAGGATTTGCCACAAGTTCGGTGACGATGCCCTGGCCCATGGCATTTGTGCCCAGAACTTCGCCGCGTTCATTGACGTAGCTCAGGAACTTGATGTCTTTGTAGGTGTTAAGAATCTTGAAGGACTTAAAGCCGTTGTAGATCTCTTCTTTTCCGACCAGGGCTTGACCCTTGTAGATGGCGCCGTCTTCTTCTGCGATGGCCTGATATTCATAGTTGGTTTCTGATTTCAGACCTTCTTTGGACTTCAACATCAGATACACCAGGAACGTTGAAAGGAAAGTCCCTTTGGGGATCTTCTTTTCGATGCGAGAGACTTTTCCGCCGTTTTTAATCACCCCTGTCAGGGTGCCGCCTTTGAATTTGGCGTCGATGATCTTGGATTCTTTGCCGGCCAAAGAAGTGTATTCATAGGAAATCGGAGTCAGGTCGGCATCCGCATAGGCCTTCAGGCTTTCGGTGGTTTCACTGGGACCTTTTCCCGTTTTCAGGAAGTAGGTGGAAATGAACTGCTTTTTCTTTGGTTCAAATTCATAGCGGCTGATCACATACCCGATGTGTTCTTCGCCGGAGATAACTTTTGCATAGCCTTCAAAAAGAACATCCGCGTGAGCGTGGCCCGCAAACACCAATGTCAGCAAAATCGTCAGGCAAAGTCGTTGGACCATCGTCGAGTTCTCCCTTCGGAACCATGGATAAAAGTCTGTCATCTCACTATAGAACAAGTCAAAGTTTTAGAGGTCGAGTTGTTGCTTCATGAGACAACCTACGAGACAATGCTGGGATACAGATGTTGAACTCACGAAGCACTTTTATTCAGAATCTTAACAACAAGCGGGGGCAGATCGCCCTTTTCGTCGCGTTGATCTTTCAGATTCTTTTCCTGTTCTTTGCGATGGTCATCAACGTCGGTCTTTTGGTTCACCATAAAATCAACCTGCAAAACTCGGTCGATCTTGCTGCCTATTACGGCGCGATGAGGCAGGCCGAGGGCATGAACGTGATTGCCCACACGAACTATCAGATTCGTCAAAGCTGGAAATTGCTGGCTTGGCGCTATCGTATGCTGGGGACGGCGGGGGATTTCGAGGAACATCCGTTTGACAAGATCGGTGGTGGACGTCTGCGCAACAGTGATGATGACAGTATCAATCCTGCGGCACAGAACTTTTACGATTCTCCGTCCTTCTGTATCACTTATATTCCGTTCAAGCCGATGCCAGATGGAGAGAACACCTGCAAGGCGCTGTCTTCGCATACCGGTATCAGTGTCTTTAAGATCCCGCCTGTATTGATCGACTTACCAAGTGTTTCTGGAAGAACTCGAAGCCTTGCCCTGAACCTGCGTGCCAGCTTGATTGAACGCTGTAAGGATTTTGGATCCTTTAATTATCTGATGCTGGGTGGTTTCGTTGTTGCCTTCAATATTGATCAGGGCAACCGGGCCCTGTTGATGTCTTATCTTTCTAAGGCGATGGCACCTAGTTCTCCCGATGCAGATTTCTTTGATATTGATGGCAAGAGCGTGAAACTGGGTATGGAGAACACTCTTAAGAACAATCTCACTGCCGCCAACAACACGTCCGATTTGAAAATGAGCATCTATAATTCATTGGGGCATTCCGCCTGCAATGGTTCTCAAGGAGCCAAAGGGGAGCCAGCTCGTTGGTTGAAGCAGATTAAGACTTATCCTGGATTCAGTTACATTGATACTATCTGTACTACCTCAAGTATTACGCCTAAGCCCAAAATGCTTTCAAACGTTGAATCAGATCTTCCTAATGCAACTGTTGCAGACGGACGCTTCAGAACCGAAGTGGACGAACTGAAGAACTATATCGGCATCCGGGAACCCATCAGCGATATCTACAACTATTCTATCGGGGTGGAAAAGAACCCTTGGTGTATGGCGTATGTGGGTGTTTCCGCGTCAGCCCGTCCGAAGATTCCGTTTTCGCCTTTTGGTTCTCTTGAAATTAAGGCCCGCGCATTTTACAAACCGTTCGGCGGACGAATCGGTCCTTGGTATTACAATAAGTACCCGTCTGGATCAGCATCGTATAACGGTTCTCAAGGCGGTCCTAACGACAAAACAGATCCCAATCTGCCTCCTCGTTTGATGGACCAGGCCCATGTCGGTTTGCCCGGGGATCCGACGCGGATCGCGAATTATAGCCGTTATGTTGGCGATAAAGTGGGGCTGAAAAGTCGCCGGGTTCTTTATCAGTACGGCAGAGCTATCTATAAGTTAGATCCTAACTGGGTTGTGGGTTCTGACGGGAACGTTGAACCGGGCAATGCTCCGGTGAACTACGGAGACACGGCCCCGAATTTCGAGCACTGGAAGCACTTGCCATTTAATTTCTATCAACGGGGTGGAAATCAGGATTTACTCGCGTGGGATCATACTAATGATCAGCCCTCGCGCATGCGCATGCTTGAGTTGTCGGCGATTCTGCCTGATCCGTTTGATCTTACTTATTACTCCATTGAGCCAGATTTCTATCACAACTACTACACCCGCTTGCGTGATGGCTTCTTGAAATTAGTTGGTTCTGGCTACTATGCCGAAAACAAAGAGTTCCTAGGGGATATCGGAACCCACAAAGGTTCCAATAAAGAAGGCATCAATTGGGACAAGTTCAGCGTCATCGATCAGTACAAAGCTGTCGCCGGGAATACATTCATGCGGCAGTTTTTGGATATTGCCGGAAAGCTGACGTATATCTCAACCAAATGGCAGGATGTTCTGACTTCCTGGGCGCCCGTCAGTCTTGTGGACTACAGTTTGGATCCAGCCAAGTTCGGAAAATGCACAATCACTCCAAGAGGCGCTGATTCCGGTGAACCGGAAGTTCCGAACCCAGGAAACTGTGTTTCGGGTGGTACAACAGGTTATTCTGTAAAGATGGTTTCATCAGACTACCTTCGCCGCACGGATCTTGAGCTGGGTGGCGTCGGTGTGCGTGGGGCATTGCTGAATCCACCACCTGAAGACAGCGAGTTCTAAACAGATTTCATCTGAGCGTCTCATTCTAAGACAAGCCCTGAAAACTTAAGAAACTCTGACTTTTGTCCGAAAAGGATATAGTAGGGGAAATTCTTATGCGTAGTTTGAAGACAAGTCTTCTTTCGATGTTAATTGCATTGTCGTTCACGGCTTCGCTCGCCCATGCCGAGGGCGATGGAAAAACCAATGTTAAGGTTAATACAGATACAAAAGACGTAAGCGCCGCTCAGCAAAAGGTTGAAGGCAAAGGGTTTACCGAAGAGGCAAAACAGGTTAAGGCGACGACTTCGAATTGGTTGCAATTGGGTACCGCTGCACGTACAGCGGGTGCCGATGTCCCGGGTATAAATTTGCTTCAAGAGTTGGATAGTGCCGCCAGCTACTACAGCAATCTTCATGGTACTTGCGTAAAGACACAAGCTACCGCCTCCTGGCTTTGCCGAGAAAAGACAAGTCCTGAGCTTCAGAAAACACTCAATAATATTAACACTGTTGCCAGCATGATCACGGGGGTCGCCGTTCAGGATGCCTGTAGCAACTTGGCGAAAATTGCTCGTTTGGCGCAGGCGGGCCTGACTGCATATACGGCAGCATGTTCGTCGGCACGTGCAGCGTGTGAGGCCTCTTGTGATACCGTGAAAACAAATCTTGATCGTATCAAGAAAATTGTAGATTCCAGCGGTGCGACGCTTGGACAGTGCCAACCAATAGTCCCAACTAATGCTGCTGCGGCAACAGCCTGCACCAACTACATGACTGCCTTAAAAGGTAAAATGGCGATGGTTCAGCAGACCGTTGAAAAGGACTCTGCAATGACGGGTGATGCTGAAGCCGAAATTGCAGCACAGTCCATCGCCATGAAAGACAAAGCTTGTACTTATGCTTACGGAAACATGTTGGTTTCAGCTGGTGCGGGTATCGCGTCCATGATCTCTTCCTTCAAGCAAGGTCAGCAGTGTGACGAGGAATCCGACGGTACGGGCACGGATGTGGCAACTACGGCCACTGTCGACAAGTGTGCTGATGCCACAACAGCGGCTAACGATCCAGAGTGTATCTGTAAAGCCAATCCAAGAACTCCGGGTTGTTCCAACTCTTATCAAAAAGCTAATGACGGGACGACGTCTCGTTTGGCTTCTCAAGGTGCAGAGCTTGGTACAGCAGGTAATGGCGCTGGTGCAAATACGCTTCCAGGAATTGAAAGTGATCCTCTTGCAGGATTGCGTGATCTTGCATCCACAAGCGCCGGTGGCAGTGACTCTTCCGGTATCGGCGCACCAACAGGTGGTGGCAGTGGCCTGAGCGGCTTTGGTGGCGGCAGCGGCGGTGGTGCTGGTGCCCAGGGTGAAGCGGCTAAAAAAGGTCTGAACACGGATATCCTTTCCGGCGCAGGTGGCGGCGGAGGCGGTGGTGGATTCGGTGGCTTTAAAGGTTCCGATCCGAAACTGCGTCAGTACCTTCCAGGCGGGGCGAAAGATCCTTCTCAAGGATTGGCTGGTCAACAGGCGTGGAAAAATGAAGTGACCGGCCAGGGTGGCAAGTCCAACTGGGAAAAAATCAAAGAACGCTATCGTGACAACAAGAACACTCTTTTGAATAACTAGGGGATGCTATGACAAAATTAACAATCAAGTTCGTTTGTGTATTGTCGTTGATTTGGTCTCCGGTTATGGCGGGTGCTGTTACAGTCAGCGGCAGCAGCACTTCAACAACAACAAATCAGACAACGGCGGACAAAGGGGTTGAAACCACCACTGGTAAATCCACTTCCCCTTCAGTGAAGGATTCTGCAGATAAGTCAGGAAGCTCTAATAAGGGCGCTCAGGCGACTCAGTTCCTTACAGGGGCCTTGATGTTTACTATGGCGGCGGAAAAATGGGGTGAATGCTCCAGTCAAAACTATGCTGCCTGCGCGATGGCAGCAATCTTCACAGGCTTCGGCGTTTTGTCCATGAAGCAGGGTAAAGAGCACGGCAGTGCCGCGGGTTCTTCGGGTCTGACTAGCTTCCAATCTGACGGCTTGGGCAATGCCTATGACTATGGAAACATTGACCTGAATGATCCCAACAACCCACTTTCAAATGATCCGAATGTTAAAGCTTTGGGAACGAATACAGGAAAGCTGACCACCGGCGGTCTGTTGGATCCTAAGACGGGGATTATTAAAACACCGGATGGTAAAACATATAAGGCGTCAGATTTTGCATCTGCAGCGTCGATGGCAGCTGCGGGTATTCCGCAAGGTGCAATCCTTGCGGGTCAGGATGCTTATGCCCAGGTTTCCAAAAAGTCCGCTGATAAAGTTGAAAAGCTTAAAATTGGTGCGATGACTGCTTCCAACGGCTTCAGTGAAGGTGGTGGCGGCGGTGGAGGAGGCTGGGGCCCAGCTTCTCCAACTGATGATGGCTCAGGCAGCGGCTATGCCGGGGCTGGTGGTTCTGGTTCCGGTGGTGTAAGCCTGGAACGTGATCCATCAAGTCTTGCAGGCATGCAGAAGAACTATAACGGTGAACCTATCGGTGTTGCCGCTGACAGTATCTTCCTGATGATGACTCGCAGATATAAAGTCAAAGAAAGCCAAGAGTCTTTCTATACCGACGCTGAACTGGCTTTGCAGAAGTAAAAATTCAGATATCAGAAAAAAGAAAGGGTGCTGTTTCCAGCACCCTTTTTGTTTTTAATAAAGCAGGTATTTCTTTCTTTCCTTCACCCAGGATTTTTCATCCTTGGCTAAAGCTGCATCCAGATCCTTCGGAGTCGCTTTGGGATTTTCGATCCAGTTTTTCAGCGCCGGTCCGCCGTTAATCACATCAAATGCCAGACGGTCTTTCACGTACTCGTAAGCAAAATCTCGATAGATCGGATACTTCGGATGCATTTCGCGAATCACCTTCAGCATCAGTGCTGTCAGACGGAAAGGTTTGAATTGATCGTGTTTGTAACTGACGCCGTCCGTGTGGAACTGGAAGCCGTGGCATAGCTTGCCTACATGCTTGTGGAAAGTCGGCTCAAAGAAGCACTCACGCAAAGTCACGCCCTTGAACCACTGCGGTGCTTTCTTTTTCATGCGCACCAAAACTTCCGCATAATCAATATCCGAAGCACCGATGATTTCCAGAGCGCGGGTCGTGCCGCGAGCTTCTGAAAGCGTTGTGCCCTCAATCAGCACAGTTCCAGAATAAGCGCGCGCCATATTCAAAGAGGCCGCGTTCGGAGAGGGATTCACCCAAGGACGCTTCAGATCCCAGCCAAAGCCCGGGCCCTTGTCAGGATTGTAGCCTTTCATCTTCACGATCTGCAGATCCAGATCCATTTTGTAGTAGTCAGCAAAGTACAAAGCCAGCTCGCCCACCGTCAGACCGTGACGCATAGGAATGGGTGCCGCACCCACAAAGGATTCCCAGCCTGGCAGCATTTTAAAGCCTTCCACCGGGCGGCCTGCTGGATTAGGACGATCCAGAACGATGACGGTCTTTCCAAGCTTTGCGGATTCTTCCATGATGTACAAAAGCGTGGTGATGAAGGTGTAAATGCGGCAGCCCAGATCCTGAAGATCAAACAGCACCACGTCGAAGTGGGACATCATCTCGGCCGTGGGGCGACGAACTTCTCCGTACAGGCTGAAAACGGGAATCTTGTGAACAGGATCCACAAAGTTCGGGCTTTCGATCATGTTGTCTTGTTTGTCGCCGCGAACGCCGTGCTGGGGACCGAAAGCGCAGGAAAGTTTGATTTTCTTGGAAAGCAAATCCATGCTGTGCTGAAGATTTTCATCGACGCTGGCAGGGTGGCAGACCAAGCCCACGCGTTTGCCCTTAAGGCTTTTTAGCATTTTTGGATTTGCGAGAAGTACTTCAAGACCGAGTTTCATAAATGTCCTTGCTACAGAAAGAGAGTGTCTTTGGCCTGAGTGCCGGCTGGCACCCGGGCGTTGGCGCCCACGATGACGTTGGTCAGTTCACAGCCATTTTCCACAATGGCTCCGGGACCTGCGCAGAAAGTGCCGTGAATTCGTGAATGTCCCAGGAACGCGGATTTTGAAATCAAGCTGAAGCCTCCGTCAGTAGAGGCCAAAATGGTTTCTTCTTTGGAATATCTTTTCAGAGTTCCTTCCAGAGTGGTCTTTTGATAAGTCACAGGTCCCGCCAAATAGTGCAGGCACTTTTCAGAAGCCTCCAGAAAGTCGGTGGGGTTTCCTGTTTCAAACCAAGTGCATTCAAAAGGATAAGCTTCAACACTCAGGCCTTTTTTTATCGCCGCCGTTAAAGCGTCATACAGAATATTGGATTCACCTTGTGCCGGAATAAAATCAAAAACCCTGTCAGCAAGAATCTGAACGCCGACAAAATGCCATGCCTTCACGGCTCCGGCGACCGGGGTTTTTCCAAAGCCCAGAACGCGGTTGTGGGCATCTGTCCAGACGCCACCAAACTTTGTTCCCACGTCGGGATGATCCATCACCATCAAAGTCGCGATATTGCGCTGGTGACGGTGATGAGTGATCGCTTTTTTCATGATGTCAGCTTCTTTGGGAAGAATGATCTCATCGGCATTCATCATGACGAAGGAATCATCACCCATAAAGTGATCCCGGGCTTTACCCAGTCCGCCACCGCTCCCCAGAATCTGTCCAACTTCGTCAGAAAAATGCAAAGACTTCGCATGGTGGCGCAGGCTGTGGAAAAGGTGGTGGATTTCGCCGGGCAGGTGATAGGTGTTTACCACCAGCTTGTTGATGGCAAGATTTCCCAGAAAACTGAGAGAGTGTCCAGCCAACGGGACCGTTACAAACGGAATGGCCGGCTTTGGAAGTGTCAGCGTGTAGGGGCGAAGTCTTGTGCCTTCACCCGCCGCCAGCAGCATCACATTCATAGAGTTTCGTACTTTCTTTCCAGAGCACCGGAATCAATCAGGACATCGGCAAATACTTTGTATTCCGGGAATTCGTTGATGGCTTTCATCACACGACGAAGAGTTCCGGAAAGGTATTTTAGATAACGACGGTCTTGGCGCAGGTGATAGAAGCTGGCAAAGCTTCCGCACGCCTTAAAACAGCGCTGGATGGATTGCAGTTCATAGATGCGGTCAAACTGCTCGCGCGAGAAATCTTTTGGCAAATAATCTTTGGATCTATCCAGATAGTAGTCAATCAGGGTGCGCGCCATGGAATCATTCATGTCCACGTAAGAGTCACGCATCAGACTGACCAGGTCATACTGAATCGGACCCAGGCGGGCATCCTGGAAATCAATCACGCTCATCTGATCAAGTTTGATCATCAGGTTGCGGGAATGATAGTCGCGGTGAGCGATGCGTTTTGGTTCCTTGTCCAGGCGGCTGGAGATATCCACAAAGATATCCGTGATTTCTTTGTTCAAAGATTCACCGAATGGGAACTTCAGAACGCCGGAAAGCAGATTGTCTTTACCGTAGTTCATTTCCCACAGGAATTTTTCGGTGTTGAACTCGATTTTGAAAGCGGTGCAGTCAGATTTGTCCAAAGTAGCCGGGTGGTGGATCTTCACGATCTCGTCCACGGCCATTTGATAGAATTCCAAAGAAGCTTCCTGGCTTTGGCTTTCCCAGAATTTTCTTTCCAGGGTCAGATCGCCCAGATCTTCCAGCAGCATCAATCCTTCTTGCGGGGACTGCGCCACCACGGTGGGAACATGCACGCCGTTTTTAGCGAAGTGATTCAGCACGCTCAGGAACGGATAGTTGTTGGGATCAAAAGGCTCCCAGCGCATCAGCACCCAGGACTGGTTGTCCTGCACCACGCGATAGTAACGGCGGTTGGAGGCGTCTCCGGCCAAGGAAAAGACCTTGTAGTTGTCGGAGTTCAAAGCTTTTGTCAAAAATGGAACCAGGAATTCATCGTGAGTGACCATAAGAAAAATTCTCACAGACACTCACGGCATTATCAAGGATAAATCAGACGGGAAAATCAGGCGTCGATCGGACCATCTTTCATGAAGAACAGTTCCAGAACTTCCTTCAGTCCCTGCGGCGTCATCGGCGCGCGGTCGACTTCAAAGCAGTTCACGGAAATCTCATCCACGAATTTTGAATCCAGCGTGCTTTCACCCAGTTCTTCCAGGCTTTTCAGGGAGCTGGTAATGATCAGTGGCTCGTCGTCCAGATGCTCTTCGCTGATATAATCCATCAGCAGCTCCTGTTCGGCGGCATTCAGGTTCTCAACGTTTTCCACAAAGATTGTCATTCCACCCATACGGGCAATGTCCATAGAGGAATGCAGCTGGCCTTTGATGTCATTGAAAGGAACAAATGCCCAGCGGCCGGTCAGCTCGTGCAGTTGCAAAGCGACTTTCTTGTTGTTGTTTTCGGATCGGCCCTCAAGATGGATCAGGTGAGAAATCAATTCTGCAGCTGGACCTTCGTTGGGGACGATGGAATCGTCAGCCAGAAGCTCATCAATTGTCGGCATCGGTTCTTCACCGAACAGTCGGACATTGTCCAGATTGGGCTGAATTTTGCTGAGCTCTTCAAGGTTGGCTTCTTTCTGATCCAGATACCATTTGTACATGGCTGGTTCCAGAACCATTCTTACCAACTGAGCCACTCCAGAACGCTTCTCACTATTCAGATCATCTGCGGATGGCACCACAGCTGTTCCCAGGAAGTTCCCATTCACTCGAATAGGAATATGAAGGTCACGCCCCCGCGTGAACATTTCTTCCGCGCCTGAAACTTCAGACAGGTCCATCAATTGACGGATCTGTAAACCCTTCCCATAGCGGTTGGCCAGAATCTGCTTTAGTCTTTCTACAAAAGAGCTATCCAATGTTGTCTGCATAAAACCACGTACCCCTTACACAATACCTAGCTGGAACTTCACTACTACAAGAGCAATGCCAAGTCCGGATGGGGGTCAAATTATTAAGTATTTTCAGTGGGATAGACTGTTTTTGGCAAAAAAAAGTGGGCTTTAAGATTTGCTCTTAAAGCCCACTAAGTTTCGATCATTTAGGTAATTCTTTTAGGGTCGGTGCCCTTTTTAGCGCGCCAGTTTACGCTTATCCAGGCCGTACTTTTCGACCTTCATGATAAGACCCGCGCGGCTGATACCCAGTTCTTTTGCAAGCTTGGATTTGTTCCAACCGGTGCGGCGCAGACCCTCACGGATCATTTCGCGCTCTAGGTCTTCCAACGCATCCTTCAGCTTACCCTGCAAACGGGAACCCTGAACTTTGTTCTTTTCGCCAGCTTCCAAAACTTTCGGGGAAAGAAGTTCTGCCATCAGTTTTGTTTCGTCACCGGAAAGAACACAAAGTCTTTCGATCTCATTCTGCAGTTCACGCACGTTACCCGGCCATGGATAGTCATAAAGCTTTTCCAAAGCACGTTTGGTGATTTGGCGCTTAGGACCGCCTTGCTGATCGTGAATTTTGTTAAGGAAGAAATCCACCAGGAACGGGATGTCTTCTTTTCTTTCACGCATCGGAGGAACGCGGATGTTGATAACATTCAGGCGATAGTACAAGTCTTCACGGAATGTGCCTTGTTCTACCATTTCTTTCAGGTTTCTGTTTGTTGCCGCCACGATGCGCACATCCACTTTACGGGATTCAGTCGCACCCACCGGCATGAACGTACCTTCCTGAAGAACACGCAGCAGTTTTACCTGCATCTGCGGGGAGGTATCCCCGATCTCATCCAGGAAGAAAGTTCCTTTGTCGGCCATTTCGAAAAGACCTTTTTTGTCTTTTAAAGCACCCGTGAAGGAGCCTTTTACGTGACCGAACAACTCAGATTCCAAAAGGTTGTCATTGAACGCGGAACAGTTCTGGATGATGAAAGGTTTGTCTTTACGGTGAGAGTTATAGTGAATTGATTTTGCGATCAACTCTTTACCCGTACCGTTTTCACCCTGTACCAATACTGTGGAATCTGCACCTTTGATTTTATCAAGCAAAGCATACAGGGACTGCATTGGTTTGGACTTACCGATCATGTTGTCATACTTGAAACGGTTGCCCAGTTCTTTATTCAGTTCTTTGATGCGGTCTTCACGGGAAGAGATTTCCAGGTGAAGAGTCACGATCTCCTGAGCCACCAGTTCGCAAAGCTCATTGAAGTGAGCGCGCTCCTGATCATCCAGGAATTTCAGTTTGCCCAGGCATTTTTCAATCACTTCGCCCGACATACCGAAGGCCGCAAGGCGCTCGCGGATTTCTGTCATGCGGGAAGTGAAGTTGGAATCACGGAAGAAGCCCATAGCCACAACCGTACCCACACAGTCATTTTCGATCATGATCGGGAATACACCCACATCAAAACCAACCATGTCCCACTTGCGCAGGGAGAATCTGTTTTGGGAAGTGCGAAGATCATCCAGAGACTTGGTCACAAGTTCCGCGATGCTTTGCTGACCAGCTTCTTTTCTTACCAGAGCTGTGATTGCCGGATTGCTGAAGGTGACTTTATCAGAGTCATAACCTTTGAGCATTCCGCGCTCGTCTGTGAAAACAACGTCAATGTTCCACCACGCGCTGAGAATCTGTTTGAGCTTGTTGATGACATGTATATGTTCAAACTCATCCCAATTAATCATAAGTATCGTCCTTTCAGTGACTGTCAAAAGTATCGATACTTTTATCGTCAAGAAAGTAGACGAACTTTAGCGGGACTGTCTAAAGAGCGTGCAAAGCTGGACTAAGGACTGGGACGCACGTCTCAGATTAAGACTTATACTCCGCTGGGATGTGCTTTCCTTCGCCGTCACGAAGCGCATGATAGGTCGGCGACATAATTTCGATTTGAGCTTCGTTAAACAAATCCTGAATATTTCTGTATAGATCCGAATACACATCGTCAAAATTGTTTGCAAGACGGGTGTAACCATTCAGTTCATACTGCACATAAGAGTTGTCCAGTGCTGTCTGGAAAATAAACGGCTTCGGGTCTTTTAAAATACCTTCGGTGCGGGCTGCGGCCCCTAGTAAAAGCTCGTGCACCTTTCTCCAATTCACATCATAACCAATGGTTATGCGCGGGTTGAGAATCAAACCTTTGGTGTCAGCAACAGCACTAAAGTTGATGATGTGGCTGTTAAGTACGTTTGAGTTTGGAATGGTCACATCCACGTTTTTGATGGTGCGGATGCGTGTGACCAGCAGATTCTTTTCAACCACGTCTCCGACTGTAGTGCCCAGCTTCACGCGGTCGCCGACTTGAAACGGTCGCATGTAAGTGATCACCAGGCCGGCCACCATGTTGGATATTGCCGAGCTTGATCCCAGTGAAATCAAAAGACCCAGGAACACGGACACACCCTGGAAGGCCGGAGAGCTCGATCCCGGCAAATGCGGGAAGACGATAATCAGGGTGAAGGCGAAAACCAGAATGCGCACTAGATTGTAAGTGGGGTGGGCCCATTCCGCATGAAAACCGTCAAGCTTCAGATAGCCCGCTTCGATGCGCAGGAAGAACAGGCGAATGACCTTCAGCACATAGCGCATCACCAGG
Organism: Bdellovibrio bacteriovorus str. Tiberius; assembly: GCF_000317895.1. Lineage (NCBI taxonomy): Bacteria > Pseudomonadati > Bdellovibrionota > Bdellovibrionia > Bdellovibrionales > Pseudobdellovibrionaceae > Bdellovibrio > Bdellovibrio bacteriovorus. Next base: position 145,107 of record NC_019567.1, read on the forward strand.
AAGATCACGATGACGTAAATGGCTTTCGGGATGTAGTCGACGATGGTCTTCAGCACTTCCTTCAGTGGATCCAGAATGTAGTGAAGCATGTTTTCGGAAAGATGCTGAGTGTCCGGGAAAAAGCCCAGCACCAGCGAGAAATAGAAATAAAGACCCAGGACAGTGATGATCAGTCGCAGACCCTTTAGCAAACTGCAGATGCCGGCGGTTAAGGACTGGGCGGTGATGATTTCAAAGTTATGGATCTTTAAAGCAGGAAGCTGGCTGTGGGACAGTGACTGAATCTTTTTCTGCAGCCACGGGAAAAACCAGCTTAGCAGGGACAAGGCCACAATCAGAATGATGGTGGCGATACCGGTGTTGATAACAGCGCTGCTCAGTTCGGATCCAAATAAAGTAGGCATACTTTATTTAGATCATAGAATTAAGTGTGTTGTAAACTGTGGAAGCGGAAGTATTCACCCTCATTTGACATGAGGTCTTTGTGAGTTCCGATCTCGGCGATTTCGCCTGATTTCATAACGACAATCTTGTCCGCTTTTTGAATTGTCGACAGACGGTGTGCAATCACCAGGGCCGTACGACCTTCCATCAGATGATCAATACCTTTTTGTACTTCGATTTCGCTGGCAGTATCCAGGGCGCTCGTCGCTTCATCCAGGATCAGAACTGGAGCATCTTTGAACATCGCGCGCGCAATGCTGATACGCTGTTTTTCACCACCGGAAAGAAGATTTCCGCGGTCACCCACGCGGCTTTGATAGCCTTGTGGTGTTTTCATGATGAAGTCATGAGCATTTGCAAGTTTTGCCATTGCGGGGATGTCTTCACGGGTGCGGTTGTAGTCACCGGCCCAGATGTTCTTTTCAATGGTATCGCTGAACAGGAACACATCCTGAGTCACCAAGGCAACATTGCGACGCAGATCCTTCAGGCCGATGTTGTGAATGTTCACGCCATCAATCAGAATCTCGCCGGAAGTGGGATCAAAGAATCTTTCCAGCAGGTTTACGATAGTGGATTTACCACTGCCGCTGGCACCGACCAAAGCAACCACTTCACCGCGGTTAATTTCGAGGTTTAGATTCTTCAGGATCATTTCTTTGCCATAAGTGAAGCTCACGTTTTTATATGTGATCTTCTTCCAGTCTTTCGGGAACGGAACTGGATTCGCCACTTGCGGAACTTCAGATTCGTTTTCAATGATCTCAAAGATACGGCGCAGGGAAATGGTCACTTCCTGAATGCGAACGTAAGCTTCCTGAACACGCTTGATGGGCTGATTAATCATCAACAAGGAAGCCACGAAGCCCACGAACGTTCCCGGAGTGCTGCGACCGGCGGCGATCTCGTAACTTACATACATGAATACACAAAGAACAATGGCTGTTGCCAGGAATTCGGTCACCGGACCGCTGGCTTCCTGACGTTTGTAGATGGTCTTGCGGATGCCAAGGTATTTGTCGGACTCCTTGATCAGGCGCTCGCCCATGTCTTTTTCAAGATTGAAGGACTGGATAATGCGAACACCGTCCAGACTTTCTTTGATGGTGGAGGTCATGTACTCCATCACGTCACGTTCTTGAGGAATATACTTGCGCATGCTGCGGGCGATGTTTTTCAGAATAACCGCAATCACCGGTGCAATAAGGAAGGTTGCCAGTGTCAGCTTCCAGTCGATGCGGATCAAATTGATCAGCAGGCCCACCAGCATCAGGGGATAAAGGAAAATGTCGGCCACAACGCGCAGACCGTCCTGGATGATGCGAATATCATTCAGAATACGACTGATCAAGCCGCCGGAACCAGCGGCATAGTTGTTATGGAAGGACAGATTCAGGCGCATGAACTTCTGCTGAAGCTTCTGGCGCAGCCCTTGAACCACGCGCTCAGCGGTGTAGTTCATCAGATAAATGTGGAAGTAACGAGAAGTCGCTTGAACCAGCGCCAAACCCAAGGCCATTGGCACCAGAGTGGCCATGGCCTGCTGCTGGTTTGCAGACAGTCCATCGAACAGCCCTTTGATCATATAAGCCAGCTGCGTGGTTGCCAGCGCGTTCAGAATCCCTGTGGCGGCGACGATGTAAAGGGTGCTTTTGTACTGCTTAAGTTCGCCCAGGAGTTTCTTGATTTCAGGTGACATCTTTTGTTTCCAGATTACGAGGTTTGGTGGCTCTCGATATAACGCTTGAGATATTGCCCCGTCAGACTTTTCTTCACTTTCATGATGTCGTCCGGAGTGCCCGTAGCCACAATGTTTCCGCCTTTTTTACCTGCTTCAGGACCGAGGTCAATCACATAATCTGAGCCACGGATCACATCCAAGTTGTGCTCCACGACGACAACACTGCCGCCAGTCTCGATCAGTTTGTTTAGAACCTTCATCAAAAGCTCCACCTCGCGGAAGTGCAGACCGGTGGTCGGCTCATCCAGAATGTACAGGGTGGACTTCTGTTGGACCTGAGACAGTTCCTTGGCGATTTTCAAGCGCTGGGATTCCCCACCGCTTAAGGAATTGGCTGGTTGCCCCAGTTGCAGGTAATCCAGTCCGACTTCTTTGAGCACGCTTAAGGGCTTGCGGATATTCGGGTGAGCCACGAAGAAATTCATGGCTTCATTCACGGTCATTGAAAGAATTTCGTGAACGTTTTTGTTTTTATACTGAATTTCAAGGATTTCGGGGCGGTACTTCTTACCGTCACAGACGTCACAAGGGATAACCACGTTATCCATGAACATCATGTCGATTTCCTCATAACCCGTACCTTTGCAGGCCGGGCAGCGACCACCATCCACGTTCAAGCTGAAGGTTCCGGCAGTGTAACCGCGGGACTGGGCCTCAGGAGTCGTGGACATGATCATGCGGATGGCATCAAACGCCTTCAGGTAAGTGATCGGCGAGCTTCGTGCAGACTTACCAATCGGTGACTGGTCAATCAACAGCACGTTTTTGATATGCTCAACACCATCCAGACCTGAATAGTCCTGGGCTGGCATATACTCGATATCCAAAGCGCGAGCCAAAGCTGGATACAGAGTTTTGGAAATCAGAGTCGACTTGCCAGAACCACTGACGCCGGTCACGGTCACCAGGCGATTCAGCGGGAAGACCACATCCAGATTCTTCAGATTGTGTCCTTTGGCGCCTTTGAGTTCGATCTTAACCTTGTAGCTGTCGACATCCACCGGGCGAATCGTGCGAAGAGCGGCCCAGTTTTTAGAAGGCTTCAGGAAAGGAACGGTATTGGACTTTTCATAGTCATAGAACTTTTCCGTCGTGCCGGCATAAACGACTTCACCACCCAGGTATCCTGAACCAGGGCCCATTTCGATGATGTGTTCGCTGGCTTTGATCACATCGTGATCGTGCTCAACGATAACCAGAGTGTTTCCAAGTTCCTTAAGATCCTTCAGGATCGAAATCAAACGATCATTGTCGCGCGGATGCAGACCCACGGTGGGTTCATCCAAAACATACAAAGCCTGGGAAAGACCCATGCCCAGTTGGTTTGCAAGAATCAGGCGCTGGTATTCCCCGCCTGACAGTGTGCGGGTTTCGCGTCCCAGAGACAGATAATGAACCCCCACGCGCATCAGGAATTCCAGACGCGAACGGATCTGCTTTAGCACTTCTCCGGCAACTTCCAGCTGGAAAGGCGTGACTTCCAGTTTTTGGAAAAAAGCATTCAGGTCCTCGATGGTCAAATTGGAAAGATCATTGATATTCGAGTTGGCGATAAGAACGTGATTGGCTTCCGTGCGCAGGCGTGCGCCTTTACAGCTCGGGCACTGGAACGGGCTGCGGAAGCGGGAGATAAACACACGCACGTGCATTTTGTATTTGATCTGATCAAGGTATTCAAACAGACCACGCACGCCGAAGAAATCTTTGTTTCCATTCCAGATCACATCACGCTCGGCCTTTGGAAGATCCTTCCAAGGGGTGTGAGTGTCGATCTTGGTTTTTTTGCAGTACGCAAGCAGCTGCTTTTTTTCATGAGCGGCACTGGGCATCCAGAACGGGCTGAGGGCCCCTTGAGCCAGGCTCAAGTTTGGATTTGGAATCACTTTTTCTTCGTCTATATCCAGAATATTTCCGAAGCCCTTGCATGTCGGGCAGGCGCCAATCGGAGAATTAAAACTGAACAGCTTAGAGCTCAGTGGCGGCGGAGTATAGCCACACACCGGACAAGACGCTTCTTCGCTGACTTGCAGACGTTCGCCGTCCGTGGAAAGAATGGTCGCTCGGCGAGTGATCAGATGCGTGTTGTATTTAATGCTGGCTTCATAGGCTTGAGTCAGTGAATCTGCCAGGCGGCCGCGTTCATCCTCGTTGAAGGACATACGGTCAATCACCAGATAGAACGTTTCTTTAGGCAGACCTTTTTTGATTGCGGCTGCTTCGCCGATTTCAACGACCGTACCCATTTCTTCATTGGTCAGGCCACCAGGGTTTGTGGGAACGACTTCTGGAGCCTCTACTTTTTTGGAGGCTTTCTTGCCCGAAGCTTTGGTTTTTTTGCCAGCGGCTTTTGCAGCAGGCTTTTTAACCTCGGTCACTTTCGGGATGTAGATACGAAGGTAGCCGTCCTGCAAAAGAAGTGAATGAAGCTTTTTGCCTTCAGCCACGCGGCCTTCGGCGTTGATTTCCACCAGCAGGTAGCCGCGCTTGCCCGCAAAGTTTTTTAGAACCTTGTCAGTGGCTTCGGTCACACTTTCTTTTTCGGTGGGGCAGTGGTGAGTCGGGCAGTAGGATTTCCCGATCTTTTCATAAAGCAGGCGAAGATAATCGATGATTTCAGTTGTGGTTCCCACCGTCGAGCGGGAACTTTTAACCGTGTTCTTTTGTTCAATCGAAATAGCTGGGGGAATATTGTTGATACCTTCGATGTCCGGTTTCGGAGCTTTGTTCAGAAACTGACGGGCATAGTTGGACATGCTTTCGATAAAACGACGCTGACCTTCGGCAAACAAAGTTTCGAAGGCCAGGGAAGATTTCCCGGAACCACTGGGGCCGCAGATCACAGTCATGGAACCAACCGGGATCTTGACCTCAATGTTCTTAAGATTGTTTTGTTTCACCCCCCAGAGGTGAATATCCTTCATTCCGATAAATCCTGTTTATAGAAGTCAGTTGCTTCTTCAGCTTTGTTGGAGGCGGCTGTAGGTTCAGTTCCTTCAACGAAAGCCTGACGAATGATCTTCTTGGTTGAGGCCGAAGCCAGTTTGCCAGTTTCGCTGTCGATATTAGCAAACACGATACCGTCCGGCACGGGGAAAGTCATCTGCGGAAGACCTTCGTGAGCCGCTTTCATGTAGTCGACCCAAATCGGCAAAGCAGAGCGTCCGCCGACCTCGCCTTTACCCAAGCTCTTTTCTTTGTCAAAGCCCACCCACACACCAGTGGAGATCTGAGGGCTGTAGCCGATAAACCACGCGTCAAAGTAGTTGTTGGTGGATCCGGTTTTGCCGGCAACTTCACGACCCACCGCTCTTGCGCGACCACCGGTACCGCCAGCGTCTTCAACAACGCCTTTCAACAGAGTTGTCATCACGTAAGCTGTGGAAGGACGAATCAGCTGGTCCGCATCCTGGAAGAAGATGCTTGGATCCAGCTTGGCATTCTTGCCTTCTTTTTTCTTCATTTCTTCAACCTTGGCTGGATCATTCATGGCTTCCAGGAAGGCTTTGCGACGCTCTTCGAAACCGTCATTGATGGTTTTGATTTCTTTGTCAAAACGGGCATCCAAAGAAACGGTTTTTAGCAGATTCTTTCCGTTGGCATCATCAACCTTGTGAATCAGCAGCGGAGAAAGTCTTTTGCCAAGACGACCGAATTCAGCAAAGGCCTTGGTCATTTCGTACAAAGTCACACTGCTGGAACCCAGTGCCAGCGTGAAGTCCGGATTCAAAGGACTGTAGATTCCCAAACGACGAGCGTAGTCCATGGACCACGGAACACCGACGTCTTCGATGATTTTCACGGTCGGGATATTCAAAGACTTCACCAAAGCATTGCGGAACAAGATGTCACCACCGAAGCTTTTTGAGTGATTGGATGGCTTCCAAACCTTCATGTCACCCTGGCCTTCGGCATCATCGGCCGCTGCGCCACCTTCTTCGTACACGATCGGGGCATCCATGATCGGAGTTGCGGGAGTGTAGCCTTTTTCCAGGGCTGAAGCGTAAACAATCGCCTTAAATGCAGAACCTGTCTGGCGGGGAGCCTGAATCGCACGATTGAATTCACTTTTTGCAAAGCTGGATCCACCGACCATTGCCAGGACATCTTGATTGTCCTGATCAAATGAAATCAAAGCACCTTCCACCAGCGGTTCCTGATCCAGCTCAAGACCGATGAACTTGGTCAAGTCCGGAGCAGCTGCGGTTGGCAGGCCTTTTTTCTTGCTGGCAATTCTTGTGGAGGTGAACTGATCTGCGACCACCTTCACCAGAATCACATCGCCTTTTTTCAGGGCCTCAGAGGGCTTTTTGATCGCTGCCAGATCATAGCGGGCATCAGAATCAGGCTTACGCGCCCAAGTCATGGTTTCAATATCAATCACCCCGCGGGTTTCAGGCAGCTTTACGTAAACCAGACCCAAAGTGTCGTCGATTTTTTCAACAACACCATTCACGGTGTCTTTCAGTTTGATATACGGAGGCAGCAACGGGTGCAGCTTTTCATCCTGAGCGGACTTCACCGGCACGATGTCGGCAAACTTTCCGTCCGGCAGAATGATTCTTTCTGGAGTGAAGTCCGAGATCAGCTTCTTTTGATTTTCTTTCAGGAACTCTTCAATGGCGTCTTCATCAGAAAGATTTTTCGAAGGACCACGGTAGCCCTGACGCTTATCCAAGGACTTCAGACCTTCTTTCACAGAATCCTGAGCGGCCATCTGTTTGGTCAGATCAAGACTGGTGTAGATTTTCAGACCCTTGTCCAAAACCATGTCTTCACCCAGTTGGTTCACCAGAAGTTGACGAACGGTTTCAAGATAGAACGGAGCATATTCTTCATAGTTTTCACGAACGTAAACCTTCACCGGCTCTTTGATGGCCGTTTCAGATTCTTCCTTGCTGACGTAACCTACATCGGCCATACGGCGCAAAACATAGATCTGACGTTCTTTGGCGCGCAACGGATTTGATACCGGGCTGTAGCGCGACGGAGCCTGAGGAAGTCCGGCAAGGATCGCCATTTCAGACAGGGTCAGTTTGGAAACCGGCTTGCGATAGTAAGTCTGGGCAGCCTGTTCAACACCATAAGCCCCTTGACCGAAATAAATCTGATTCAGGTAAAGAAACAGAATGTCTTCTTTGCTTAGGTTCTTTTCCATTTCAATTGCCAGAAGGATATCGCGCAATTTACGGGTCAGAGTTTTTTCAGAAGACAAAAGAAGAGTTTTTGCCACCTGTTGTGTGATCGTGGATCCCCCTTGAACGGACCGACCGGCACGCAGGTTGGCCAAAGCCGCACGGAAGATCGCCGTAGGATTGATCCCCTTGTGCGAGAAGAACTGATCGTCTTCGGCCGCCAGGAAAGCATTCACCAGATTTTTGGGAATCTTGTCGTAAGGAACCAACGTGCGGCGTTCGCGGAAGAATTCGCCGATTTTTTTATTGTTGCGGTCGTACACCTGACTGACCAGCAAGGGCTGATAGTCTTTCACGGTGATCAACTGAGGCAAACCGGATTTTACGGATTGAACAATAAGGTACAAACCGAGGATGCCGACAAGACCGAGGGCGACGCAAAATAGCAGGATCTTTTTTAACACTGTGGGGGGCTCCTTTAACAGGCCCCCATTCTAACAGTGCAAATGGGTAGGGTCTAGGGACACTGGCCCGAAGGCTGGGTCCCATATATGTTATTTTGCTTTGCTCGTATTTTTGCCGGAACTGCGTGAACGCTTCGAAGAGCCTTTCGCAGCATCGCCCAAATGACATTGAGCTGCCAATTCGGAGTTTGAAGCGACGGTGGACTTCACATCTTCAATAATTTCGGTTTGAGCAGAGATTTCGCTGGAAGCTTCTTCAGATGTGTACTCAGCTCCACGTTTTGGCGCAGGACCCAAAGTCATCAAACCATTGTTCGCCCGGTTCAAAGCCTCGGTGTAGCTTTGTTGTTTAGTAGCCAGAGCCTTAAGTTTGGTCTGCATGTTTTCCTGAGCCGCCTGCATTTTGTTCTGAGTCAGGGTCATCAGTTCAGTGACCTTCTTCTCGGCCTGGGTTTTTCTTTTGGTGGTATCCGCTTTCATCTGATCCAGCTGGGTGGAAGCCAGATTCAACGAATCATTCAATTCGTCCGTGCTGGCTTCAGCATTACGGATCTGATCGTTGATGGACTCCATTTTTGCAGTGCTTTGTTCATTCAAAGAAATGCGCGCCTGCTGGAAGCGGTTCATACACTTGTTGAATGCGTCCAGGGCAGCGGCTTTTTGGGCTTTGGCTTTGGAAATGTGGCTCTTGTTAGAGCTCGCACTCACTTTGCCATAGGATTCAGCGGCCTTGGTGTATTCTTGATTACAAGCATACTTGGATGTTTCTGCTGTCAGCTCCAGCATTTTGGTCGCTTTTTCACGAACCGCGTTGGTCATCTCAGAACGCAAAGCGATGATTTTGGAGTTGTATTCGCGTAGCTTTTCTTTGGCAGCATTTTGGCTGGCCTGGAACTCAGAAATTTTTTCGCGCTCTTGTTCATCCAAAGAGGTTTTGGTTTCTTCAAGTTCCTGCTGAGCAGTCGTCAATGCCTCTTGCAGATCCTGAATTGTGGTGTTGAAGGTTTCTTTGATCTCAGCTTCATCGTCAGCAAGTTCAGCGATGTCTTTTTGGGTGTCTTTGATTTCGGTTTCAAGACGTTTCTTTTCGTCATAGTAGTCACGACCGTTCATCTGAGGGCAAGAGCCGCCAATATTAGAACCAGCCGGAAGACCCATCAAAGTTCCAATAGCGTCCGTCGTATCAAAGCTGTCTGTGCCCAAAGTTTCGGAACACGCCATGGCTTTTTCAGCGCAACCGGAACCCAAACCGGATTTGCGGCAGGCTTCGGCAATTTTATTCTTAGCCGCAGTGATCTCGCTGCGTGCCTGGGAACATTGGGATTGCAAACGCGAAGCTTTGCTTTCAGCGACTTCTTCTGCGGACTTGGTGAAATTAAGTCCTTCAGCCAAAGATACGGATGGGGCTATCAATGAAAGCACGCTCAGGATGTTGATAACTGTTTTGACAGATGCATTTTTTTTAGAGCTTGAAATCTTATTCATTTGATTTCCTCCCCGATGATAATGAGTGGTGCAATACCAGTACCAATTATCGGCAGACCTGCCTAAAAGGTTTACGTCTCATAGTGAGAAATAAAAAAGCCCGGCTTGGGGCCGGGCTTTGAGGTGTTTTAGAGGCTGAAAAGGTCTAGGAAGCAACCGCACTTCCACAATGAGCACACTTGCGGGCTTTCATCGGGATGGTAGAGCAGCATTCCGGGCATTCTTTCGTGGTTACTGGAGCTGGCTCTTCAGCCTTTTTCATCTTGTTAGCGGCTTTCACAATCAGGAAGATTGCAAAGGCCACGATGACGAAATCCAGAACCATGTTGATAAAGATGCCGTAATTCACTGTCGCCACACCAGCCGCTTTAGCCGCATCCAGCGTTGGGTAAGACTCGCCGTTCAGGGCGACAAACAGATTAGAGAAATCCACCTTCCCCAGACCCAGCGAAAGAACCGGCGTCAAAACGTCAGCAACAAATGAAGAAACGATCTTGCCGAACGCCGCACCGATGATGATACCCACGGCCATGTCCAGGACATTTCCGCGCATGATAAACGTTTTGAATTCCTTAAACATGGTTGCGATCCTTTCTTAGAATTTCGCCACGAGGTTCATTGTACTCGTGGTCGTTGTGTACTTGCCATCAACAGGAATGGAATTTTGATATTGTAATAGATAAGCCAATTTCAAAGAGAAAACGGAATTCAGCATCACGTTCAAAGAAGCTTCCGTGTTGAACAGATAAGCATCTGTGGTTGTGAAGTTTGGCAGATATTCAGCCCAGTATTTGAATGACAAAGTTTTGTCCAAAGCTTTGTTAAATTCGGTGAACAGACGTCCCATGTTGTCATGAGTCGTGCCGCCAGTGGTTGGCAGTGTCTTTTGATAACGATAACCGACCTCGAAGAACCAGTTCATTTCATCAGACTTGATCAGGCTGTACTTCAAACCCAAGTCGGAAGAGTCCCTTTGGATGTAGCCATTGAAAACGTCACTTTCTGCCTTTTGACCGGCGAAGATCCCCAGATAGTCCGTCAATTCCCGCTCGTAACGAGCCCCGATTTCCCAGTTGCGGGCAGATTCAACACCGTTGGAGTCCGTTTTCAAATAACGACCGAACGCGGAGTAAACGTTCTTGTCCTGAGTGTAAGTGGTTTTCGCTTTTGCAGCATAGCTTTCAGAGTCACTGTTACCACTGACAACAACAGCACCGGCTTCTGCTTCACCAGTAAAGGGGGCAGCAACAGCAGAGAATGAACAAAGCAAAGTGAACACACTTGCAGCAATCGGGAACAACTTCATACGCAAATCTCCTTTTATTTATCCAGGATTTGACTCTAGTTTTAATTCGCTCTTCGTCCAAGAAAAAATTGATGAGAAACACAGTAAAATCTGCTAATTTTTCCGGGAGGTTTGTGCAGGTGCAAAAAGGTTTTAATTCAGATATTACAGTGCGTGGTCAGAAGTATCACATTCAGACAGAGGATTGGGGAACGCAGAACCCTTATCTGGTCAGCAGAATCTTCTGCAACGGGGCCGTTATGAAGACCATCAAAACACCCTATGACACTGTTTTAAAACTGGGCTCGGTTCAGTCTGAAGAAGCCATCAAATTGGCATTGCGTCGTCAACACACCACGATAATTGATACCCTGATGGCAGGAAGCCTTCCTTAAATCGTCAAAAAGACCAAAACCTCGACTTGTGGCGAGTATTCATCAGCAGTCATCTTTCATAAGATGGAGGGATGATTGAATTCTCTCACGTCTATAAGACCTATCCCGGCCCGGTTCATGCGTTGAAAAATATCGATTTGCGCATCGACAAGGGTGAGTTCGTGTTTTTGACCGGTCCCAGTGGGGCGGGAAAAACAACTCTGTTCAAGATGATCTCGGCCTATGACATCGCCACATCAGGCGATGTGAAAGTGGCCGGTCACGATCTCCTGACGATGCGAGATGCTCAGATCCCTTTCTTTCGCCGAAAAATCGGTGTGATCTTTCAGGATTTCAAACTTTTGAAGGATCGAACGATCTTTGAAAACGTCGCGCTGCCATTGCAGGTGCGCGGCGATAAGACACCGGCCATTCAGCGCCGCGTGTATGAAGTGCTGGAGCAGGTGGGCCTTGCCCATAAACATGACCAGTACCCGGATTTCGTTTCTGGGGGTGAGCAGCAAAGAACCGCGATTGCCCGGGCGATTATTCATCAGCCGGGTGTTTTGATCGCCGATGAGCCGACTGGAAATCTGGATCCGCGCTTAAGCGAAGAGATCATGGATCTTTTGGAGCGGGTGTGTTCTCAGGGAACCACGGTCTTCGTGGCCACGCATGATCATGAGATGGTTCGTCGTCGCAAGAAACGCACATTGCAGCTGCAGGACGGAATGATTGTGGGGGACACCAAGTGAGACCACACCAAAAGAACTGGGCTTTGAAGGTTTCCACCTTGGTTGTTGTGACTGCGTGTTTTGTGGTGATGGGCGCAGCTCTTCTGGTATCGCAGAACTTTCGAAATATCCTGACCCTGTGGGGTGAGGACGTGCAGATGACGGTTTATCTTTCTCAGGATCTGTCTGAAAAAGGCCGTCAGGATATTGAAAGCAAAATCAAAGAAAACGAAAATGTGGCAGGCGTGAAGTTCGTCACGCAAGAGCAGGCCTTGGGGGACTTCCGCTCCCAGATGGCAAGTTATGCTCCGGATATTTCCCAGGATGAAGAGCTGCTTCGCCTGATTCCGGCAAGCCTTCTGGTACAGTTAAAATCCGATGTGGCCGCCGCTGAACAGACCACGGTTTTGCAGTCCATGGCCGGAAAGCTTCGTCAGCTGGAAGGTGTGGATGAAGTCAGCTATGGTCAGGACTGGGTTGAAAAGTATGCAGCACTTGTTAATGCGATCGAGCTGACCTTGCGCGCTTTGTGTCTGGTGATTCTGGCGGCGTCCTTGTTTGTGATGTCCAACGCTATTCGTGCTTCAGTTCAGGCCCGCAAAGACGAGATTGTGGTGCTTGAGATGATCGGTGCGACTCCTTCCATGATCCGAAAGCCCTTCCTGGTGGAAGGAGCGGTTTTGGGTGTGGTGTCCTCGGTTTTGTCGCTGGGTCTTTGCTTCGGCGTTTATATCGGGATCAAAAATCTGCTGACCACGAAGCTAAGCTTCCTGCAGCTGGGGGAGCACATCCAGTTCCTGGGTCCGGTGCTTTTGGCGGTGTTTGTTGTCGCCGGCACGGGTCTGGGCGCTTTGGGATCTTATCTGTGTGTGCGCCGTATGAATGACGGCTTCGCCGGAAGTCAGGGGTAGTCGTTGAAGCTTGCACAGATTCTTCTGGCATTGGTGTTTTCATTGTCGTTGGGGGCGAAAGCCGCAAATCCCAGCGATGTGGACAGTCTTGCCAAGGACTTTGAAGCGACGAAAAAGAAGCTGGAAGACGCAGAACTGAAGCAACGTCAGGTCCTGTCGGCCCTTTATCAGTTGAATAAGAAAATCAAAAAAATCGTGACTGAAAAAGGGGAGATGTCCCAGCAGCGCGCTTTCCTGGAAGTGAATATCCGAAACCTCACGCAAAAAGTGGAGGACCTGGACCAGAAGTCCCGTCAGCAGAGAACCCTTTTGGCGGAACGTCTGCGTGCCATGTACAAGCTGGGCGGGCCCTCGATTGCGCGCTTTCTTTTTTCGTCCAGCAGTTCGGCCTCGTTGGAAAGAAATTTGAAGATTCTGGGTGTGGTGGCGGCTCGTGATCTGGAGCTGATTAAAAACTATTCCCGGGACCTTAAGGATCTTGAAACCAAACGCAAGACCCTGGCGCAGCGCCTGGATAACATGAAGTCGGTTGAACAGAAGATCGCCTCTCAGGAAAAGGCCCTGCGTAAAGAACAGGACCTTAAAGGCAAGCTTCTGGACGGGATCCGCAAGAACAAACTCTTTGCCATCAATAAGATCAATGGCCTTCGCGAAAAGTCCCTGCAATTCAATCTTGATGATGCCGGATTGTTTGATCTGCTCTTTAAACCGTCGTTTGCCGACCAAAAAGGTGAGCTTTCTGCACCTCTGGAAGGTGTGATCACCCGCAAATTTGGACTTATGAAAGGTCAGGATCACCCCTATACTTTAACTCACAAGGGAATCTTCATTTCGGCGGCCAAGGGTAGCAATATTAAAGCCGTGTTTGAAGGCAAGGTTTCCTATGTTGGAACGCTTCCGGGCTTTGGAACAACTCTGATTGTGGATCATGGAGATCATTACTACAGCGTCTATTCCCATGCACAAGAAGTGAAAGTGAACACCGGTGATGAAGTCACGGGTTCTCAGGTGCTGGCTCAAGTGGGTGAAGCCCCGCAAGACGGCAGTTCCGGACTGTATTTTGAAATTAGACATTTTTCCGAACCCTACGACCCGCAACAGTGGATGAAAGGACTCTAACACTATGCAATCACTCAAACGCTACTGGAAAACCTATATTCTGGGCGGCGCCCTTCTGCTGGTTTTGTTCATCATGGCAGAAACAGGTTTCCAGGTAAGAGCCTTTGCCCAGGAAAGGTATGCGGATCTGCAGAACTTCAGTAAGGTTCTTAACCTGATTCAACAGTACTACGTTGAAGAAGTGAACACCAAGAAGCTGGTGTACGGGGCGATCAAGGGGATGTTGCGCGAACTTGATCCGCACACGAACTTTATGCCACCTGAGATGTTCAAGGATTTTGAAACTGAAACCAGTGGTGAGTTCGGCGGTTTGGGTATTGAGATCTCAATTCAAAATGGCATTCTGACAATCATTTCTCCGATTGAGGATGCGCCGGCCTGGGAAGCGGGTATCAAGGCTGGGGATAAAGTTGTGGCTATCGATGGAACAACCACGAAAGGCATGAGCCTTGCCGAAGCGTCCGTGATGATGCGCGGAAAAAAAGGCAGCAAGATTGTTTTGCGTGTGGTTCGTGATAACGAAGACAAACCTCGTGATATCACCGTGGTTCGTGGCAGCGTGAAAATCAAATCAGTGAAATACACGGATTTGGGTGACGGTTTTGCTTACGTGCGTATCACAAGCTTCATCGAAAACACCTCCAAAGATCTGCAAAAGGTTGTTGAAACTCATATCAAGAACAACAAAAACATGTCCGGTCTGTTGATCGATATGCGCAGAAATCCGGGTGGTTTGCTGGATCAGGCAATCAAGGTCAGCGATATGTTCCTGAAACAAGGCACAATCGTGTCCACCATCGGTCGTAACAAAAACGAAAAAGAAGTGGCCACGGCTTCTAAAAAGGGTCAGTACACCAACTTCCCGATCGTGATTCTGGTGAATGAATACACGGCAAGTGCCAGCGAGATTGTGTCCGGAGCTTTGCAAGATAACAAACGTGCTTTGATCGTAGGTCAAAGAACATTCGGTAAGGGCTCTGTGCAGTCAGTGATCAAATTGGGTGATGGCAGCGGTCTGAAATTGACTGTGGCTCGTTACTACACGCCGAACGGTGTTTCAATCCAGGCAGAAGGTATTCATCCTGACATTGAAATCGAAGACGTGGATCCGGATGCGTTCTCTAAAGCGATTGTGAAATCTGTCACAACTCGTGAGGGCGATATCGCAGGTCACTTGAAAGGTGATCGTGAAAAAGCCGCCGAGAAACTTGATGTGAAAGAGGGCGCGGAAGAAGGCGCACTGGCTTGGTGGAAAGACGTGGGATCAAAAAAAGATGAAAAGCTGTCGCCGCGCGATAAGCTGTTCAAAGCTGATTACCAAGCATATCAAGCATTTAGCTACCTCAAAGCATGGGATACATTGAAGGCTTTGACGCGCTAGTTATTGATTAAGAATTTTAGAGGCCCTACTCTAGCCGCACATCCAAGGCAGAGGGGGCCTTTCATGTTAAAGCTTGTTATTTTCATCACAGCGCTGTGTTCTTTGGCTCACGCCCAGAACGCCGGCTTCGAAAAAGGGAATTCCCTCACAGTCACTCCAATTCAAGGACAAGTTCGTGTTATCTGCGGCGGTTTTAACGGCAACGGAACTGCATTGTATTCTTGTCGTGATATCGTGATGAAGCCAGGTGCCTACGATCATTTCGTGGGGCCACGTGATGCCCGAGTCACTAAGGTGGAGCTGACAGCTTTCCATCAGGATGGATCCAATCGTTCTAAGGCTGAAGACTATCAAGGGGCTCGCGGTATCAGTGCAGATGCTTTCAATCTGTGGATTTCCACCTTGTTCCAAAAGCCATTGCTTGAACTGGGCACGAATAACGTGAACTATCGTTTGACCAGCGGTAGCACCGTTTATGCGGAAGGTTCTTTCCAGGCGGTGGTTACGAAAACAGCCATGCGTGAATGCCCGATGGCCACTTACCAGTCCACCGATGTGAACGACTGCAATTCCCAGTATTCCATCTGCCAGCGCTACTTCAAAGAATTCAACAACTGCCAGTAAAAATAAAAAAGCCGGCGTCATTGCTGACCCGGCTTTTCGGAGTAGAGATTTTTTTAAGTCTTACACGCACTCTTTAAGCTTTTTCACAACTTCCATTGCTTTGGCTTTATCAACGCCTTTTACTTCCATGATCGCATCTACGAATGCTTCTTCGGAAGTGCCGCGTTTGCCGGATTCAACGATCTGGTCGTGGCGCTCGATGATCTGAGTGTAAGAGTCACGCTCTGCTTTAGAGAATCTGGTCAAGATCGCCTCTGGCAAAGTTTCCAGTTTGGACAATGCCGCTGTAGTTTCAGTCAACTCAGCTGCGTTCAGGTCTTTTGCTGTTTTACGAGCGCCCGTCAAAGAAGAGTTCGCCATCAGTTTCGCAGAAGCGGTGGCTGCTGCATCGATGGACTGACCTTCGTTAGCGTCGTTTTTGCTGATCTCAGCCGCCATCTTTTTAGCTGCAACGATCGTTGCCAGACTGTCCAGACGTTGTGCGGACTTGGATGGATCTGCTTTCAGAGCCATGGAAAGAGCATTGTTCTTACCAGAAGGAAGCGCCAGCTCATTGATGATATTGTCCTGAGCGACTTTCAGTTTCTGGGCATCCAAACCTTTAGAGGTCATGCCTTTACCGAAAGCGGCTGCTTTAACCTGCTTGGTGTATTCCACCAAAGCTTCACGCGCTGGTTTTGCACCAGGGGCTGCGTGGACCGTCAAAGACAGGGACATAGTTGTCACCAGGGCTGCCATACCGAACACAAATGCTTTTTTCATACTCTCTCTCCTTAGTACTTGTTAATTTTTTAAACAAGGCACTCCAATTTTTGGGACTCTCCAATCCCAGAAGCACCTTGCTTAGTTTAATCGTTTCAATAATCTATATATCAAAGGCCGTACCAACTATTGCTTGCCCGGCATCGCCATACCACGCATCTGAGCGATCTTGGCCTGAATCTCATTTTGGAACTGACCTTGTTCCGCATTGACACGTTTGATGTTGCGGATCTTGTCCCAGCTCACAGCATTCGCCATAGAGCCGTACATCATCACTTCCTGCGCCAGGGACTGAAGCTGCTCCAGCGCCTGAACCGCGATATCGCGTTGTTGTTGGTTCAAAGTCACCACCGCACCCTCAGTCGCGTCACCCACACCCAGCAGGGTGGATACGCCCGCCAAGGCTGTCTGAACTTTGGTCACTTGTTCTTCCAGCTGATAGTTTTCCAGAGGGGACTGAATCACTTCACGGCCCTCGATGGTTTTAACTTCAATTTTCTTCAGCAAATTGTTCAGAGCAAAGAACTCGCCCTCAACAGCCTTCAAAGCCGCGTGAGTAGGAGCGTTCTTCAGCAGACTTTCAAACTTCAGATCAAACTTCGCAGAAGGCTGAAGCATTTCCTGCAACAAAGACAGGTACACACGCTCTTCCTGGAAGACAGCATTGATGATCCCGTTTGCCATCGGGCCGCGGTTGAAGCTGCTTCTTTCGTTATTGTACATTTTACGAACCATCTTCACGACGATTTCGTCATAGCTCTTGGAGAATTCACCAAAGGCCTTTTGCATCTGGGATTCTGTTTTAGCTGTCCACCAAGCCGGGAATGCAGACTCTTCTTTAGAGCCAACCGCATTGTCACGGGCTTCGTGAACCAGGTATTCAACAAAGCCTGTATATTTTTTGCCGCTGGCTGCGCGCACTGGCCAGTTGTAGATTCTTTCAACCGGGGCATCAGCTTTGATACCGAAGCACGGATCAAATTCATCATTCTGATTTGCCAAAGTCGGCGGCAGGAACACCGACGGGAAGCCCGTGTGCGCGCCAGCAATCTTTGGAGTTTTCACAACTTTGCCGTTAGCTTCCACATCCGGACCACAGATCATCTGCATAACCAGGAAGTCCGTGATCTTCGGAGTTTTAAACAAACCCACCTGACGGTAGTAGCTAGTCCCTTGCATGGCTTCTGCCGTGCTTGGAGCTTTTTCGTAAGCCTGACCGAAGCCGCGGCCCACTTCCAGGGATGGATCCGGAGAACCCATATAGCTGCGGATCTCGTTCATCACGTGGAAATAGTTCTGAGAGCTGGAAACATTCTGAGCGGCAATGCGCATGTTGTTGTTCAGCTCCAGTAAACCTTTGCCGATCTGATCGCGGTCACCTGTTGAAAGTTTCGCGATGATACCGTTCAGAGCTTTCTTTTCTGCAGGGTACAGATACTTGGTCTTGTTGGACTTCATCAAAGCTTCGGCCTTGATTGCCGCTTCAGCCACGGTGTCCAGCTGCATGCCTTCGATAAACTGTGGGTGAGTCAGGTAAAGATCCTCACGGCCTTCAGCCATATCCAGCGGAGTCACACCATTCAGCGGAGCCGTGCGCAGCAGTGGCTGCACCTGGGATTCGTTGAATCTTGCGTTGCGGATTTCATTCACGAAATCGTTATAGAAAGAATAGCTGCTGTTAAACATGCTAGTCAGGCTCTTCAAAGCTTCAGACCAGTTGTGGTGAGCTTCATAGACTTCCGCCATGTTGATCATGCGCCAGTCCATCATCTTTTGATGGAAGTGCTTCATTTCATGTTTCAAGTTGTCAGTGGAGCCGTTCCACTTCGCGGTTTTCAGGGTGTTCACGTGGTTCACCATGTCGCGGTTCATGTCGTGGAAATCTGCACCATCAAACAAGTTCTTCCAGGCGAACGTCACATGACGGTTGAACCACATGTCCAAAGCCACGAACGCCGAGATCTGAAGGCCTTTAACAATCAAAAGGCGCAGACCTTTAACCTGCATCGTGCCTGGAGTCAGCCAGACCGCGATATCAACACCCGTTACACGCAAAACCACTTTCGTCAGAAGAGCCTGACCCAGAGCCGCAGCACCGGAAGAAATCAACATGGACGCGATACCCGGAGCGTACTCCCAGATTTTCTTGTGGATAACAAGGTACTCGTAAGCTTTGCCGCACGGGTCTTCCTCAACACCGGCAGCAGTGTCCTTCTGGGAAACTTTTCCGCCCATCATGACTTTCGCACACGCTTTCACGTTAGGATCAGAAGCGACAGAAGACAGATAAGTTTGCAGGAAGGCACCCACCGTCATGCCCAGATACGGGATCATGTGGTGGAATTTTGGATTCTTGATGTAAGTGGAAAGCAGGTTTGAAGTCAGGCCCTGGGAATACATGAAAGTGAAGAAACCAAACACACCCATAGGTGAAAGCTGGTGCTGGATATGCTGTTGCATTGCCACAGGATTTTGCGAATAGTTCGTGATCAACTGGCCGGCCACAACCGCACCCATCGCCACGAAAAACATGGCAGATTCCGTTGGTAGGTTTCTGACGGTGTGGGACAGGGATGCTTTGGAAGCATTTTTAATGCGAACCATTTCATCCAGCATCATCTTGTTGATGGATTTTGGAGAAAACTTGCGAAGTTGTTTTTCCTCACCAAATGGAATTTCCATCGCCAGCTTTTTTGTTGTTTTATCAAAGACCTGAGCTTTCTTGGATTCCTTGTCGACATAAAGGGTGTAACCCATTGGCTCCAGGAAATCGCGGTACTGGGCAAGTTGAGCTTTCTCTTTCTCAGTCCAATTGGCTGCGGCCTGGGCCACAGGGGCCAGGATCATGTTAACAGCGGCAATGGCAGTCAGAATCTTAGAGAACCATTTCATAGCTTCACCTCAGTCTCTGAATGTATAGAAGCAAGCTTTGGGCCCCTCAAAAGCGATTAAATGGCACGGGACTTGTCTCATACCGCGACGAGGCCGCAAACGGGCACTGGGGTGTCTAAATCTTGTGATTGTCTCATTCTGGGATTTGGGATAAGCCTAGCGCCACAAAACAGGAGGCCCCATGGCTGTCGTAGAAATCACCAAGAACAACATTCAAGAGATCGTTGAAAGCAACAACATGATCATTCTGGATTTCTGGGCAACCTGGTGTGCACCTTGCCGTCGTTTTGCTCCGATCTTTGAATCCGTGGCGGCGAAACATCCGGATGTGATCTTCGGAAAGATCGACACTGAAGCGGAAGTCGAGCTGGCGGATAAATTCCAGATCAAATCCATTCCCACTTTGATGATCATCAAGGAAAGCGACATCATCTTCAGTCAGCCAGGAGCTTTGCCAGAAGAAATCTTTGAGCAGATCGTGACAAAGGCCAAAGAAATCGACATGGAAGAGGTTCGTCGTGAAAACTCTTAAGCCCCTGTTGCCACTGCTGCTGGTGCTGGCAGCTTCCAAGTCCCAGGCTGTGTCCTGGAGAATCTTTGGTGCCTGCAAAAACACTCCGGTGCACGAGGGCACTTATCAGGCGGACCTGACTAAATCAGTAGGGGCTCTCAGTCTTGAGATTTTTGATGCGAACAAGATCCCGTACGTGGGATCTGCGGAAGGTATTAATTCCATCATTAACAGCCCGATCGGTTTGGACAGCATTGAAGTGGTGTCGGACACTGAACTGCGTGCCTACGGCTGGTGTTACACCGTGAACGGCAAGCAGCCGACGGAAATGCCGGACAAGATCCAGTTCAAATCCCAGGATGACAAGCTGACATGGTTCTATGCGTACTCCACCAATAAGAATAATGAGTGGACCGACTATTGTTCCCCAGCCTACTGGATCGCAGCCGACCAATTCTGCAAATAGGAAAAGGTACCTGCTTACTTTTTCCGAAGCGTCGCACAAAAAAAAGCCCGGTGTTTCCACCGGGCTTTTTAGTATTTAAATTGGAAATTCGAAATTACTTCTGGATCGTTACGTGTTTGATCACGATAGGTTCAACCGGGCGATCCATAGCTCCTGTTTTGGAGTTTTCGATGGATTTAACCACGTCCATACCTTCAACAACTTCACCGAACACCGTGTGACGGCCGTCCAACCAAGGAGTTGGAACAGTTGTTACGAAGAACTGGGAACCATTTGTGTTAGGACCCGCGTTCGCCATGGAAAGGATGCCTGGTTTGTCGTGTTTCGGAGCGCCAGCTGGGAACTCATCTTCGAAGCGGAAGCCCGGGCCGCCAGTTCCAGTTCCAAGTGGGCAACCACCCTGAATCATGAAATCTTTGATCACGCGGTGGAAAGTCAGACCATCATAGAATGGCTTTTTAACTTTCTCGCCAGTTTTAGGATCAGTCCATTCTTTGGTGCCTTCGATCAGGCCCACGATGTTTTCTACTGTTTTAGGCGCTTTATCTGCGAAAAGCTTTACTTTGAAAGTGCCTTTGGATGTTTCAAATACTGCGATCATGTCTTTTCCCTTCTTCGTAGCCTTTGCTTTGGATTCTGTCTTTGCATCTGCGCGGAAGCTGAAAGCTGCCAATAGGAATGCAAAAAGGTAGATCCAAAATACCTTCTTAACATCGATATTCTTCGACATTGCGGTCTCCTGACTTTTGTCCAACCCCTTCACTATTAGTGAGGCAGCCGTCGAGGGTCAAGTTCCTTCAAAAGTGCAACGTTGGCCTGAAGTAGGCCTAAGACTTCATTTAGAAGCTCTGATGGAGGCAGATGAAGCGCCAAGGCAAGCGCATGAAACGACTCATGATTTGGGCTCAGTTCGGCGAGCGATTCTGACGCAACAAGTTGAAGCATCTGTTCAATCTGGCGCAGTCGGTCATAGTTTTGGAGCAAAACGCCGGATTTCTCCTCTAAAGCGCTGATCAAATCAGCGGTTCCAGTTGAGGAGGGTTTGAGTTTCTTCTTCAAAACTGCGGTCTGCGCGGCCAGTTCCACGTCCACCAGGCCGCCTTCGCTGTACTTCAAATTGGGGTGGGCTCCCTCAACCTGCAACTGAGTGCGGATGCGCTCAAGCTCATCAAGCTCAACGGAAGAAAGGCCCAGATCCAAAAAGCCCAGATTGCCGTGAATGCTTTCGCCAATCCAACGGGCCTTCAGATAAGCCTGACGTTCCCAGGCTGAACTTTGAGTTTGCAGATAATCTTCCAGATCCTTTTGCACAATAACCAAGGGCCCGGCTTTTCCCGACGGGCGCAGGCGCATGTCGATGGAATAAATATTTCCACCGCGATGACTTTCAGTCAGGCGGGTGATGAAACGTTTGGCGAGCTTATAGTCAACTTCACCCGGTTCGTCCGGTACGACGAAGATAAAATCCAGGTCTGAGCGGAAGCCCATTTCGCGGCCGCCCCATTTGCCCAAAGCCAGAATGCGCAGTTGGGAGGGGTATTCCCTCTTTAAAGCTTCAAGCAAAGTGGTCGCGACGGAATCGGCGGTGGAAGTCAGATTCGCCGTCAGTTGCTGAAGGTTTTTATCCTCCAGGTACTCGCTTCCGTTGATGACCTCAGAAAGAAGCTTCTTTTCAGCCAGTTCTTCCAGCAGGGTGCCCAGATCTTCCGAGTGTTTGTCCTGAGCGCGGTACACGAAGCTGTCCAGCAGTTCTGGGCGGTTGCACAGAATGCGTGAAAGATACGGCGAATGACCAAACAGCCAGGCCAGTTCCTGCAGCAGTTCTTTTTCGCGCAAAAGCAGTGCAAAGAAACTGGCTTTGGCCCGCGTGCTGCCGATGAAATCTTTTAACAGCAACAAACCCCGGCGAATGTCGCCTTTTTGTTCCTGCAAGGTTTCAAGAAAAGCCGCCAGGAAAGCTTTGCGGGAAAGCTCGTCGCGGCCCTTGTTGCGGGAAAGAACTTCCTGCCCCAGGATCTCCTGCCAGAGTTCCTGCAGATCCTGATCCGGCAATCCGGTGCGTTTGAGCTCTTCTTCCAGTGAAATTTCTTTCGGGGCTTCCCCCAACAGACTTTTCACGATCGAATCACAGCGAAGCATGTCGAACTTTAAGTCAGGCAAGGCCTGCATCACAAATTCAGGATGGGATTCAGTCAACACCAGCAAGTGAGTCTGTTCATCGTTCAGCGCCTGAACATAGTTTTCAAGCCGACGCAGATTCCAATAGTGCTGGCGCAGGAACTTG
Organism: Bdellovibrio bacteriovorus str. Tiberius; assembly: GCF_000317895.1. Classification (NCBI taxonomy): domain Bacteria; kingdom Pseudomonadati; phylum Bdellovibrionota; class Bdellovibrionia; order Bdellovibrionales; family Pseudobdellovibrionaceae; genus Bdellovibrio; species Bdellovibrio bacteriovorus. The sequence goes on from NC_019567.1 coordinate 167,716, forward strand.
GCTTCTTCCGACGGCAGAAGCTCTTTCATTTCCAGCAGCAGCAGGGCGTCGGTGGTTCCACGCACCTGCAAGGTCAGATCGCGGCCACCGTGAATGACCTGAAGGGCGTGGGTGAAAAGCTCGACATCGCGGATGCCCCCGATGCCCAGCTTTAAATCCACAACCTGATCCTGCGAGCGTTCCCAGTAATGCACCTGAATTTTAGAGCGCAGAGTTTTTAGGTCCTCCAGCAAAGTAAAATCCAGATGCTTGCGGAAAGAAAACTTCTGCGCAAACGCCAGAACTTCCTTTTGCACATCTTCGTCGCCCGCAATGGGGCGCAGGCGAACAAAGGCCAGGCGTTCCCAGGTTTCGCCATAGTTGCCATAATAGTCTTTGAATTGATCCAGGGTTGGAATCAGCGGCCCTTGTTTGCCGCCGGGGCGCAGGTCAAAATCCACACGGAAAACAAAGCCCGCCGCAGTTCGTTCAGTCAAAATCTTTTGAAACTTGCGCAAAGACGACAAACCTTGTGCAGAGTCCTCCTGGCTGACCAAAAGAACATCGACATCGGAACTTAGATTCAGTTCGGATGATCCCAGTTTTCCCAGGGCGAAAAGCGCGATTTTTTGACTGGAAAAGCAGTGATCAAAAGCATGGCGTAAAAGAAGATCCGCGGCCCCACTCCATTGCTGGCAGATTTGATCGGGGGCCATAGAGTCGGTCTTGGCGGCTTCGGCGTAGCGAGACCAGATCTCGCTGCGCTCCTGCCTTAACTGATCCTCGATGGATAAGTTAGTCAATGTTGTTGGACCATTTTGGCTTGTAGTAATTGTTGTTGTCGTTGGTCACGCGACGTTCTTCAGTGCCGTCCACGGTGGAAATATAGATCTGATTTTTCCCTGTGCGGTTGGAAGTGTACATCACAAATCTGCCGTCCGGAGAGAACGAAGGGTCTTCGTTACTTGCCATGCGGCCATTTGGTTTTTTCGCGGAAGTCAGACGGATCATTCCAGTGCCATCTGCGTTCATCACAAAGATATCAAAGTTGTTGTCGCTCTGGCCGGCAAAGGCGATTTTTTTACCATCCGGTGACCAGGACGGGGACGAGTTAAACACACCCGCAAAGGTGATGCGCTTCACATTATTCCCGGCAGCATCCGCAGTGTAAATCATTGGACGACCCGCGCGGTCTGAAGAGAAGCTCAGCAGCCCCTGTGGGGACACTGTCGGTTCAACGTTCAATGCTCCGGCAGGTCCATTGGTGATTTTACCAACCAAAGTTCCATCCAGTCCCATTTTATAGATGTCCGGGCTGTTGCCCTGGGAAATGGTCAGATAGATGTGTTTTCCGTCAGCCGAGAAAGAAGCCCCCGAATTGATACCCTGGCGGTAAGAGATCAAAGATCTTTTCCCCGTCGTCAGATCCAAAAGCAGCATATCGGCGTTTCTGAACTTCGCACCCACACGTTTCACATAAGAAGTGTAAGCGATCTTTTTGCCGTCCGGGGACCACGCCGGAGAAATCGAGATACTGCGGTGACTGGAAACTTGTTCCATGTTCGCGCCATCCCAGTCCATCGTGAAGATCTCTTTGCTCTGGCCGCTGCCTTTGTCGCTGGAGGCAACCACGCGGGAAAGGAACGGACCTTCAACGCCGGTCAGGGCTTTCATGACGTCGTTGGCGAAAGTGTGCGCAATACGACGGGCACTGCTGGTGGGGCCTTTATATTTTTTGCCCAGAACCAAAGCGGCGCGGGGAACGTGATAGGTGTAAGTTTCCAAAGTCACTTCATTGCCTACGACCGAATAGCCGGCGCGGATCAGGAAGTCAGCGCCAATCGAAGACCAGCTTTGGAATTTGAATCCATTTGGCAGGCCCGGAGCCGGCATTAAGCCGGTTTTGGAAGTGTCCTCCAGGAAGGCACTTTGGTTGATGAACTGGAAATAGGAAGAAACGGTCAAATCATTGGTGATCGTATTAAAGATCTCAACCCCGACACTTTGATTGCGAGACGCCGTCGAAGGGGAGCCTGTGTATTGCAGCGGCGGGAAAGCCATCAGACTTTTTTTCGTGCGCGCTTCGCCCAGTTTGATATAGATGCCGTTATTATTTTGGGCATGGGAGAAAAGAGGGAATAGGCCGATAGTCAGAACAAGGGCCAGTATCTGTTTCATCATGATGTCCTCCTAATTATTCCGGGAATCCGATCAGGATTCCGTCCACAGAGAATACGGCAATCAATTTTTCCGGCGGAGCCGGGAATGGTGCCGAACGGTCAATGGTTGCTAATACTTCTTCATCGTAGCTGGGATTGCCACTGGATTTAACAATTTTTCTGCCCAGAATATTGCCGCGCGAATCCACGAACACGCGCACTTGCGCTTTGTAATCGCGTTTCGCCAGCCATTCCGGGATTGTCCAATTTTGTTTGATGTGACGATCCAGATCAGAAATGTAGTTGTCGTTCTGAAGCTTGGCAATTCCAGTCAAAGACGTGCCAGGCGACAGGACGTTTCCTCTTACCGGTGCACTTCCGGTGGCGGCCTTGCCCGTTCCGGCGGCGGCTGCGGCTTTTTTCTTATCTTCCGCCACGTCCTCTTTGATTTTTTCCAAGGCAGCCATGGCTTTGAGTTTGTCCAAAGCGTTCTGCTGCTGGGATTTCACCTTTTCCAGATTGATGCCCTCTTCCTTGGCTTTCGCCGGAGGAAGTTTCACGGGCTCTGGTTTTGGCGGGGTTTTCTTTTCCACCACTTTTTCCGGAGCTTTTTCAGGAGGCTTTTCTTTTACTGGTTCCTTGGCAACTTCCTTGTCAGGAAGGGCCGGTTTGGGATTTTCTTTTGCCGGGGGGGCCAGATCCTTGGGTTCAACCTTGTCCGGCAGGCCCACCATATCCACACGCACCGCTTGCGAGAAATCAATTGGTTCCGGATCAAAGAAGACCGTCTTCAAAGTAAAGATCGAAACAATAAGCGCGTGCAGGGCAAAGGAGATCCCTATGCCGCGGGTTACTTGCTCATCATTCTGCTGATCTTTTTCCTCTAAATAGTTCACTGGTCAGGTCATTGATCTTTCGGCTGTGTGATCAAGCCGATGTTAAAGATGCCAGCGGCACGCACTTCGGCCATAGCTTCCGCGACGAAGCCATAGTCCACTTTGCGGTCTGCCTGAATGTACACCTGTTTATTTTTTTTGGTCTCGAAGATCGCTTTCAGTTTCGGGCGCAGTTCATTCATGGCGATCTTTTGTTTGGCGATGGTCATTCTTTGATCCGCATTGATCACCAGTACAAAAGGCTCTTCATTAACTTCAACACCGGAAGAAGAGGTCTTGGGCAGATCCACTTCAATCCCCTGTTGCATCAAAGGAGTCGTCACCATGAACATGATCAGCAATACCAGCATCACGTCCACCAAAGGCGTGATGTTGATTTCGCTTAATGTCGCCCGGCTTTTTCCGCCGCCGCCACTCATTCCCATGATTAGTTCCCTTGGAAGAAGTTACGTTTAACGATATTCAGGAAGTCCGCGCCGAAGTTGTTCAGCACGATCTCCTGCTTGCGGATTTTAGAGATAAAGTTGTTGTACAAAACAACCGCTGGAATCGCTGTCGCCAGACCGATGGCGGTGGCAATCAGGGCTTCCGAGATACCCGGCGCTACAACCGCCAGGCTCGCTGTTCCAGTCTGACCTATTTTGTGGAAGGAACCCATGATCCCCCAAACCGTACCGAATAGACCGATGAAAGGACCGGTGGAACCTGTCGTTGCCAGAACCGTCAGGCGGGATTCAAGTTTAGAGATCTCGCTTTCAGTGGCTTTGCGCAGAACACGCTCAAGGTTGTCGATCCCGGAAAGGATCGGTTTGTCGCCTTCGGTTTTGGAAAGCAGCGGGGATTCAGAGATCTTTTTCATCTCCAGATACACGGCTTTAAAAACGCGTGCGACGGAAGAGTCTTTATATTGGTCGATGTCTTCAAACAACGTGTCCAGGGAATTCACTTTCCAGAATTTGGACAGGAACAGTTCATCGGACTGTCGCATGTTTTTGAAAGTGACATATTTGGAGTAACCAATAGCCCAGCAGAAAACGGACATCACGATCAGCATCAACAAAGTCAGCTGAACAATGGGACTTGCTTGAGCGATAGCATCAATGGAGCTGGTGTTCACTGATACAGAGGGTGCAGCCTGGGCCGCGTTGACAAAAATAGGGGACATATCTAGACCTCCGTTAAGGTACGTCTTAAAACGATATGCCCAAATGCATTTTGGATCAACCTATTGAGCAGGACCTTGGTTTAGAAGACGGAGCAATTCTGGCAAATTCGTCGTGATAAGGCCTTCTGCCTTATAGCGAGTTGCATCAGCAAGCTGAGCTTCATTCTCGATAGGTCCCAGGAAGATTCTTTTATTGCGACGACGCATATCTGTGATGATCTCGTCGTTGAACGCCGGACGCTTCATCAACTTAAATGGAGCGATGAAGACATCACCTTTAAATTGAGTCGACGGCAGAATCCACAACGAATCAAAGCTGAGTAATCTCATAATATCCGGATGGCTGGTGCCGTACACCCATTCAGGTTTCAGCTCTTTGATGGTCGTCATCACGATCAAAGCGTCGCTTTGAATCAGCGTGCGCTTGTTGGGTTTGAAGCCGTCAATGGCGTTGACCACCGTGGAATGCACGTCGTGCACGTTATCCACGACATTCAGAACAAAACGCGTTTCCGGGAACTGTTCGTAGTATTCTTTCAGGGCCGGAGTCGTCTTATAGAATTCGTTGATCTGTTCCCACGGATATTCAGAAAGTTTTCCGCCGGTCATGATCTTCGCCGTTGGGTTGGCTTTTTGTTCAGCCGCCTTCATGTCGATGAATTCGCGGTCGCGGTTGGCCGGCAAAATGAACGGCACTTTATCTTGGGAAATGCGCACGTCCGCCCAGATCACCGCATCTGGTTTCAGTTTCAGGGTTTCTTGAACCTGTTCCAGGGTGTCGGCTTTGACAATCACGATCGGAGCGGGGCCAGAAAAGAAGGCGTGTTCATAGATCGGGAAGGATTGCCCCAGACCCCATATACGGGCCATAAGCAGTAGAATGCCAAGGATAAGGAAGCTGACAGCGGTAATGAAAAGGATTCTCATAGGCCTTTCGTATAGCATCCTAAGACTTTGAAATCAGCACATTTTTTCAAAACTAAAGGAAAGATTCCTGTCACAATCTTAAATACGTTAAAATTAGGCGTATTTCACCTTGTTTTTCAATTGGCTTTCTATTAGATAGAAGTCGACGCCGTGTCCGCAGAGGACCCTCTGAGGGTGCCGGTGAAGGGAACCTTACATGAATAAAATCAATCGCAAGCTTGAATATGCTCTGATGGCTCTGAAACATATGAGCCAAAAGATCCCCGGAGAGCTCACAACCGCCAAAGAAGTGTCGGATTCTTTCCATACACCTTTTGATGCAACTGCTCGTGTGATGCAGCAAATGGCCCAAAAGGGTGGAATTTTGCGCGCCGAATACGGAGCCAATGGCGGATATCAAATCACCAAAGACCTTGCGAAGGTTTCCATACACGACCTTGTTGAGGTGATTGAAGGACCAACCGCGTTGGTGAAATGCCTGCACAAGGAAGCGCCTTGTGAAATTCAAGGCACCTGCAACATCGTGTCTCCTATTACAACTTTGAACGACAGACTTACAGACTTCTACAAAAGCCTGAGTCTGAAAGAACTATTGGTGGAAAGAGTGGCAATGCCAGCGAAGAAATCCTCTGAGGCGGTGGCCCATGGATAACAACAAATCCTCCAGCAATCCGCTGGAAAGTTACGAATACAAATACGGTTTCACCACCGACATTGAAACAGATCAGGTTCAGCTGGGTCTGAACGAAGACATCATTCGTCTGATCTCGGCTAAAAAGAATGAACCGGAATGGATGCTTGAATACCGTCTGAAGGCGTTCCGCCACTGGCTGACAATGGTTGAGCCTGAGTGGGCGCATGTGTCTTATCCAAAAATCGACTTCCAGGCGATCCGCTATTATTCCGCGCCGAAAAAAGCGACGGATGAAGCTGCCAAACCAAAATCTTTGGACGATCTGGATCCGGAACTGATCAAGACTTTTGAAAAACTGGGTATTCCGCTGACCGAACAAAAGCGCATCTCTGGCATTGCTGTGGATGTGGTTTTTGACTCTGTATCGGTGGGTACCACTCACACGGAAGTGCTGGATAAGGCCGGTGTGATCTTCTGTTCTATTTCTGAGGCGATTCACAAGCATCCGGATCTTGTTAAGAAGTATCTGGGCTCTGTTGTGCCTCACACGGACAACTATTATGCCGCTTTGAATGCGGCCGTCTTTACTGACGGATCTTTCTGTTACATCCCGAAAGGCGTTCGTTGTCCGATTGATCTTTCCACTTACTTCCGTATCAACGCCAAAGACACCGGTCAGTTTGAAAGAACTTTGCTGGTATGTGATGACGGTGGTTATGTGAATTACCTTGAGGGCTGTACCGCTCCTCAGCGTGACGAAAACCAGCTGCACGCGGCGGTGGTTGAGCTTGTGGCCATGGACAATGCCGAGATCAAGTACTCGACAGTTCAGAACTGGTACACGGGCGACAAAGAAGGCCGTGGCGGTATTTATAACTTTGTGACCAAGCGTGGAAAAGCTCTTGGGAAGTATTCCAAGATCTCCTGGACACAAGTGGAATCCGGTTCTGCGATCACTTGGAAATATCCTTCCTGTATTCTGCAGGGTGAAGGCTCTGAAGGGGCTTTCTATTCTGTGGCACTGACTCACGACATGATGCAGGCGGATACCGGCACGAAGATGATCCACATTGGTAAAAACACCAAGAGCACGATCATTTCCAAAGGTATTTCCACGGACAAGTCCTCTAATGCTTACCGTGGTCAGGTGAAAATCCTGCCTTCGGCGGAAAATGCGCGCAATTATTCCCAGTGTGATTCCATGCTGGTGGGCGATCAAAGCAGTGCGCACACTTATCCTTATATTGAAGTAAAAAACAAAACTGCGACGATTGAACACGAAGCAACGACTTCACGTATCAGTGAAGATCAGATCTTCTATTTGCAGTCCCGCGGTCTGGATATGGAAAAAACAATTTCGATGCTGGTCAACGGCTTCTGTAAAGAGGTCTTTAAAGAGCTTCCTCTGGAATTCTCTGTCGAAGCCGTAAAACTTATCGAAATGAAATTAGAAAATAGTGTTGGATAAAAATATGAATTTACTAGAGATAAAAAACCTACATGCAAGAGTTGAAGAAAAAGAAATCCTGAAGGGTCTGAACCTGACAGTGAAGCCGGGTGAAGTTCATGCCATCATGGGCCCGAACGGTTCCGGTAAATCCACACTGTCCAAAGTGCTTGCCGGTCACCCGGCGTATGAAGTCACTTCCGGTGAAGTGAAATACGAAGTGAACTTCAACATGACCAACTTGCTGGATCTGGAGCCGGATCAAAGAGCCAAAGAAGGCATCTTCCTGGCATTCCAGTATCCGATTGAAGTTCCGGGCGTTTCCAACTTCACGTTCCTGCACACGGCTTTCAACTCTGTATTGCAGCACCAGGGTTCGGAACCAATGCTGGAAGGCGAGTTCCGTGAATTCCTTTATCAGAAAATGAAACTGGTCAGCATGAAGCCTGAGTATCTGGATCGTCCCGTGAACACAGGCTTCTCTGGTGGTGAGAAAAAGAAAAATGAAATTCTGCAGATGGCGGTTTTGTCCCCGCGTCTGGCGCTTTTGGATGAAACAGATTCCGGCCTGGATATCGATGCTTTGCGTGTCGTTTCTGAGGGTGTGAACAAGCTTCGTCGTAAAGACAACGCGATCATTCTGGTAACTCACTATCAGCGTCTGTTGGATTATATCAAGCCCGACTTTGTTCACGTCTTGGCGAACGGCAAGATCATTGAGACTGGCGACAGCTCATTGGCGCTGAAGCTGGAAGAAAAAGGTTACGACTGGCTGACGGTATAGGAAGTGACTATGAACCTGTTAACGAGCTATGAAAAATTCAGTCAATCCAACCCTGCCGAAGGCGCTTTGTCCGCTTTCCGCAAGGCAGGGTATGACTATGCTCTGAATAAAGGTCTTCCGACCCGCAAGGATGAAGACTGGCACTATACCAGCGTGAAGACTTTGAACGAAGGCACGTTCCTGCCAAGCGCAGTGAATCCGCTTGAACCAAGCCATGACACTTTGGTTGAAATCAAAAAATATCTGAACCCGGAATTTGCGAACATCGTTTTCTTCAACGGCGTTTTGAACAAAACCCTGTCGGCAGAACTGCCTGCGGGCGTGACTTTGAAGGATGTTTCCCAGTATCCGGTGCAGTTTGATGACACCTTTGATGCTTTGAACGGCGCTTATATGGCAAAACCGTTTGTGGTGACTGTTGCCAAAGAAACGTCTGTGGAAAAACCTGTGAATTTCGTCTTCTTCACGTCTGTTGAAGGGGGCCCGTCACTGATGGTTCATCCTCGTCTTAGTTTTGAAATCGGTGCGCGCTCTTACGTGCGTGTGCTGGAAAGCCATTACGGTAAAGCTGGCACGACTTATTTTGCGAACTCTGTCAGTGATGTGCATGTGGGCGAAAGTGCCAAGTTTGTGTACGTGCGTGTTCAGGCAGAAAGCGAAAGCGCAGTGAATATCGGCCGTACGCGCATGGTGATTGAAAAAGACGCCAACGTGGAAAGCCTGGCTTTTGCGACGGGCGCAAGTTTGTCCCGTCATTCTTTGGATGTGATACTGAACGGTCCTGGTTCCAATACTGAAATTCTGGGTGTGTACGCGGTTCGCGGCAACCAGCACTTGGATAACACGTCCTTGATCAACCACAAGGTTGGCGAGTGCAATACCAATCAGCTTTACAAAGGTATTCTGGACGGGGAATCCCGTGCCGTGTTCTGCGGAACTGTTCGCATCGAAAAGGGTGCGCAGAAAGCCAACTCGGCTCAGTTGAATAACAATCTTCTTTTGAGCGGCAAAGCGGAAGCTGACAGCAAACCTTGTCTGCAGATTTACGCTGACGATGTGAAAGCGGCGCACGGATCCACAGTGGGTCAGTTAAACCGTGAAGAGCTGTTCTATCTGCAGTCTCGCGCAATTCCGAAAGAGAAAGCCATCCCGATGCTGAGCTACGGGTATCTTTCTGAAGTGATTTATAAAATTTCCGACGAGAACATCCAGAAATGGTTGTCTCGCCATCTGGACGAGGCGTTCAGCAGCCTTGCCCTGAATCGGTAAGTGTTATGAGCAATCTAGACGACATATTTGCCTCTGCAAGATCCCAGTTTCCAGCCCTGACTCAGTTGGTTCATGGCAAGAAACTGGTTTATCTGGACAGTGGTGCGACAACTTTGAAGCCGCAGTCGGTGGTCGACCGTATTGCGCATTTTTATTCTTATGAAACCTCCAATGTTCATCGTGGCGCGCACTATCTGGGTGACGTGGCGACAGGGCATTTCGAAGCGGCTCGCCAGAAGGTGGCCGAATTCCTGGGCGCACGTCAGTCCGAGGAAATCATCTTTGTTCGCGGAACCACCGAGGGTGTGAATCTGGTGGCGAATTCCTGGGGTCTTTCAAATTTGAAGGCCGGGGATGAAATTCTGATCACCGTGATGGAGCATCACGGAAACATCGTGCCTTGGCAGATGGTCGCAGAAAAAGTCGGCGCGAAAGTCGTGGCGGCGGATATTCTGGACAACGGTGAGCTGGATCTTGAAGACTTCAAAAAGAAATTGAACTCTCGCACGAAGATGGTGGCGTTCACCGCGTCTTCGAATGTTCTGGGCACCAATACGGACATGAAGCTTTTGACCAAGCTTGCTCATGAAGTGGGTGCGAAGGTTCTGGTGGACGGGGCGCAGATCGTGTCTCAGCTGCCGGTGAATGTTTCTGATATTGATTGCGACTTTTTTGTCTTTTCTGCACACAAAATTTTCGGCCCGTTTGGTTTTGGCGCCGTGTACGGAAAAAAAGAGACCCTGGATCAGATGCCCCCTTATCAGGGTGGCGGCAGCATGATTTCCAAAGTGACGATTGAAAAAACCACGTTCAACGATGTGCCGACTCGCTTTGAGGCCGGAACTCCGCACGTGGAAGGCGCGGTGGGATTGCATGCGGCCCTGACGTTCGTTGAGAACATCGGTCTGGATAAGATTCATAAATATGAAATGGATCTTTTGAACTATGCGACTGGAAAGCTTCTGGAGATCCCGGACGTGAAAATCTACGGAACCTCCCAGAACAAAGGGGCGATCTTGTCCTTTAATCTGAAAGGCGCTCACCACTCGGACATTGGTCAGATTCTGGATCAAGAGGGTGTGGCAGTCAGAGCCGGACACCATTGTACGCAGCCGCTGATGGCGCGTCTGGGAGTTCCCGGCACCGTCAGAGCCTCCCTTTCAGTGTATAATAATCGTGAAGATATTGATTCTATGGTTAAAGCCGTGGTGAAAGCCCGGGAGATGTTGTTATGAGCACCCAAGATGTACTGATTCGTATTCAGGCAACTCCAAACCCTAACGCGTGGAAATTCGTGTTGGATCGCGCTGTTTTGAATGACGGCAAGGCGACCTATGCTGATGCTAAGGAAGCTGAACAGAGCATTCTGGCGTCTTCATTGTTCCAGGTGGAGGGTGTTCGTCAGGTTCACTTCTTCCAGAACGTGATCACGATCACTCACAACTTCGATGCAGATCCCGAAGAAATTCAGCGCAACGTCTGTTCGGTGATTCAAACCCGCATGCCGGCACATAATCCGGCCGTGACTCAGATGGATGAAAAGAAGCTTCGTCGCGCCAGTCTTCCTCCCGAGGTCCAGCAGATCGAAGAGATTCTGGACCAAACGGTCCGTCCCGGTTTGCAGGGTGACGGCGGGGATCTGGATGTGGTGAAATATGAAGATAACAAGCTATATGTCTTCTATCAGGGAGCTTGTGGAACCTGCCCGAGTGCCACTTCAGGAACACTGATGGCCATCGAGGGAATTTTGCGGGATCAATTCAATCCGACAATTGAAGTTATCCCGATGTGAGGATGAATGCAGTCAGCGCAAGGTGCTCAGAAGCAAACTCCGGACCGGGTTGAAAAATTTCGTCTGTTGTGTGAGCGCCTCGCCCTGGTTCTGCAAAAAGAGGGCTTGTCTGTCAAACCCTACCGTGACCCCGCTCTACCATTTTTTAATCAGCTGAATGAAAATCAAAAAGACATCGCCCTTCAAACCTTGAAGGACTATCTGGAAATCTGCCAGGAAGCCCACGCGGAAAGTTTCTCTTTAAAAGATTCCCCGCGCTTTTGTTGGAAGGCTTTGCGCCGCTGGGGCTTGATCCCGGCCTCTGACTTTTTCGACAAATTACAAGAAGCCGACTCGGTGGAAGTGTACACCGAAGAAGGTCTGCAGGTTTTTCGCAATCTGCGCTTCTTTGAGGTATGCACCTACACTCTGGAAGAGCTTTATTCTTTAGAGTGGTGGAAACTGTACGGTCGTGAAGAGTCGGTGACCCGTGATCTGTTTTCAATTTCTTTGGATCTGATCAACGGACGCATTGCGGGAACTTTGAATTTCGATACCGGCAAGCATGATTTGTGGGAGCTGTCTTCAGAAGGGATGCGCCGTTTTGTGGTGGAGCCTAGGCATGCGTGCTCTCTCCGTCGCAACGGAGAGATTCGTGGCTTTCTATTTACGACGACGGTGGACTGTCTCTGATCCCAGTTGTTCTTCTGCGGATCTTTTCATGTCGGGCGCGGTGGCTTCCATGGTGTCTTCGTTGCGGCTGACAATCACCGCTGAATTACCCAGAACCTCTTCCTGAGCCAAGGCTTTCACCGCCAAAGAGATGGCTTTCTGTTTTTCTTTCGAGAATCCCGTCACGGTGATCTTTAGTTCAACCACCTGGCCGATTTTAACGCCGGACAAAGTGTCAGAGGTGATACCGTCAACCACGCTCACGCCTTCCGGCAGAGACCAGGTGTACGCCAGATCCCCCTGCAGGGTCTGATTTACCAGAACGCGGCCGACAAGATTCACTTCGTCGCTGCCGGATTCAGGGATTTCGTCTTCGGATTTTAATTCAACATGGAAAAGAGCCAGATGCTTCCCAACCGGAGCCGGTCGCCATGTGGACTTGCCAGTCGAGGCGGGTGTGCGATTTTCAGACTTTCCCGCGAACGAGAAAACGGAAACGCCAACAAGCAGTGAGAGGACTGAGGTGATGGCTATCTTTCGGTTCCACATATGACTACTCCATCTTTTTTCAGTCTGTACGTTGCGGTACTTTTAAGTTTGTATTCGGCTTTTTCGTAAGCATCGATTTTTACATTTACAATATAGAACCCTGCCGAAAGTCCATTTAGGCTCACTGATTCGGTTGCTTGGGATGCTGTTTGACGACTTTGTTTGGCAAGGTATTCGCTGGAATATCCAGCCTTCCAGTAGGCGTCTTCGAAGTAGACATAGTCTTTCTTGTAAAGAATAAGATCTAAATTTAGGGGTTCACTGCTGGGGCCAACAGTTGATGAAGTGTATTCCAAGCTAAGAGTTCCCGATCCACCGCCATGATAGAGCAAGTAGAAGTCATTATTGACTTGTTGGTTTGAGCGGGTAACGGGATCTCTTGAGCTCATTTTGGTTTCAGGTGCGCCAACGGTGAAGGTGACATCTGAGCAGGTGGTTGAGCCCAGGTAGTAAGCATAGTCCTTCGTAGTTTTAGTCTGCTTCTCTTCTGAGAGAATGGCGTCCCATTTAGCGGTTGCGCCGCCGATGTTTACAGAAAGTAGATAGTTAAATAAGCCAACACTAGGTACAGGATAGGTCGTCGTGTTTACCAGACTGCTGGTTAGTGGCGTTCCTTTTTTGTGGCCGGAGGTGTCTTCACCCGCAAAGGTCTTCCAGATGTTTGTGAAACTGACGCCTCCACCATATTTTGTGGCTTCATACTGAGCGTCATCCTTGCGAGTGGCTTTATACAAAGCGCGTGACACAGAAACTTCACGGAAGGTTCCGGTGCCGGCAAGGTCTGCTGACGTATTGTCATAGCTAGCGGCCGTTCCATCCTGCCAAAGATTGAAGGAAATGCTGACGCCGGCCGTGTTGCCGGAAGCGCGATAGCCATAAGTATCAACATAGTAGTGATAACGAGGATCCGTCGGGGCGCGACTTTCATCGGCACTGTTATAGGCGGCATTCGCACCACTCAGTACGGCCGCTTGGAAATAGTTGGCCCAGCCTTCACTCCAGGAAAGTCTTGCATCAATGACAAAGTTCCCGGTGTGAGATCCGCCAGGAGATCCGGAGTTCCCGTACACGTCCTCAAGGAAATGACCGTATTCGTGCAGGATCACTGAATCATCAAAGTGGTCGGTGTCCGAAGACTTCACATCACCGTTCACGCCCCCTAAAATGTACAGTTTGCGTTCGCCAGGAGAATAGAATGACAGTGGAGTATTTGAACCAAAATAAGAGTAAGGATTGAATCCGGCCTTCCAGAACACGGTCACTTTGTCAGCCACCCACCAAAGGTTGGGGTTAACTGATGGGGTGCCACCATTGTTCTTGCTGATGTTTCTGCGGATGTATTCATTTGCCAGTAGGATATTGTACATGATGTTGAAGGCTCCGCCTTCAATTCTGGAGGAGATACTTTCGTTGGCTTCGGCGTAGACTGGGTCTGCACTCATGTCCTTAGATCCGGAAGCTACATTGTCAGAAGTTATGGTAATGGTTTTGGCAGCATAGTGAGGAGTGTTGGCATAGATATCCGCTAAGACACTCACTTTCAGATAGTCATTATAAGCGCGCGAAAACACCTTGAACGTGTAGGTGCCAGCCGTCTTTGGAATCATGAAAGAGGCGATCCCCTGAGTAGTGGTTTCGCCCTGTTGAATGCGGGTGCCGGAAGCATCATAGATATGGAATTCAGCAAAGGCGATCGGGATGGCATTGGCCGCAGAAACCACGGAGGTCAGTCCGTTGGTAGAGCTGCCTGGAGTGAAACTTAAACCACGATACAGGAACTTTGCCGGCAGTGTGACGGTCACGGACTGGGCGGCATCCATATCAGTGGGCTTGCCGTAATAGGTCGGTTCTGGGGATGCAGGGGCATTGGATGAATAGTCGCCGCCCTCAAGGCCGCCACCACCACAAGCTGTCAAAATAAGAGTCCACGCGCTGATAAAACCAGCCATCATCCGGTTCAAAGTCATGTAGAACTTATCGGACTTACGGGGGGTGGGCTGAACGCGCGAAAGCCCTATTTCTTAATCGAAATTATTGAGGAAATGACGAAGTTTTTTGCAGGACTGTCTCGGCTTGAGACAAATAAAAAAAGGCTCGAAGACCACTCTGAAAAAGTAAACCTGTTTTAGCTAAGGTGGGTAACCATGATAACAACTTTAGGCTTCTCAGTACGAGCTGAGCTTGCTCACCATTGTCAGGGACAGTCCCCAAAAATATGCTTGTAAGGTTTATTTTCGATAGAGATTTACGCCGTCGAACCCTTCTGTAAATCATTCTATCATGTCTTTCTATATCGTCAATCGAACCGGACTCTTACTTTCCGGTAAAGCTCCGATAAATTGCTTATGACACCAGAAAAGCTCGATTTTATTTTTCCCTTCGTGGTTTTTTTCTATGGACTCCTGATGGTTGTTGTGTTGGAGAACCCTGTCCTGGCGCGCATCGGGCAGGAGCGCATGGGTCAGGCCTATGCCAATTTGGCCAAACACAAATCCCTGGGTTGGGTGTGTTTTTTCGTGGGCGGATTGTGGTCCGTCCAGAACGTTTGGCACTCCAGTCTATAGGTCGTTGACTCTCAATGTATTGACTCCACCCCGAGGGAGCATTAGCCTCTGCTCCCATGTCGGACTCTCCTAATCAGCCTCTTCGCAAAACAGATGTTTCAGCCCAAGCCAGTCTTGGAGCTGCGGACCTATTGACGAAGACCAACGAACCTTCCGTGCTTTCCGTCGAGCAGCTGAATATCTATGTGAAGCAGCTGCTGGAAGGTCAGATCGGTCAGGTGTGGGTGAAGGGGGAGATTTCCAACTTCAAGGCACACACCTCCGGCCATTTTTATTTCAGTCTGAAAGATTCCCGTTCCCAGATCACGGCCGTGATGTTCCGTGGTCACAATGCCCGCTTGAAATTCAAACCCACCGATGGGATGGAAGTCATCGTTCGCGGCCGTATCACGGTGTATGAACCGCGCGGCAACTATCAGCTGATGTGCGAGATGATGGAACCTGTCGGTGCCGGAGCTTTGCAAAAAGCTTTCGAGCAGCTGAAAATGAAATTGAAGGCCGAGGGCTTGTTTGAGTCAGCCCGTAAAAAGCCGATTCCCACTTTCCCAAGACATATTGCGATTGTGACTTCTCCGACCGGGGCGGCGATTCGTGATATTTTGAATGTTCTTTCCCGTCGCGCCAAAGCCATCCAGGTGACGGTGGTTCCAACCATCGTGCAGGGGGAAGCGGCCGCTCCACAAATTTGCGAGGCCTTTAAAAAAGCCACGGCTCTTCCGGGTGTGGATGTTGTGATTGTCGGGCGCGGTGGTGGATCCATTGAAGACATGTGGTGCTTCAATGATGAACGGCTTGCGCGTTTGATTGCGGCAAGCCCGGTCCCGGTGATTTCCGCCGTGGGACATGAAATTGATTTTACTATCGCTGACTTTGTGGCGGACTTGCGTGCGCCAACGCCTTCGGCGGCGGCAGAACTGGTGGCGAAAAGCTCTGGCGAACTGGCCAACAAGGTTGTGTCGCTTGAGCGCATGCTGCATCTGACTTTTGAAAAGAAGATGAAGTTCCTGCGTGAAAAGATGCTGGGTCTTTCCAAGCGCTTGGTAGACCCGAAGCGCCGCTTGCAGGATCTGGAGCTTCGCAATGATGATCTTTTGAACCGTCTGGAGTTCGCGATCAACCGCCGTCTGGCGGAGCGCCGGCACCGGGTGGAGCTGATGAGTCAGAAACTGGGAAGCCCTCAGGATCTGATCGATGAAAAGAAAAAGGATCTGGAATATCTGAAAACACGTTCTGAAAAGGCGCTGCATTTTTCGATTGAAAGAAAAAAGGCCCGCATGGGCAAGGTCATGGCTATGCTGGATAGTCTCAGCCCCCTGAAGGTGGTTGAGCGTGGCTATTCAATCGTGACCAAAAATTCTGAAGTTATTAAATCTGCGAGTCAGGTGAAAAAGGGAGACCTTTTGGATATCCGTCTGGCTCAGGGCTCAGTGACCGCCATCGTGGATGGCGTGAAGGAGGAATAGAATGGATTTTGAAAAGAAACTAGGCCGTCTGGAAGAGATCGTGCAAAAGATGGAAAAAGGCGATCTGGCTTTGGAAGAGTCTTTGAAGCTGTTCGAGGAGGGCGTGAAACTTTCCCGCGAATGTCATCACCGTTTGAACGAAGCTGAATCCAAAGTGAAGCTTTTGATGTCCGTGGGGGCTGATGGTCAGCCTGTGACCACTGACTTCACTCCAGAGGAGAACTAGCCTTGGATCTCGCCATTCAGATTGATCAGGAAATCGCCGCGCGCACCCAGGCTGTGAATCAGTTTGTGGAAAAATATCTGTCTGACATGGAACTGCCGGCAGGCAATGCCATTTCTGAATTGCGAAAGTCCATGCTTTATTCCGCCACCAATGGCGGGAAACGTTTCCGTCCGGTTCTGTCCTTGCTGGTCGGTGAATTGTTCGGGGCCGGTAAAGAGCGCATCTTGCCTTTCGCCGCTGCCGTGGAAATGATTCACACCTATTCTTTGATTCATGATGATCTGCCGTGCATGGATAACGATGACATGCGCCGCGGGAAGCCTACCAATCACAAAGTGTTTGGCGAAGACTTTGCTCTGCTGGCCGGGGATGCTCTTTTGACTGAAGCTTTCATGCTGATTGCGGAAAACTATGGGGATAACAGTTTCCTGGTGGGTCATCTGACACGCCTGTTGTCTTCGGCAGCGGGAATTCGTGGCATGGTCGGTGGTCAGGCGATTGACCTGCGCGCCGGTGACAGGCAAATGTCACTGGAAGAACTGACTCATCTGCACCGTCTTAAAACCGGCGCGTTGATTCGTGTGGCGGTAGAGGGTGCGGCAGTGATTGCCGGGGCAAAGCCGACTGAAATTGAAAGTCTAAAAAAATTCGGTGAAGGTTTGGGGCTTGCTTTCCAAGTGGCGGATGATGTTCTGGATCACGGCGAAAAAGGTCAGGATTTTCGCAGCTTCACCGGTATCCTGGGACTTGAAGGCACCAAGACATATCTGAAGGATGTCAGTGCTTCTACTTTGGCGGAACTGCACAAGGTTTCCGCCGATGCTCCGCTCTTGGAGTATCTGATCAGCTTTAATCAAAACCGTCAGGTGTAACATGAGCGATAAACTGCGTTTGGATCTTTATCTTGTTGAAAAGGGTCTGGCGCAGTCGCGCACGCATGCTCAGGAACTGATCGAGGCCGGTCAGGTTTTTCTTTTTGAAAATTCGCAAAAGCGTATTCTGAAAAAGGCAAGCTTTGCTGTCTTGGACTCGCATCACGGAAAAATTGAAGTTGAAGCCGGTCCGGCGAATCGTTTTGTGTCCCGTGGGGGCCTGAAGCTGGAAGGTGCTTTGGCGCAAGCCGGGGTTTTCGTGCAAGGTCTGAAGGTTCTGGATGTGGGTATTTCCACAGGGGGCTTTACCGATTGTCTTCTGCAAAAGGGCGCAAGCGTGGTGTTGGGTGTGGACGTGGGTCATGGTCAGGTTCACAGCAGCCTTCTTTCCAATCCACGACTGACAGTTATTGAGGGCATCAATGCCCGCAATCTTTCCCGTGAAGAGGCGGTCAATCAGGCCACCCCGCCGGATAAGTTTGATTTGGTCGTTATGGATGTTTCTTTTATTTCTATCTCTTTGATTGTTCCGGAATTGGCGCATTTTCTTAAGACTGAAGGCTGTCTTTTAAGTCTGGTGAAGCCCCAATTTGAGGTCGGCGTTGACGGCCTTGCCAAGGGCGGTATAGTCAAAGATGTTTCACTGTACAAAGAAGTCGAGACGCGAATAAAGGATCTCTGTTCGCATAATGGATTTAAGGTTCTCGATTACTTCCCATCTCCGATTCAGGGAAAGGACGGAAATAATGAGTTCTTCGTTTTTGCCAAAAAAATCTAGTTGGATTGTCTTGTTCCTGTTTCTGGCAAGCTGCCAAAACTTAAGAACCCGGGAAGACATTCGCAAAACTCCGCAACCAACTCCGGGTCGTCCGGGTGTGACTCAACCGCGTCCGCCGGAAAATGTCGGCACTCCGCCACCGATGGAATCAGATGAAGAAGACGTGGCTGAAACGCCACCACCTCCTCCGGCGCCGGTGATTCCGACGATGCCCAAGATCGGTGTGATCCTGGGTGGGGGCGGGGCCAAGACCTACGCGCACATTGGTTTCTTGCATGAACTGCAAAGAGCGAAAGTTCCAGTTTACGCTATCGGCGGGGTTGAATTTGCAGCTCCGATGGCGGCTCTTTACGCCAACAAAGAACTGGCCAACGATGTAGAGTGGCAGATGTTCAAGCTGAAGGATGAAGAAGTTCTGAAAAAATCCCTTCTGGGCGGCGTGAACAAAAATAACGAAGTGACGGTGCTGAAGGACTTTGTCGGTGTGGCATTCAACCGCGCCAAAGTGGAAGACTTTAAAGTCCCGTTTGCCTGTCCGTCATACAACTTGAAGAAGAATCAGGTTTACCTGATGAACCGCGGTGGCATCGATCAGTTGATGTACTCGTGCATGGCGTATCCGCCGTTCTTTAAGCCTTATCAGAACAGTGTGGCGGGGGTTCGCGATATCACGGCTTTGGCGAATTACCTGCGCCAAAAAGGCGCCAACTATATCGTGATGGTCAATGTGCTGCAGGCCCCGGGGGGCTCCAAGCCCTTCACGCTGGAGTCCAGCGCTACTGACAACGTCTTATGGAGTGAAATTGCGGGACTGTATAATAAGCCTTTGCCAGGAGTTGACACTGTCATCTCGCTTGATACATCCAGCTATGGTATTATGGATTTCGACAAGCGTCGTGAGATCATGAACAAGGGCGCAGACTCTGCCGCCCGTCAGTTGAAGGGTCTTACCCGCAAGTGGGGACTTTAGGAGAATTTATGAGCAGAAAACCCATCTATGATATGAACATCTTTTCCGAGAGAAGAAAAAAAGCCGGGGAGCAAATCCCAGGTAGCGCCTTGGTAGTGGCTTCTCATCCGGAATACATCCGCAATCATGACTGTCATTTTCCGTACCGTCAGGATTCCAATCTGTTTTATCTGACTGGCTGGGAAGAGCCTGAATCCGTTTTGATTCATCGTCCGGGTTTGACTCCAGAAACCGTGATGTTCGTGCGCCGTCGTGACGTGGAAAGAGAAACCTGGGATGGTTTCCGCTATGGACCGGAAGGCTGCGAGCGCGAATTTAAAATCGACAAAGCCTATCCGTTTGATGAACTGACCAAAGTGGCGCCTCAGCTTCTGAAAGAAGTGGATCGTGTTTATTACAGTCAGTACAAAAACCAGGAGATGGATCACAAGATGCAGGACATTCTGCAAACGGTGAAAGCTCTGCAGGGTCGCATGGGGAATGGTCTTTTGGCGATTCACGATGCGGATATTTTGCTGGGCGAACTTCGTCTGGTGAAATCTGAATACGAACTGACTCAGTTGCGTGAGGCGTGCGAAATTTCCGCTCAAGCCCATTTGGCAGCAATGCGTTTCACCCGCCCGGGTGTGACAGAGCGCCAGGTGCAAGGGGTGCTTGCGCACAACTTCTATATGAGAGGCTCTGCCCGTGAAGGTTACAACTATATCGTGGCTTCCGGAAATGCCGCGACAACTTTGCACTACAACTTCAACGATCAGGTCTGCAAAGACGGTGATTTGCTGTTGATTGATGCTGGTGCGGAATTTAATTATTACACGGGCGATATCACCCGCACGTATCCGGTGAATGGCAAGTTCACGGACGAGCAGGCGCGTGTTTACGAAGGTGTGTTGAAAGTTCAAAAGCAGATTTGTGACTATGTAAAGCCAGGGATCTTCTTTAAAGACCTGCACGACATGGGCACGTCATTGCTGACGGATCTGATGCTGGATCTGGGTCTGTTGTCCGGTCGCAAGGATGATCTGATTCAGGCGCTGGCGCAGAAAAAGTATTATCCGCACGGTATCGGCCACTGGCTGGGTATGGATGTGCATGATGCGGGTTTGTACTTTAAAAAGAATGAACCTCGTCCGATCGAAGCCAACATGTGCTTCACGATCGAACCGGGTCTTTATATTCCGGCAGACGACGCGTCGGCACCTCAGAAATACCGTGGTATCGGCATTCGTATCGAGGACAACCTGCGTGTGACTTCATCGGGTTCCGAGAACATGACTTCGTCTGTTCCGAAAGAGATTGCTGACATCGAAAAGGTTGTCGGCCAGGTTTAAATGTTTAATGCCAAAAAGGCTCACCTCAGGGTGGGCCTTTTTTTATGCCATCATGCTGTTGTCAACATGGCGAAGACTTTGTGAAATCACGTAAAGATGATTCTTAAGCTCGCTGGAACGAACCAGGCCCCATTGGCTCTCGTTTTCGATCGAGCGCAGGGTTTTCTTAAAGCTGGCGGTCAGATTTTCCATGTCTCCCAGTAACGATTCCAGGGCGCTGGAAAATTCCTTCACCCGGGACATTTCGATTTTCCCCACGACACAAATCACGTCCATACCAGCGGTCACCTTCGACAGCATGTTGATAGACCGGTTCAGGGATTTGTTTTCATTGATCAATTTCTTGGCGGTTTCTTCCACGTCGGCAAAGTTGGCGGAAATAAGATTTTTCAGAAGATCGCAGTTCTTTAAAAGGAATTCCTCCTGATCGGAACTTTGGGTTTCCTCGATCAGGTGATTCATCATCTCAATCTGCAGACGTGACGTTGCCATGGAAAAATACATGCGCGAAGCCGCGATGCTGAAGTTGGCAAAGATCTCGTCAAACTCCCGCGAGCTTTCAGCAATTTCCAGCGCCAGTCGTTCCAGGTTCTTGGAAACCACACTGAGGGTTTTTCCAGCCTCGCCAAGTTTTGCGGCAGAGATGGTAAGGTTGGTCGTGACCATCTGCACTTCCCGGCAGATATCACTGATGCTTTGGGCCTGATTGTTGCGGCTGAATCGTTGGTTCAGCGAATCGGCCAGATCAAACGCAGTGCGCGCGGCTTTGGTGCATTTGCCCGAGGCCTGCTGCATTTCGCCCACACGTTCAGATCGATCGACGGTCAAAGAAGTTTTCTTTTCAAAGTGCAGCAGCAGTTGGTCACGGGACTTCATTTCTTCCAGCAGGGCGCGGGTCATAAAAGCGTCATAGCTATTAAAGCCCCGCTTGTGAAGTTCTGAAAGCAAAAGGCCTTCGCTTTGTTCCATGTTAAGCCCCGTCTTTTCGCGGGAAACCAGTTCAGTATAGATCTTTTGCACTTCGCCCAGAAAGACCGAGGTCGGTTTCAGTCGAATCGACAAATACCCATCGGCCATTGGAAAAGCCATGGCAAAGACCCAGTAGTACTTTCCGGTTCTGGATTTGTTCTTTACGAAAGCGGCGATGGGTTTGTTCGATTGCAAATAGTTCCAGAACAGTTTGAAAACACTGCGGGGCATATCCTGATGGCGAATGATGTTGTGGGGACGGCCCAGTATTTCATCTTGTGAATATTCACTGACCCTGACAAAGACCTGATTGCCTGACTCGATTCGCCCCTTAAAATCAGTTTTAGAGAAGAACAGCTCATCCAGTGCAAAGTCGGCTTCCAATGTCATCCCATCACCTCGTGCAAGGTCCGCTTTATACTCGACAGAAAATTCGCAGCAACAAATATGAGATATCCAATGGAATATTCCACCGCCTCGGTGGAGGTGTTCCTCGCATCTGTTGGGAGAAACGTTCGTCGAGTTTCCGGGCGCTGGTTGTTGCTGTGGGAGCGGATTTGCGGCGGTTATCATTTAGGGCCTGTAATAAGAGCAGATCGGAACGACCCTCTGCTGATCTGGTACGGAACACCTGCTTGGCATAAACATTGATCTCTAAGCCACTGAAAACTTAAACAGGAGATATCCATGAAAAAGAATTCAGTGAACTGGAACAAGCTGGGCTTGGTGAGTCTTTTGCTTGCGGCAGGTCCCGCAGGCGCGGCGGATAAAACCGTGCATTGGGATACGAATGCCTATTGGAGAGGTGGCGATCAATCCTATCAATGTTATGACCGGGGTGGAATTTACCACGAAGGCATCTGTCTGGAGGGCTCTGCTTCTGCGCAGGTGGCGGCGGTCATCAACAATGATCTTCGCCGCGAAGGTGGTAATGAAACTTCGATGGGCGACATGGTTACCGAGGTGGAAGGAAAGATTTCCAAAACTTTCGCCAATCGCCATTTCAAGCAGATCTTTATTTCGATCAGCGCCATCCCGAAAAATCAGGTGCTGGATTATAACGAAAAGAATGAACAGAACTTCCATAACTCCGATCGTCTGCGCGCCGATGGTTACGTGGACCGTCCATGGTTCCTGGCAAATATCGGAGCCAACATTGCGATGACGGATTCGCAGGATGTGACTGTTCTTGCCGGCGCGTTCCCGGTCAGCGGCCTGAATCCACTGCAAGGCAAGCCCAGCCGGTACTATGTGACAGCTCCTTATGGTTTGATGGTTCGTTATGACAAAGGGATTCAGATGAACTATCAGCTGAAAGAAGAGCTGGATCGTGTGTTGTTGGCATCCTTTAGCGTTGTTGACGGGGACACCATCAAAGGTGAATCCAGTCTGGATCCGGCAGACTCGCGTGCGAATTCCTATCCAGCCTATGGTGGCACGGTGGAATTGCGCGTAGCCAACGCCCTTCGCAAGGTTTTCGACAAATCAGCTCCGTATCTGAAGAATCATGATCTTTATATCGGTGTGACGGGCGCGCATGGAGACGTGGGAAGCTTCCCGGGTGAAAAAAGAGCCCAGGATGATATGACCACTTACTTGGGATACATGTTCACATCCAAGTACGGTGAGGCCGAAGTGCGCGTCTTCCGCGCGGACTTTACTCGTAACAAACAAGGTGATGGTAACGGCCGTCGTCCCCATGCCCAGCACGTGAATTCAAAAGCTCATGGTGTGGAAGTGGCGATGCGTGGAGTGGAGGCGGGGCCCTGCGCCTGGGACTTCTATTACAACCAGCATGTCTTTAATACGGACGCCGCATTTGCCGATGGTGAATTTACGTTTGAAAAGGTTCGCGGGGTGCGCGGCTGGGCTGCCGGCACCACTTGTCGTAATCTGTTGGGCATGAAGAATCTGGATATCGGTTTTGAATATGGCAGCACCCAGCTGGATCGCAAAGGTGCCAAGGAAAACCTGAAATATCCTAACAAGGCCAATCAGTTCAATTTGACGTTAAGCTATCGCTTTAATATGAATAAATTGTTCGTTAGATGAAGCGATGGGACAGCCAGGAGAACTTTTCCGCGTTCTCCTGCAGTTCTTTTTCGGTCTTGAACAGTTTGTCATCACGGGAAGCGGCGCTGACGGCAAGGCTCAGATGCGTCGCGGATTGCAGCAGGTTGTAATCGCCCATGGTGTTGCCGGAAGCAAAGAACGGCCTTTTACCGCCGGTGGCTTCCAGAAGGGCTTCCACTTTTCCTTCACGATAAGTGATCGTGCCTTTTTGGCGATCGCTGATCACGCCGTTATCCACTTGGGTTTCCACACCCAGCACATCGTTTTTAGTCAGTCCCAGCATTTCTGCGCCGGGCTCCACCGCCCATTTAACCGATGCGGTGATGATGTAGACTTTCACACCCCTGGAAAGAAACAGATCGATCAATTTCTTTTGCTCCAAAAACACCGGCACTGGAAAGTGACCCTTGACCGCGTCAACGGCCCACTGGTGCACCTGCTCCAGTTTTTGTCCCTGACAGATTTGGGCTAGCCAAAGGTAGGCTTTGCGCGGATCTGCGGCTTTCATGTCTTCGTAGTGTTCCCAGGGTTGTGGCGGAAGAGTCACAAGTTTGTTGTCGATCTGGTGATGAAAGAAAGTTTCGCCAAGATCGGTATCCCACAAAGTACCATCCGCATCAAAGGCGGCCACAGGTGCAGAATCCTGTTTTAAAACTTGGTCCAGTGTCGTATTTATGCGGTTCCAAATGTCGGTGGAATAGTCTTTGTATTTCATAGTGTCTTAGTATGAAATATGAAAAGTAAAATGACAAGGAGACCTGAGGGCATGAGCCTGTATTGCCGCGTGATTCAGCCGGAAGATTTGCAACAGATTTTGGATCTGGAAAATAAAAAGCTCGCAGAAACCTATCCGGATGAAATGGAACGAATGATTGCCACCTGGAATTCCAAATTCCGTGTCGAGGCTCTGAACCATTACATCGCCCTGGGCTGGAGTTTTCTGGCTGAGGAGCAGGGCACAAACAAGCTGATGGGTTATTTCATTGCCCAGCCGCTGTTGTTCCTGGATGGACAGACTCAGACCCTGTGGGTGGAGCATGTGCAGTACAACTCCCTGCAGGCCCGCGATGAACTTTGTGAGCTGGCCTATAAATTGGGCCGCGAAAAGCATCTGCAACGGGTTTACTTCCCCAACGACAACGGAGTACCGAACTCCGTAAAAGCTTTCAAGGCCGAAAGCTGGCAGCCGGGGACTCTTTCAGTCAAGACGACAAAAGGATAAGCCATGAAGAATTTCTCCTTCGCGAACAGAATTCAAAATATCAACAAGATGAAATCCCAGGATTTTGATCTGGTGATAATCGGAGGAGGAATCAACGGAGCGGGTGTGGCGCGGGACGCCTCGGCGCGCGGCATGCGTGTGGCTTTGATTGAGGCCCGTGACTTTGCATCTGGCACGTCGTCAAAATCCTCCAAACTTATTCACGGCGGCATTCGTTATCTGGAAAACATGGAATTCAAACTTGTTTTCGAGGCACTCAATGAAAGAACCCGCCTGTTTGAAATGGCTCCGCATCTGGTGCATCCGTTGCGCTTTATGATTCCACTTTATCAGGAAAGCCGTGTGGGCATGGGTAAGATGGGTCTTGGCATGTGGCTGTATGATGCCTTGTCATTGTTCCAGGCACCTGAAATGCACGAACGCCTGAATGCCCAGGCCTCTATCGAGCGCATGCCGGCAATTCGTCCCAATAACCTGCTGGGATCTTATATTTATTCTGACGCCTATATGGACGATGATCGTCTGGTTCATGAAACCATGAGATCGGCGAATGAAAACGGCGCGCTGTGTGTGAACTATGTGAAAGCCACCGGGGTTAACTTTGGCCCGGATGGAAAAATCCAGTCAGTGAAGTGCGAAGATCAGCATTCCAGGGAAAAATTTTCTATCAAAGCCCGCCATGTGATCAGCAGTGTGGGCCCGTGGACTGACGAACTGGGTGAAAGCATCTTTAAAGACTGGAAAAAGATTCTTCGTCCCACCAAAGGGATTCATCTGACTTTGCCGAAGCACCGTCTGCCTTTGACCAGTGCGGTGGTGATGGGTGCGGAAAAAAGTGATCGCATCGTGTTCGGGATTCCCCGTCACGAGATGATCATTATTGGAACCACGGACACCGACTTTAAGGAATCTCCGGAAAATGTGACCACCACACCCGAAGACGTGAAGTATCTGCTTTCAATCACGGATCACTATTTCCCGGGTGCCAATCTGACAGCTCACGATATTATCGCAAGCTATGCCGGGGTTCGTCCGCTTGTGGCAGATGGCTCCAGCAGTGAAGGCAAAACCAGCCGCGAGCACACGATTCTGTCTGACGACCGCGGCATTACTTTTGTGGCCGGTGGAAAATACACGACGTATCGCTTGATGTGCGAACAAACCGTAAAAGCGGCTTTAAAATTCTTTACGTTTGAAGAGCGTGTGACCTGGGCTAAATCCAACACCATCAAACCATTGAATCCCTACACCAGTGTTGATGCCTTCCAACAAGCCAAGGTTCAGGCGGATTTGTGGGCGCGTGAAGCCGGGCACTCGGCGGAAGACATGCGCCTGCTGGCAGAACGTTATGGCATGGAAGGCGAAGAGATCTTAAACAGATATTCTTCCGACATGACTTACTGGCAGCTGGAGGCAGCTCAGGCGATTGATTCGACGATGTGTCTGCATATGCGTGACTTCTTTGCGCGCCGGGTTCCATTGTTCCTGGCGGATCGCAATCACGGCGTGAAGCACATGGAGGAAATCGGTAAAGTCTTCCAGGAAAAGCTGGGCTGGAACGAAGCCCGCCTGAAAGAAGAACTGCACATGCTGACTGAATACATGGCCCACGAAGTGGAATGGAAAAAACATTTCTAATTAAGGAATGAAATATTCAGAAACTGCCGGCAGACCATTTTGCATGGCCATAAAGACCAGGCGCTTTGGTTTTGGCCCGGAAGCGGCCTTGATCAGAATGCGACGGCCCTGGCAGGTGATAGAGTCTGTCGGCATCGGAAGCTCGGTCACCGTAAAGTGAGTTCCGGAACCCAGCGGCCATACGGCGGTATTTCCCAGATCCCCGGCGTTGTGAATCGCCACCTTGTAAAGTTTCTTATCGACATTGCCGCAGTAATAAATCGCCGATCCCGCAGAATCATAGGCATACGCACTTGGAATCTGCGGCAGGGTCAGCAGGGTTTTTACATTTCCGGAATACAGCACGTGCATCTTCGCCGTCAGGATCGACACATGCACCGGAGGCGTATACATCCAGCCACTGAGCTGATCAAAGTACACCGGTGCTGCAACCCGGTGAACCCCCACGATACCCAAAGAACAATCTGTGGAAAGTCCATCCGGACAGTCATCGGCATCAGAATCCAGACTGATACGGCCCCCAACGTGAAGAGTGGTCGTTGGTGTGATCAGACGGAAGGTGGCATTGTTATGAGCTGTCCCGTTCCAATAAAGGTTGTTCATCAAAAGATTGCCGGACTTGTAAGCGACGATTTCAGGAGAATACCCCGACAGCAGCAAGTCCCCATGGTTGATGGAAGTTTGAGTGTAGCTTGGGGTTGCCCCTTCCCCATTCAGAATTTGTTCCCACAGACCGGTGGCGCGATTTAAGCGGCAAATGCTGTGATAAACCGTATAAGTGCTTGGAGGAGTGATCAGCACCTGATGGTTTGCGCAGTTCATGTAAACGTCGCCATTGGCAGGATTGGTGGCAAACTGATTGGCATCCCACCAGTTCCCCATAAGAATGGACTGCAGATTGGCGGCAACACCGAAGTTGACTCCACCGTTGGCACCATTACCCGCCACCAGTCGTACTTCCGGCAAAGAGCCCGGCGATACTTCACGCAGTTTGTTTTGCTGGTGATCCAGAAGCATCACGCCGTCGCCCACGCTGTGATCAATGTAGGTGACAGAAGCCAAACGCATATCAAATCCAGAACCACCATCGCCGGCGTCTTTGCGCTGACCAAACAGGGTGTAGACTTTCCCGTTCACCACAGTTCGGATAATTCCCCGCGCCGAGAAGAAGATCCGGCCATAACGATCGACAAAGACGTCATCCAGGGCCACCGGGCAGGATGTCGCATCGATGCCATCTGCACATTCCCCCTGAACGCCGGTTCCCAGAACCCGTATCCATGTTCCATCATCCTGCAACTGGCTGACGCCATTTTCGGTGGATCGATTCGCGCGGTACACGCGGCCATCCATGCCTTGGACTTCATAATAGTTCAGTGACGAGTTGCCAAACGGATGATTTGGGAAAACACCGTTACCAATCAGGGTCACCGGATCAAGTTCCGTCATCGGGCCATAAGCATTACCCGGCACACTGTGCACGCCTTGAACGTAAGCTTTTTGAATGGCACTGGTCGCAGGATCAAATCTTAAGCTGAAGAAGGAATAAGCCATTGTATCCAGATCCCAGGCAGGCTGACCAAAGACACCTGTACCAGAGAATCGGACGCTTTCCACACGAGGAACCGCCAGGGAGCCTTTGTACAGACGGATGCGACCGCTGTTGTTTTTGGCGGCTTGCGGTTTTTCGGAAATGAAATACAGATCCCCGTTGGGCATCGGAATAAATGGTGAACGTTTACGGATTGGCCAGGTTTCATCCACGGTCGGAGTTTTAATAATATTGATTTTTAAATCACGCGGATCGGCCACGGTGTCGGCAGTGTCAGTTCCAAGATTTCCCGCCGGGTCCGCGCCGATCAGGGTTTCGATTGTCATCGGAGTGACGTTGGTGTCGATTCGGCGGATCATCTCGCGGTCATAAACCAGAATGCGATTTTGATAATCGAGTGCGGTTCGCAAGATGGCCTTGGCGCGGGCTTGTTCCACCGGGATGCCGTCGCCGAAAGCATTTTCATTTTCTTTCGTCAGACGCAAAAGAACCTTCGAGTTGTTGGTGGTTGGATCGATATAGATGATCCCGTACGAAGAATCATTAAAGAAGATCTTTCCATCAGTGGTGACAAGCACCGTGCCCGGAGCCGTGTCCGTGTTCACGCTGGTGTTAAAGACGGTGCTCTTGGCATTGCCGTCATGTCCTGGGTCCTGATTGCCGGCGATCAGATTGTAAGCGCCGCTGTTCAGCGGGGGACTGGTAACCTGGGATGTTTGCCCGTTGTTGTCAGTCACACGAATCTGCAATTTAAAGAAAGTGTCGTTTGGAACGGTGGAGCTCCAAAGATAGCAACCCGTGCGGGGCGCCGAATAGGAACACGCGGTAGAGTTGCTGGAGTTGTTGGCCAGTGTGTTTGAAATCAAAGTGAACGGTTCACCGTCGATGGCGTAAAGCAGTTCGACTTTGGCGATAGTGCCATTGTCACTGGCTTGCCAGCTGATATGAGCGGCGGCGCCATTGGCAAAGTTCATATCGAAAGTATTCGGCGGATTGTTGGGAGTGGCTGAATTCACGGTCAGGAAGTTTGCCACCACGGGCGGTGGGTCGTTGACGTAATTGATGGTGTTATAATCTTTTTCAAGTGTGGCGGAATTGGTGCTGATATTGCCGCCGACATCCATCACCCACGCATAAATGTTATAACTGCCAAAATTAATTCCCAGGAAGAAATCAAAATCCACCAACGTCAGAGTGGGCAGTTCGGCAAGGCCCGGTTTGGGCGCCTTCACGCTGACCCAGCAGCTGTCGGAAGCGTTCGGTGCGCTGTTGGCAGTTTTAAGACAGAATTTAGTGATAGCCGTTTCTGCATCCGCAGCTTTCAAGCTGACGGTCACGTAAGATCGGACAGTGTCATCCGGATCCAGTTGTCCGTTTATTTTCATTTCACCGGCAGTGATCACAGGTTTGATTGTATCCAGAATCACATCAAAGGCATTGCTGGCACCGGTACCGGTCAGGCCGTGGCCATCCGTCAAGCGGGCGCGAACCTGCACATTGGTGTTATAGGCATTCGGTGTCCAGTTTACGGTGAAGGACTTGTTGTTCATCGGACCCGCAAGACCCAGCGCGCGACTCGTCGCCACATTCCAGGTGGCGCCGCCATCAGTGGAATAGTCCAAATACAACGTGTCAGCGGCGCTCACGGTGGCTTCGGTGACATACACCACAAACGGATAGCTGACATTGATCGCCAAAGTCGGCACCGGATCCAAAGTCAGAATCGGCGCTTTGCTGTCATAAGTGATAGTAAAGACCGTCGCGGTGGAAACGTTACCGGCTTCGTCACGGGCATAGAAGCGCACGTTGCGAAGGCCCTGTTGATCCCCATTGGCACTCAGATCAAAGGAATAGTTCTGAGCCGCTGTCGAGCAGGCAATCCAGCCGGAATCACCCAAAGCCGGAGGCGCATTGATTTCTTTTATCATAATGAAAGTCGCATCACTGCAATCGTTGACGGTGAATTGGGCATCAGGATTGTTTGTGGTTGCGGCGGTGTTCAGTGTCACCGACGGAGCCACGATCACATTGTCCCGTACCAAAGAATAAGCGGTGTGATGGGTTGTGTTGCCGGCTCCATCGGTCGAAGACAAAGTGAAGTTCTTCAATCCATCAACGGCCGTCAGGGTGACGTTGAAACTAAAAGTACCACCAACGCTGCACGTTCCGGTGGACGGCGACGTTGTATAGTCGCCGGCAAAGCTCAACGAAGCGCCTGCCTCGCAAGTGCCAGACACAGTGACGGCAGACTTGTGTTTGCTGCCAGCCAACGGGCTTGTGATATTCAGTGCCGGGCCCGCGGTGTCGATGATGACCGCGCCGGATTCAATGACGGCGGTGTCGGGCTGCCAGTTGTCAGCCTGGTCCCCGGCAATGAAACAAAGGCGGTATTCGCCATCCCCTGCAAAGCTGAAAGTCGCCGGAGTCCCCGCCGGAACCGGAGTGGTCGCCATGATCGCTGCCCACTGATTGCTGCAATCGGTGTCCTTCACAATCACATAGCGATATTGAGTGGCATCGGCAGGCACGGTTACAGTGACGGAGCGATCGGCATCGTTGTTGGAAAGAGCACTGCCTAAAGAACCGAAAGTCACCGGCAGAAGGGGCGCCAATGAATCCTTGTTGAAGGAAGAGCTGTTTGCCGTCCCTGTATTTCCGGCACTGTCGGTTTGGGAAACCTGTAAAATGGTTGCACCATCATTCAGGGCGCCCACAATCACCGGGCCACTGAAAGTGCCGTTGCTGCAGGTGAAGGTCGCCAGCGTCGTGCCCTGGAAAAGAACTGACACCGGTCCGTCATCATCTTCGCATGTCCCATCCACGGGCAAAGCGGCAATCAGCGCATTGCCAACTTCCGCTGGCAGTGGCGTGGCGAAGCTGACGTTCGGTGCGATGATGTCTTTGGTGACCGCAGTTTCATTCGAAGACTTCACGCCGGCCAAAGACGTCACTTCCAGTTTTACTGTGTACTCAGCATCCGGCCAGCCTTGAGTGTTCACATCCAGACTGAAGCTTCCGTCCTGACAGACGGTGGTGAATACTTTTGGCTCCATGGTCGACAGGCTGTTCAGGCTGGGCTGAATGATGACTTCGATTTTCTGCTTCGGATAGTAACATTCACCGCGCAGATTATAGTTTGAAAGGCTGTCAGAGGAATTGATGATCAGGGATTCAATTTTGGTTCCGGTACCGTCGGTCAGAACCGGTGCCGTCAGGGAATTATAGTCCGTAAGGTTGCCCACAAGGGTGCAACCCGAGACCAGACCCGTGATAAGGAAAATCCAAAGTGCCATTACGTTCATTGCATTACTTATCGGACGATGTTTCGTCATGTTTAACCGAAGATCACTGGCATTCAGCGAAATCTCGCGGAAAGGTGTCTCAAATTGTCACACCTGTCAGTGAAGTAACAGAAGACCCCTCTGGTTCCCTAACAAATGCATTATGACGTTGGCAGGGTCTTTGAAGTAAAGGCGGTGTTGACCGTGTGTGGAGGTATAGCATGCGCATTCATCTACAACTTGCTTTGTCTGTTTTAGCTCTGTCCGTGGCGGCTTGCTCCAATGGTGGTGGCGGTGGCGGTGCGGCTCCGGTTCCGACAACATCTACACCCACGCCAACTCCTGTCGATGTTCAGGGTGAATTCACCTATGAATACAAATTCAACGGCTGCACCACCGGTCGTCAGAAACTGACTTCCAAAAACGCTTATTGTGATGCCTTGTTGAACGATGCTTTGAATAACAACTGCGCCCGCGAAATGCGTATTGAGACCTACAACCGCATGTGCACCACCAACACTCAAGTCAGCAGTCCGGGCACTTTGCCGGCGATGAGCACGGCTCGTTGTGTGGTTAACGGGATGGATTTGAAAGATCGTACGTTCCTGCAGAATATGAATCCTTTCAATCCGCAACGACGTCAGATTTATCGCGACATGTTCTGGAGCGGAAAGAACGATCAGGGTTACGACATTCTGGGTAGTCTGGTTGATTCCTATGGCAAGGGCCGCTTGTTGTTAACACCATCGCAAACGGGTCGCGCCGCTTTGGGTGAAATCCAGCTGCATCAGCAGCGCGGGGACAGCAAGTTTTCCGTGCGTTCAGGCCTGGGTTCGCAGATCAGCCTGAAGGTCACCAATCTGGAAATTCAAAAAGAAGTCGAAGCGGTTTGTCTGTCGGACAAGTCTTTCAAGCGTACCAAGGCGGATCTGCGCCGGGTGAAATGCTCCCTGACTCACTCTGAATCCGGGCGCAAGGAAACCCGCCGTGATGAAGAGATCGTGTGGGATGTTGCCAACAAAGTAGAGCGCGAAATCTTCCGTGGACGTTCGACTGAAAGAATCACTCTGCGTCTGAAACCCGCTGCTGGTGGGCAAGACGAGCGCATCGCCATTGAGGCGGTGGATCTGGATATCGACAAAACCATGGTGGCGGAAACAACCTTGAACGAAGGTTTGGAGGTTCGCTTCCGTGGTCAGTTGACGGGCACGGACCTTGCGATCCAGTGCGCACCTGCGTCAAAATAAACTCAAAAAAGGCCTAAATATCAGTATTGACTCCGGTTTTTATAGAACCTAGACTTGAACTGTTTAAAGCCCGATGAATATTACACTGAAGTGAGATTCAGCATGAGTTTTTTTGACAAAGTTCAAGATTATTTTTCTAACGACATCGCCATTGACCTTGGCACCGCCAATACACTTGTTTACGTAAAAGGCCGCGGAATCATCCTTGATGAACCTTCCGTGGTTGCGGTCCAAAAAAATTATCGTGGCATGCAAAACCGCGTTCTTGCCGTAGGTAAAGAAGCCAAAGACATGTTGGGACGTACACCTGGCAGCATCGTGGCGATCCGCCCGATCAAAGACGGTGTTATCGCTGACTTCGAAGTCACTCAGTCCATGCTGAAATACTTCATCGGCAAATCCCTTGGCGAGAAAAAATCCTTCATCCGTCCTCGTATCATCATCTGCGTTCCTTACGGAATCACTCAGGTTGAAAAACGTGCGGTGAAAGAAGCAGCTCAGTCCGCAGGTGCCCGTGAGGTTTATCTGATCGAGGAACCAATGGCAGCGGCTATTGGTGCCGGTCTTCCGATCACGGAGCCATCCGGCAACATGGTTGTCGACATGGGCGGTGGTACTACGGGCGTGGCGGTGATTTCTTTGGGTGGTATTGTTTACTGCAAATCCATCAAAGTTGCCGGTGACAAGTTTGACGAGGCGATCGTGAACTACGTTCGTCGTCAGTTCAACCTTCTGATCGGTGAAAGAACTGCAGAAAACATCAAAATCCAAATCGGTAACGCTTATCCGTTTGAAGAGGAAAAATCCATGGAGATCAAAGGCCGTGACCTGGTGGCCGGTGCTCCGAAAACCATCGAGATCACTTCTTCTCAGGTGAACGATGCTTTGATGGATCCTTTGTCTGAAGTTGTTGATGCTGTTCGTACCGCGCTGGAAAAAACTCCACCGGAACTGGCTTCCGACATCGTGGATAACGGAATCGTTCTGACGGGCGGGGGCGCATTGCTGGCGAACCTGGACGTGCTTCTGAGAGAAAGAACTGGACTGCCGGTTTCTATCGCCGAAGACCCACTTTCCTGCGTGGTTATGGGTTCCGGTAAAGTTCTCGACCAACTTGACCTTCTCAGACAGCTTACAGTCGATTAGTATAGAAAGGGCATCCACGAAAGGGTGCCCTCGAACGCACGAATGGACTTAAAGGTGCTATGACCGAAGCTGACGTACAATCTATCGCTTTGTTTTTCTATTTTTCCTTGCTTGATGATCAAAAAGCGATAGAGGCTTCATCCCAAGCGCTGGCCCTTTGTCGGGCTCGCAAGGCGCGAAATCCTGATTTAAAAAATTCTGTAGCCATCGTTGCCGCCACCAAAACGGTTTGGGACAAATTTAAAGTGCGCGTTTCCCGCGGACGTCCCAACACCACCGTGGAATCGGGCTGGCTGATTCCTGATGCCGTCGATCTGGGCCCATGGCGTGAATTTCAGAAATCCGCCTCAGAAGACGAGCTATTGACCGTTATTTGGTCTAAAATCCTGAAGATAAGTGACGATGATATTTCAGCTGGTTTGGGCATTACCCAGGGCACTATTCGATATAGATTAGGCCGGGCGTTGCGCAAGCTGGGAAGCATGACCCAAGGTGTGAGTAAACTAAAGCATGGCTCAGCAGGAAAATAAAGTTCAGCTCTCCAAGAAAAATAAACGAGAGATTTCTCCGTTCATCGGGCATGAGCTGCTTTATGACTATTTGACGGGGACTCTGGATCCGGAACGCCGTTCCGCGGTTGAAGATCATGTGAAGTTCTCGCGCGATGCCCAGCTGGATCTGGGTAAAATCGAAAATGGTCAGAAGTACGCTGAACGCCTGGCCGACACACGTGTGTCCGAACCCATCATTTCACAAATCAACGCGCCTTCCAGCTATCTGACGGTGCTGATGCAAAAATCCAATTTCGACAAATGGCCTCAGGGTCTTAAATGGGGCTTGGAAGCTCTGGTTGTTGTCGGGGTGATTGTGACTTTGTTGTCCGTGACTCCATGGCAGAAAGTCATGCAGTTGGGCAGTTTGACCGGATCCAAAGATGTGATCCTGGCTGAAGTTTCCAAAACAGAAACCACCACCGTGGTGCAGGAAACTCCGGAATTCGTGGATGAAGGCGCTAAAGAGGCGACTCCTGCTGTAACGGCAAAAACTCCGGATAAACCTGCGGCAGCCACTCCGGTTGCGGTGGCTCCGGCGACACCGACACCAGCGGCACCGGCTGCGGTGGCGGCAAAACCTGAAAAACCGGCAGAGACTGCTCCAGCAGCGGCTTCTGGTGGGTTCCTTTATCGCGGTGAAATCTCTGCGACTAACATTGAAAGCATTGGCCCCAAGATCAATGACAAGATCCTTGAACTGGGTGGTCGTAAAGCCGGTTCCGTGGAACTGGGTTGGAAGAAAACTCCGACATCCATGTATTATCACCTTACAATTCCTGAGGCGAAGTATCAGGACCTGATGAACTATCTGGGCACTTATGGGAAGACCAAATTTTCCAAAGAAAAACACCCTCGTGTGATGCCGGACGGAATCATTCGTCTGATCTTCACTTTGGATGAATCCAAAAAGTGAAAACACTCCGGAAGAAACCCAAACGATCCCTGCGCACGATCTTGATCATCTGGTTCGTCCTGTTTTCAGTCGTGCCGCTGGCGTTCGTCACCGGTTATTCCATGATCAAATACGAAAAAGCCATCGATCATGAACTGTCCCAGCGCCTGAGCGGCAATGCCCGCGAAGTCGAATTGATTCTGGCGGATCTTTTGACAAGCATTCAGCAAAAGCGTGACCGTTATGTGCGTGATCCCAGCCTGGTGTATCACATGGCGGAAGGTGACAGTGGCACCATTCGCAATATTTCTTCCCAGTGGATCAAAGCCGACAATATTTCCAGTCTGACGTTCTTCAATCGTGAAGGCCGCATGCTGGCTTCGGTTTTCAAAGATGAAAAAGAAAACGTGCGCAGCTTCGTTCCCGTACAAGACGCCGTTTTCCTGTCAGCGAAATACATGGCACAGGTCAAAGATCAGCGTGAAATTTCCCTGGCTGAATTCGGTGACAAACAAAAAGTAAATCTGATCCTGATCTCTAAAATCACCGGGGCCGGTGGCCGTGTTGTGGGTTACATGGAACAGGTGATGGATCTGAACAAAGCCTTTGTATCCAGAATTAAAAGCCGCCTGAAGCTGGAACTGATTTTTTTCTCGGATAACGGTCAGGCCATTGTTGCCAGTCACCCGGATTTTTATCTTTATAAAAAAGACTTCTTCCGTCCTTATTTCCGTCCGGGGGCAGAGCCTTTCTTTGATCTGAATGTGCGCAGCACGCCATATGGCTTTTTGATCTATCCACTGGATTGGGGTATCACGAAGTTCTATGTGGCTTTGGGTGCTTCCAAGAGCGAAGCCAAAGCGGTTCTGAAGAACGTGAACTATGCCTTTATCAGCGTCGTGGGTGCGGTTATTGTTTTGTTGGTTCTGACGATTCTGGTGACTTCAAGCTGGGTTCTGAAGCCGCTTTACGAACTGGTTGAAGCCCTGCAGTCCTTTGAATCCCAGGAACAGGCCGTTACCATCCCGGTGAAAAACGACACTGAAATTGGTCTTCTGACAGAGTCCTTTAATGAAATGAGCAAAAAAATCTGGGTGGCCCGGTCGGATCTTCGCAAGAAAATTACCGAGCTTGAAGCGGCCAACAAAGAGCTGAAAGACACTCAGACCAAACTTGTTCACTCTGCAAAAATGGTCAGCCTGGGTCAGCTGGTGGCAGGTGTGGCGCATGAGCTGAATAATCCGATTGGATTTATTTACAGCAACATGACCCATCTTAAAGAATATTCTGAAAGACTGATCGAACTTGCTGAAGTCGCAGAAAAGGATCCGCCAAAACTTCCGGCCCTGAAAGAAGAGTACGAATTTGACTATATCGTGAAAGATCTGCCGAAGTTGGTGGCGTCTTGTCAGGATGGCGCTCGTCGTACCCGTGACATCGTTTTGGGTTTGCGCAATTTCTCTCGCTTGGAAGAAGCCAAACTGCAGGAAATCGACGTTCATCAAAGTTTGGATACAACTTTGAATCTGTTGCAGGGTGAAATCAAAAACCGTATCGAGATTCATCGCCAGTATGAGCCAACTCCGTTGATCCACTGTTATGCCAGCCAGGTGAATCAGGTGTTCATGAACATCCTGTCCAATGCAGTTCAGGCCCTTGAAGGCAGCGGTCACATCTGGATTTCCACTTCGGCTTTGAAGGACTATAAGGGTTCCAAGGACAAACGTGGTTGGGTGCAAGTCTCAATTCAAGACAGCGGTAAGGGCATGTCCGCCGATGTTCTGGAAAAGATCTTCGACCCCTTCTTCACCACGAAGGGTGTGGGTCAGGGGACAGGTTTGGGTTTGAGTATCTCTTACGGGATTGTTCAGAATCACGGGGGCGAAATTCAGGCCCGCTCGGAAGTGGGCGTAGGCACAGAGTTTATCGTGATCATCCCGGTTTATCCGCCGATTCAGGAAAAGAATCCCCAACTAATGTCCTAAAGCTTTAGTCCAGTTAATCCGAGAAGAAAGACATGCGTATCATGGCAGTCTTTCTTTCGATTTTGATGTTTTCCGGGATGGCAGTGGCAAAAAGTCATAAGCTGCATTTTTCTGGAAGAGTCGCAGAAAAAGTCGATGTGAAGACAGCGAAGAATGGTGAATTGCAAATCACCAAAAATTCACCTCACCTTAAAGTCGTAGTTCACAAGCGGGCTCCGGCTTCTGTTGTCACAGTTCAAGCGCCCTAAGACTAGTTGTTAAGAACTGGTTTAAGAAGTCTTCTTTTGCCTAAAAATAGCCCCTATCATTGGGATATATGGCAAAAATCATCTCAATGTCACTGATCCTGATTTCGGTAACTTTGGCAGTTCCGTCCCTTTCGTGGGCCTTCCGATTTTCTCCCATGGTTGTGGAGTTTGCTCCCAGTGGATCCAGATCCACTCAAGTGCTGGTGATTGAAAATCCCGGAGATGAAAAACTTCCCGTGCAAATTGAAGCCTTCGCTCGCACCACCAATCCCAAAGGGGAGGAAGTGCGCACCAAAACCGAAGACTTTGTGATCTATCCAGAGCAGGTTGTCCTGCTTCCAAAAGAAAAGCGCAATGTGCGCGTGTCATGGTCTGGCGAAATCAAGGACGGAAAAGAGAAAGCCTATCGCCTGGTGGCTTCACAATTGCCGGTGGACTTCCGCGAAAAGAACTCTGATCCGAAAAAAACCAGCGTAAATTTGAAGTTCCTTTTGCAGTATGTGGCCTCGGCTTATGTGATTCCGGAAGGGGCCGCACCCAAGGTCATCGTCAAGGAAGTGAAACGTGTGGGGGCCCGCAAAGTGGCCGTGACGTTCACTAATGACGGAAAAGCCCATAAGGTTTTGCTGTTCAAGCATTTGAAAATCAAAGCGGGTGAAACCGTGATTGCGGATCTGACCACTAACAAAGCCGTTGAATCCATCAATCTTCTGGCAGGCGACACTGCCACAGCCGAAGTTGAAACCGCAAAAGATGTCCCGGCCAATCAGGCTTTGAGCGCCACCATTGAATTGAAGGATCTTGAGAATTGAGATCCGGTTTTGTTTTGCTTCTTTTTCTTCTGCTTCCGGTGCTGGTCATGGCCCAAGGCCGTCCGCCGTTGGGGAAACCCTTCCTGATGGCGCCTGTGGTTTTGGATGGCCGTCCGCTGACGGAAGCCTGGCTGTTCCCGCGCGATCGTGCTGAAGAGTTTTCTGTCGAGGCGCGCACTTTGCTGGAAGCGGTAAAGCCCTACATGAAGGATGAATTGTTTTTGCGCCTGCAAAGCAATGTGACATCCGACGGTGTTTTGACCACGCAGTCTTTGGAGGCAGTGGGCTTTTTAGTGTCCTTTGATCCGCCCACGCTGGAGCTGCGATTAAGTCTGCCGGCCAAGTATCGCAAGGCCCAGGATCTGGATTTGAACTTTGTTGAATTTGAAAATCAGAAATATCTGCGACCCGATCAGCACAGTGGGTACTTGAATTTAAGAACCCAGCAATCCTGGCAATATGGGCCGGATGTGGAAAGTGAA
The DNA here is from genome assembly GCF_000317895.1 of Bdellovibrio bacteriovorus str. Tiberius. Lineage (NCBI taxonomy): Bacteria > Pseudomonadati > Bdellovibrionota > Bdellovibrionia > Bdellovibrionales > Pseudobdellovibrionaceae > Bdellovibrio > Bdellovibrio bacteriovorus. The sequence continues at coordinate 206,273 of NC_019567.1, forward strand.
CGTCGCCCTCTGACGGGAAACCTGGAGCTGGTTGAAAACATCAGGGGCTTCGTCTTTGAATCCAGCGCGGATTTTTTAGAGGATGCCGATTCCCAATGGCGCCGGCAGGACACACGCATTCGCTATGACGATGAAGAGCGCATGATCCGCTACACCTTGGGGGATTTGACCTTCCGTTCGACCGGTTTTCAAATCACTCCGTCTATCGCGGGTCTTGCGGCAACGCGGGAATTTGCGATCCAGCCGTATAAAACTTTAAGACCGCTCAGTGACACGGAAATCATCATCAAACGAACTTCCATTGTGGAAATCTATGTCAACGGCCTGCTGTTCAGTCAGGTGCGTTTGGCTCCGGGGGTTTTCAATATTCGTGATTTCCCTTTGGCAACGGGCCAAAGCAATGTGCGTATCAAGGTGAAGGATGATCTGGGGCAGGAAGAGGTTTATGACTTCTCGCTGCTTTATGAAAACAGCCTGCTGGCTCGCGGGGTGGAAGAATTCTCGTACGCTGCGGGTCTTCCGTGGCAGGCATCCGGTGGTGACCGGGCTTATGATGATTCTGCTGCCTTTGTCAGTTTGTACAACCGCCGTGGGATCACGGATCAGCTGACCGTGGGTCTGAACTATCAGGGTTACTATGAAAAGATGCTTTTGGGCGCTGAGGTTTCCGGTGTGTCGAATCTGGGATATTTGTCTTTGCAGGTGGCTCAAGGGTCGCAGTCGTCTCAGGAAAGTGGTTTTGCCGAACGCTTGACGTATCGAAGTCTGGACAAGGTTATGGGCCGGCAAATGCCCTTGTTATTGGCGTTGGAGTTTGAAAATCAGGATCGTGAGTTCAGCCCGGTGACGGTGCAGGACCCGGTGGTGGATCCCTTGCGGTATTTGCGCCGTTATGATGCGCAGTTGAACTTCCGTTTGGATTCATCCTGGTTGTGGGGCGTGGGTGCCAACACTCTGGAATATATGACCGGTGAAGATCAGCGCACTTACAGATCCAACCTGATGATTCCGCTGAAAAGCCAGATGCGGCTGGAATTTGTGTATAATAAGATTCTTCAGGACAAAGAAGAAGACCGCTTCCTGATTTCATTCTATTGGAATGAAAGTCAGGGCTATTACAGTGCAAGTTCCTATTACGATTCACTTCAAAAAACCACCAATGCCACGGTGGCTCGCAACAACCGCTATCAGTATGATGACTATCGCTGGAATGCAAATATCCAAAACAGCGAGCTGGGTAACACCCGAAGCATTTCGGGGGAATATCTGAAGCAGCCCTTCAGTGTGCGATTGGATCACATGAACAATGCCCAGCAGGGGAGCGAATACAACCTGACGTCGTTGGGCTTGAATACCGGCTTTGCCTGGGTGGGTGGCCATGGAGCCTTCACGCAGCCGGTGACCGACAGCTTTGTGTTGCTTCACGCCAAGAACCTGGAGGACGGACAGGCTATCATGATCAATCCGACCGGGGATCGTGGGCAGGCTCAATTGGGGCCGCGCCGAACCGTGGTGCTGCGTGATCAGTCGTCTTACTACCGAAACACGGTGAACGTGGATATCACGTCTTTGCCGATGGGCTATTTACTGGATAAAGAATTCTATGGAACTCAAACCACTTATCGCAGCGGGATTTTGTTGGATCTGAAGATCGCTAAAAAAGTGATGGTGAAGGGTCAGTTGCTGACGTCTTCAGACAAAGCAGTGGAATACGCCGCCGGAGATGTGTTTGATGCCAACGGACAGCTTGTTGATAACACCTTCTTTACCAACAAACAGGGCCGCTTCCTGATTGAAGGATTGGAACCTGGTGTTTACCGGGTTGTGACAGATCAGTCGGGCCTTGCGCCATTCACATTTGAGATTCCAGGTAATGCCGATAAAATGCTTAATCTGGGCACTGTTAAAACCGGAACAAAGGAGCAACGATGAAACTGATCGTGGGTCTTCTGCTTGCAGCTCTTACTTTTGCCGCAGTCAGAGCTTCGGCCTGCTCTGCGATGGGCTTGATCTTGGCGCAGCCTGCGCCGTATTTCCAGACGGGCGGGACGATGAAGGACACCTTCAATGTCACTGTCTTTGGCAACACCACCAACGGAACCTGCAATTACTTTCTGACTTTCGATTACGGATCTTCGAATTCCTATACCAATCGTTCCGCGAAAAAAGGTTCTGATGTCTGGCCGTATCAGGTTTCAGCCGACAGCGCCGGTTTGCAGATCTTAAAGAAATTTCCGGAAGTGAATTCATGCTCGGATGTTATCTGCGACAAACTTCAGGGAAGTACCTTTTATAATACGAAGACGTCGTCTTACACGGTGGCATTTAATACGGCCAATGACTGGCGTTCGGCGGGAACTTACCTTGATACGGTGACGGTGCGTTTGTATCAGGGAAATACCTCGAACTATACGCTGGTGGCTTCGCAGGCGTTCCTGCTGACATTTGGTTCACACAAAAAGGCGGATTTGTCGGTGGTGTCTTCCGGGGGGACGTTTGATCTATCCAAAACCACTCACACCATCAACTTCGGAAATAATCTGACCACCGGGGCGCAGGGCACGGCTGATGTGATTGTGAAGTACAACTCGGGCTACAATCTGTTTGCCTGGTCTGACAACGGTGGAAAGCTGAAGCAGGTCAATGGCACAGACACGATTGATTATACGTTTAAGATCAACGGAACCACTTATGCGATCCCGTGGTGGACTCAGATTGCCACCCAGACGGGGACTTCCCCGGCCAGTGGGCTGGTGAATCCGGTGACGATCATCATCGGTAATACCAGCGGCAAGGCTCAAGGGTCGTACAGTGACACGATCAATCTGACTATTCAATCCAGCCAATAAAAAAAAGCCGGTCACTGGGACCGGCTTTTTAGTTTGTTTTTCAGTTTTTACAATTACTGAGCAGCGATCGTCACGGTCACAACGTCAGAGTATGTGCCGGATGGAAGAGCCGCAATTTCAGCTGCCGTGGAAGTGGCTTTAACAACCACAGAAACCGCAGAGCTTGTTTTCGCCGTCAAACCACCAGAAGAAGCTTCACATGCCGCCGTCAGAGCGCAGTCAGCAATAGTGATTTTTGCCGAGGAATAATCCAAAGAGTATTTTACTTTCGCTGTGCCTGGGCCGCGCAATTCACCGGCTTGAGCAGAGGACACCGTGATCTTGTAACCACCCGTGGAGTTGGAAACTTCATGGAAGATGCTTGCGAAGGTCTTGGAAGTCACCGCTCCGTTTACGATCTGATCCACATTCAGAGTCTGATCCACGTTGGCATCGTTGCCACCCATGCTGGTCAGGGAAAGATAAGTGTTGTTTCCAACAACACCAGTGATCGTCAAAGCGCCTTGGGAAGCGGCGAATGCGTTAACAGAGAAAGCCAGGGCACTGACAGCGGCAAGAGTTTTGATCATTTTCATGGAGGGGGGTCCTTTCAAAGGGGTTCGGGGGTAATGAGTTAAGTTGACAAGTTCTTAACTTCACTTTCTGTGCCGACACCGGAAAGGCCCTAAAGTGGTTAATGACTCGTGATTTGTGCGCAGTTTTTTGACATTTGAGACAAAATTTTAGCTCACCCGTTCGGCGTAGCCTGAAAAACCCGCGGCTTTGATCAAGGAAATGTTTGGAAGTCTCTGTTTTTAAACGAACTTTAACCGGGAACGTGAGGCAGTAAACCCACGGATCAATACTCTGAAAGTGTCTCATTTCAAGACAGTGCTAAACTTGAGAAATGGAACACATTGTCCGATAAGGGGCTTATGACATCGCAGAAGTCTCAAAAGGAAAACTCTATGCTTCTGGCTTTGCTGCTCTTTGTGGGGGCGGCAGTGATGATCTTTGTCTATTTGGGTTCAGAGGATCCACCGAAAAAAGTGGCCTCGGCCCCCGTCGCTGCGAAATCCGAAAAGTTTGAAAAGTCAGTGAACCGCCATCTGATGTTAACCAATGAAAAGATGGAGATGGCCCGCCAGCGCATGCAGGTGGAAAACGCGCGACTGATGAATTCGGATTTTAATTCCACCACGGCTCAAAGTGCTTATCACAATGAAAACCGTCTGGATTTGACTTCAGATACGCGTGCTCAGGAACTGGCAGAAGAGTTGGGACGTGGTTCGCGCAAAGAGGAAAGTCTTTCTCCGCACGACATTGTTCAGAAAGAACTATTCAACGCCGAACAACAGGCCGAATATTCTCAGGCTTATAAAGAAGAGTACGCTCGTCAGTTTGTTGAAAACGCCCGCCGTGGTGGATACCGCGTGATCTTAAGTGAAGATTTGTCCCGCGTTTTGTCGGTGACTCCGATTCGCAATCCAAGTGGTGCCGGGATGAATGTGTTCGACTACAGTTCTGAGGCTATACAGTAAGACTGCGTGACACGCGGGGCTTTCGCCATTTCTTAAAATACCCATGATCAGCCATGCTAAAATAGTTGTTTTCACAAACGACCAGATGATCGTTCAGGGGAATTTCAAACATCTGTGCCAGTTGATGAATTTTCCGGGTCAGGATCAGATCCTGTTCTGATGGCAGCACGTTCTGGCTGGGGTGATTATGCGCCAGAATAAATGAACTGGCATTGGCCTTGACCAGGCAGCGGAAGATGTCGCGCGGATGAATCATGCAAAAATCCACAGTCCCCCGAAACAGCATTTCTTTGCGCACCATATTCATTTGCGAGTCCAGGGCGATGACCCAAAGCTCCTCGGCATAGGGATTAATTTCGTTGCGCAGGATTTCATAGGCTTGCAGGCTTGTGGACACTTCTCTCATATTTGTCCTTTGTTGCAAAATTACGGGGTTTTTAATGGAAATCTGGCCTGATTTAGCGGACGGATTTAGGACAGCCGTCCTGAAACGGAGGGGCATGACTTGCGCCCCGAAATACCCCAGCATAGACTTTGGAAGTGTCCGAAATGGACAGGAAGGTATTATGAAAAAGAATCTGACTTTTGCAGCCGTGGCTCTTTCTTTCTTGGCACTGACCAGTTGTGGTCCGAAAGCTTTCGTGAAAGGCCAGTATGACGACGTGAACCGTGAAAATCTTTTGAATGATCAGTGGTCTGAAACTGACATGCAGAAAGCAGTTCAGGATCTGGTGGCAAGTTTGATGACTTCTCCATCCATCAATGGCGCTAAAAAAATGCCAGTGGTTATGGTGACCGGCCTTCAGAATAAAACCAGCGAACACATTGATACTCAAAGCATCATGGACATGGTTCGTGTTGAACTTATGAAATCCGGTAAAGTCGGCTTCATCGACAAGGAAGCCCGTCAGGATATCGCGGATGAATACAACTATCAGAATTCCGGCATGGTTGAAGAAGGCACCAAAAAAGGCCCAGGCGGTCAGATTGGCGCAGACTTCATCATCAACGGTCGTCTGGATTCCATCGTTCAGGAAGTCGGCAAAGACAAGTCCGTTTACTACAAACTGACTTTGAATCTGACCAACCTGAAATCCAGTATGATCACTTGGTCTGACCAGAAACAAATCCGTAAAACATTTAAAAAGAAATCCATCGGTCTATAATTGATGAATCGTTTTGCTCAAAGACTCACGCACGCCGTGGGTCTTTTTTTAGTTTTGCCCCTGATGGGCTGCGCGACTTACCAAAATAAGGTGCAGCCGGCCCGCGAGGCATTGGCTCGTCATGATTTCACCAAGGCACTGGCGGATTTAAAACCGCTGGCCGACAAGGAAAATGACGATCAGCTGGCGTACTTGATGGACTACGGTGTAGCCCTTCAGGTCGCCGGACAACTGAAAGAGAGCAATCAGATTCTGATGAAGGCCGACAAGCTGGCTGAACTGGTCGACTATCAGTCGGTTTCCCGCATTGCCGGTTCCCTGGCGCTGAACGAGGAAATGGTTCAGTACAAGGGCGACACTTTTGAAAAGATCTTCATCAATGCCTATCTGGCGATGAACTTCCTTGAGATGGATCAGCTGGATGAGGCTCTGGTTGAAGCCCGTCGTATCAATGAAAAATATCTGAAATACCGTGCCGATGAAAAGCAGGCGTTTGAACTGAACTCGTTCAGTAAGTATTTGTCGGCGGTGATCTGGGAAGCCAGTCGCAGTTATGACGATGCTTACATCGCCTATGCCGAAGCCTATAAAATTGACCCGTCCATTTCCACAATCCGCGAGGATCTGATTCGCTCGGCGAAACTGTCCCGTCGCATGGACAGCTACAAGGACTGGAAAAAGAAATTCCCCGATGTTGTGGAATCCGACCGTTGGTATGATCGCGCAAACGGGGAGCTGGTGATTATTTATCAGCAGGGTTGGGGACCGCGAAAATCCGCGGGTAAAAATAATGGTCATACATTACCAACACTGGTGCCGGTGGTCAGCCAAACTCAACGAGCTCGCCTGTATCTTTCCACCGACGTTGAACCTTTCTTAAGCCGCGAAGTTTACGATGTGCAGTCTGCTGCCATTAAAACCCTGGAAGAGGATTACGGAATTCTTTTCGCTAAACGAGTGGCGGGTGTTGCCACCAAAGCGGTGTTGTCCGATCAAATCCGTCAGCAAAATCAGGCCTTGGGGGATTTGGCTTACATCGCCTTGTTGATGGCGGATCGTGCGGATGTGCGACAGTGGTCTTTCCTGCCTCAGACTATTCAAATCATCCGGGTTCCGTTGCGCGCGGGAACCTACAAGTTCCGCCTGGAAGGTGTGGACTACAGCAATGCATCCACCGGGGAAGGTCTTGATTCCCGTGACGTGGAAATCAAAGCCGGTCAGAAGAAATTCGTGATCTGGAGATCCTTGAAATAGCTTATTTTGAATAAAAAAAAGGCCCCGCATTGCGGAGCCTTCTTTAGAAACCCTTGCTGAAAGGTCTTCTTAGTTGTTCAACAAAGAAGTGCCTGGCAGGTTTGGAGTTTCGTCGTCTTGTTGAAGACCTGGAAGTACAGTCGCTTTTTCAGCAGCTACTTTAGCAGTAGTGTCTGTGTTGTAGCGAGTCGCCGCAGTTGCAACGCGGTTTTCCAAGTTTTGTTTAACGCTGTCAGTAGAAGCGTTTTCAACAACCGTGTTCACTTGTTGCTTGGTCATGTAGTCCTGAGGGAACGCGCCAAGTTTAGCCAAGTAACCAGAGATGCTGCCGTTACCGTTCTGGATGATCTCACGCAGTGTGAAAAGAGGAGCGTACTGAGATGCTTTCTTTTCAGCCTCGAAGATGATCTGAGTCAGAGTCGCAGCAGTGATGTCATTTTTAGACTTGTTGTCGATAACCATCACTTCTTCGTTAGTGCGGATCATCTTAGCGATATCGTCCAAAGTCACATAGCAGCTTTGTTGAGTGTCGTAGAGTTTGCGGTTCTGATAGCGCTTGATGATTTTAACTTTAGAATTTGGCTTCGATGTCATTGTTTCGTTTTGGTTGATCAAAAGTGCCTCCCAATTTGAAATTTCCCCAAAGTCCCAAGGGGTTAACAGTGCCTTATGATTCGGCGTCCCCTTGCGGATGGGCGCAACCTATCCCTGCCGCCACCCCTTGTCAAGGGGTCCAAAAATCAAAAGAAAAGACTCTAGGCGTTATTTTTTCTGCAAATAGCCATTCGTTTTTTCGAATTTTACAGACCTTTGTCTAAAGTTTTTTCCAAAGCCCGCCGAAATGTTTAAGGACGACCTTCAATCTTTGGCGGATAATTAATGAAAAATGAGCAAAAACAAGAGTTTAAGTCCTCTGGTGTCTTGGCCCTGCTGGGTCTTGTAGGGTTTTCTACGGCCATCATTGCGACCCCCTGGAATCGCCAGATTCAGGACTCTAAAAGTGAGACAGCCCGCCAAAAAGCAGAGGTCGTAGGGTACCAAGTTGTACAAATTTACCGCGAAGCATCAAAAAATACAGTGTCGGAAGACAAAGCCGGAGGCAGGCTGCCAGCTTCGGTTTCAGAGGATAAGTCCGCTTTGAATGCTGAAAACCTGCGCAGCACGGGGACCATGGGAACCGACCCGTGGGGGCAGCCGTATCGCTATCGCATTCTGTCCGGAGCCGCCGATGCTGCCGGCAAGATCAAAATCCTGGTGTGGTCGTCCGGTCCAAACCAGAAAATCGAAACGGCATCTCTCGATGACGAGGCTAAATCCCTGGACACTCAGCCTCTTTATGAAGGCGATGATCTGGGAGTCCTTCTGAGTGTGTCTCATAACTAGGCACTTTCTCATCCGCGTCCTTGGTCGCGTTTCCTCAATGGGCGCTTAAGCCGCATCAAGCAATTCTCATAAGAAGCCGATCAGCCTAGTGACTAAGGAGATTTCATGTTTCCATACACTAGGACCGCAATCATCGTTCCTTTCCTGATGACCCTCACGGCTTGCGCGACCTTCACGTCAAATGAGTCTGACGATAAAGCCCCATACTACGAGGCATCATTCAACGATAGAAATCGCGCTCCTGCTTCCTTTGCTCCGGCGGTGGTCTCTCCGGAAGACAACGGTGCGGCCTCCTTGGATCCACTCTATATGCGCACTCAGGCGGACTATTACTTCGCGATGGGTGAGGCTTACGCTCTGGAAGGCAACTCCCAGAAAGCGGTTGAAGCTTTCAAGATGGTTCTTATTTACGACACGAACTCTCCGGCCGTGAACATGCGTCTTGCGGCAGAATTCCTGAAGCAGGGCATGATCACCGAATCTTTGGCGCAGGCTGAAGAAGCGGTGGCAAAAGATCCTAAGAACGTCGACAGCCACTTGTTGCTGGGTGGTTTGTATTCTTCCCTGAAGCTTTATCCAAAAGCGATGGAGCAATACAACACCGTGATGAAGCTTCAGCCCGAGAACACTGAAGCGCCACTTTACATTGGTGCTTTGTATTCTGAACAGAAGCAGTCTGACAAAGCGGTGAAGTACTTTGAATCCCTGCTGAAAAATCCTGAATACAACACTCCATACCTGGCTCACTATTATATCGGACGTGTGCGTCTGGAGCAGTCTGAAGCCAAATATCAAAAGGCGGCAGAGGCTTCCTTCAAGAAAGCTCTGGAGCTGAAGCCGGACTTCGCTGATGCGGTTCTGACTTTGGGTGTTCTTTATTCCAAGCAGAAAACGGAAGACAAAGCCGTGTCCCTGTACCGTGCTTTCCAGAAAGAAAACTCTCCAAGCCCGCGTGTGGCAGAAGTCCTGGCGCAGATCTATATCGAGCGCGGTGACTATGAAAATGCCTACGAGCAGCTGGAAGTGATGGAAAATGATTCCGACGAGCCACTGAATGTTCGCATGAAAATGGCTTTGATTCTGATTGAACAAAAACGATACGACACTGCGGTGGCGAAACTGGAAGAGATTCTGAAGGATGCTCCAGAGTCTGACAAAGTTCGTTTCTATCTGGCAGCGGTTTATGAAGAAACCCGTCAGCATGAAAAAGCCGTTAAAGAGTACACGAAGATCCCGTCCACCAGCACTTATTATGGTGAAGCCGTGGTTCACGCTGCTTACCTGCTAAAAGGGTTGGGCCGTTTGAATGAAGGTTTGGAAGTGGCGGCAGCGGGTTTGAAAGCACGCCAGGATCAGCCTCAGATCTTTGCGATGTATGCTTCCTTGCTGGATGAAAAAGGCGACTACAAAAATGCTTCCGCGACGCTGGAGCAGGGTTTGAAAAAGTTCCCGGAAAACGCGCAGCTTCGTTTCTATTACGGTACGATCAACGACCGTATGGGCAACAAAGATGTGGTTGTGACCGAAATGCAAAAGGTTCTGGAACTGGATCCAAACCACGTGCAGGGTTTGAACTATCTGGCCTTCACCTGGGCTGAAATGGGTGTGAAACTTCCGGAAGCAGAAAAACTGGCGCGTCGTGCGCTGGAGCTTGAGCCGACGGATGGCTATGTTCTGGATACTCTGGGTTGGATCTTGTACAAACAAAGCAAGTTCGCTGAATCCATCAAGTTCCTGGAGGCTGCTTACAAACATCAGTCCACAGTCAGCATCATTGCTGAACACTTGGGTGATGCTTACTACAAGCACTCGATGGTGGAAAAAGCCAAGAAGATGTACAAGAAAGCCGCAGACCTTGAAACTGAGCCTAAAAAAGTTCAGGAAATCCGCAGCAAGATCACTGCCATTGAAAAGCAGGAGCTGAACGGTACACCTCGCCTGCCAGCTTCGGTTGAAAAGCCAGTGGCAGAACACGCTTCTGAAAAATAGATTCTAAATTTAAAATTGAAACTAAAAAGCCCGCAGTTTCGCGGGCTTTTGCTTTTTGTGCTTAAGAGGCTGGTTCGGTTTTCTTTTCCTGAAGCAGGCCCCGTTCTTTGGTGGCCAGGAATGAATAGTGAGTGACATAGAAGATCAGCGGCAAAGTCACAATGAATCCGGCGCCCCACATAATTCCTGAAATCAACACGGCCAGCGCCATGTAAAAAGCGATGATGAAATATTCGCGGAAGTTTTTTATCGATGCCAGGGCGGCAATATCAACCGATCTTGCAAGAGCAGTCCCGTTTTCAATGGTCATGCGCAAGGCATGAGTCAGCACCAGATAGAAATACACTGCCAGAATCAGCAGACCCCAGGACATCGGGACGGTGTGCAGGAAATCCTGCGGGCTTTCCAGGACTCCGATGGCCGACCCCAACAGCGTGCTGGTCGGTAAAAGAATCAAAGAGCAGATAATAAATGACAGGGCATTTTCCTTCAGGAAATTCAGATCCCGTGGCCAGGCCTTCGTTGTCAGATAGCGATTGGTCACTTCCTGCAAAAACAGCAGGCCAAAGGAAATCAGCAGGGCACTAACATAAGGAGTAAAGCGCACCGCCAGAACGAACAGGGTGGCCGTACAGCCCAAAAAGAGGCTGTTTTTCCAGTCCGTTTTTAATTGAATCAAGGCTTGTTTAAGGGAATTCATTTCTCTATGCTAAGGCAATGATGAACAGGTTCAATTATTTTTTCATGTTCGTATTAACCCTTTTCCTTTCCGGGTGTGTCACTAAGACAGTGAAAGAGGGTGCGTTTCAAAAAGCGCAGTGGGAAACCAAGGCCCTGATCAAAAATCAGAAGGAAAATAAGACCCAGTCATTAAATATAGATATCTTCGCGATCAAAAACGAAAGAGCGCGCTTTGAAATCACTGCTTTGCTGGGGTTTCAGGTGGCCAGTGTTGTGATGAGCCCGACAGAGATCTCTTACGCTGTTTATCCTCAAAAGACGTTCTTCTATGGGCGCAATACCGAACGGGCGTTCGCCAATGTGATTGGCATGCCTTTGCATCCGATGAATCTGGCCAACATCGCTTTTGATGAACCTGTCAGAGGACCCGGTTGGAAATGTGGATTGGATCCCGCAGGGCTTATTTATCAATGTGAGAATAGCGCAAAACAAACGCGCGTCGAATGGCTCAATCGAAAAGAAGGGCAAAAGAAAGTCGTAATTACGGCCCCGCAATTTGAAATGCAGTGGCTGTTTGAAGCACCCAAGACTGAGGTCCAGTTTAAACCAGAGCTGTTCACCTTGAGACAACCGCAAGGGTTCAAAGCAATACAACTAAATTAAAAAACTCGTTAACCGTCTAGTAATGAGGCATACTCTAACAGAGTAGGTGTGTCACCAATCACCTTGGGGAGAGAATATGGCCTCTAAGTTTGATCTGCATTCACTGGTCGCCAACTGGCAAAACTCAAGCACTCATGCCAAAGAGCATTGGAGTGGCACCTTCGAGGAATATCTCGACCTGGTAAAACAAAATCCCAAAATCACGCGAAACGCCTATCAGCGCATGTATGACATGATCGTTGAGGAAGGCACTGAAAACTATATCGATTTTAAAAAAGAAGTCATTCGCTACAAGTTCTTCGATGACGTTCACAACAACGGCAAAGACGCGGTCTTCGGTCTTGATGTGCAGTTGATGAAATTGGTGAATGTTCTGAAAGCAGCAGCCCTGGGTTACGGAACCGAGAAACGTGTGATCCTGCTGCACGGGCCGGTGGGAAGTGCGAAATCCACCATCTGCCGCATGCTGAAAAAAGGCCTTGAGCGCTATTCGCACACCAAGCAGGGTGCGGTGTACACGTTTGAATGGATCGATGAAAAGCTTGAGCTTGATGGCATTCTTGGAAAAGGTGTGAAGGTCTTCCATTCCCCAATGAATGAAGAGCCTTTGCTGTTGATTCCGGAAGAGCTTCGTTCCACGGTTTATGATTCCATCAACAAAGGCCAGGAAGGCAGCTTCCGTGTGCATGTGGATGGTGAATTAAGCCCGCCTTCCCGCTTTATCTTTAAAGCCCTGATGGAAAAATACGACGGCAACCTGATGCAGGTTCTGTCGCACGTGCGTGTGAAAAGATTGTTCATCTCTGAAGCGGACCGTGTGGGTATTGGTACCTTCCAGCCAAAAGATGAAAAGAATCAGGACTCCACCGAGCTTACGGGTGACATCAACTATCGTAAAATTGCTGAATACGGATCTGATTCCGATCCGCGTGCTTTTAACTTTGACGGGGAGTTCAACGTCGCCAATCGCGGCATGATCGAATTCGTCGAGGTTTTGAAGCTGGATGTGGCCTTCCTGTACGATCTGTTGGGGGCTTCGCAAGAGCACCGTGTGAAACCTAAAAAATTCGCACAGACCCATATCGATGAAGTGATCATCGGGCACACGAATGAGCCGGAATACCGTCGTTTGCAAGACAATGAATTCATGGAAGCTCTTCGTGACCGTACCGTGAAGATCGACATTCCGTACATCACGCGCTGGAGAGATGAAATCAATATTTACAAACGCGATTTCAATTCCCAGAAAGTGCGTGGAATCAGTATTGCTCCGCATACGGTGGAAATGGCTGCGATGTGGGCGATTCTGACCCGTCTGGAAAAACCGAAGAAAGCCAATTTGACCCGTTTGCAGAAACTGAAGCTGTACAACGGAAAAACGCTGCCGAACTATACTGAAGACAACGTGCGTGAGCTTCGTAAAGAAACTCTGCGCGAGGGTCTTGAGGGTATTTCCGCCCGTTATATCCAGGATAAACTTTCCAACGCCCTGGTGGCGGCTCAGCAGTCCAACAAAGGATCTGTGAATCCGTTCATGGTGTTTAAAGAGCTTGAATCCGGTTTGAAAAGCCACTCGTTGATTGCCAATGAAGAGCTGAAGACCGAATTCAAAGAGCTTCTGGGTGTGGTCATGCAGGAGTACGAGGAAATCATCAAAGCTGAGGTGCAAAGAGCCATCAGTGCTGATGAAAGTGCCATGCAGCGACTGTGCGCCAACTATATTGATAACGTCAAAGCCTATACGCAAAGAGAACGAGTTCGCAATCAGTTCACCGGTAACGACGAGGAACCGGATGAGCGTCTGATGCGATCTATCGAAGAGAAGATTGAGATCCCAGAGTCCCGTAAGGATGATTTCCGCCGCGAGATCATGAACTACATCGGGGCCCTGGCTTTGGAAGGCAAGAAGTTCAATTATAAAATGAACGAACGCCTGCACAAAGCCATCGAATTGAAGCTCTTCGAGGATCAGAAAGACAGCATCAAGCTGACCACTTTGGTAAGCAACGTTGCTGACAAAGACACTCAAGAGAAAATTGATATTGTAAAAACCCGTCTCATCAAGGACTTCGGTTACGATGAAATCTCTGCTACGGATGTATTGCATTACGTGGCAAGTATCTTCGCCCGAGGGGACGTAAAGAATAAATAATGTCGATACGCGAAGACCATAACAGATTCAGAGAGATCGTTAAAGGCAAGGTCAAAGAGGATCTGCGCAAGTACGTCTCTCAGGGCGAAATGATCGGGAAGCGTGAAGATGAATTCGTGAAGATTCCGCTTCCGCGCATCGATATTCCCAACTTCCGGTACGGTCCCAAACAACAGGGCGGGGTCGGTCAGGGGGAAGGGCAGCCGGGTCAGGATGTCGGTGATCCGGGTGAAGGCGGACAGGGTCAGGCCGGAGAAGCTCCGGGCGAACACCTTGTCGAAGTCGAAATGTCGATGGATGAACTGGCAGAGATTCTGGGTGAAAAACTGGAATTGCCGCTGATTCAGCCCAAGGGCGCCAAAAACATTGACTCCCTGAAGACAAAATTCACAGGCCTTGCGCCAGTGGGCCCCGAGGGCTTGCGCCACTTTAAATCCTCTTATAAACGCGCTTTGAAGCGCATGGTGGGTTCCGGAACTTATAATTCCGAAGACCCGCTGGTGCTGCCGATCCGCCGGGATATGCAGTACAAGTCCTTCAAGAAAGTGCAGCAGCCACAAACTCAGGCCGTGGTCATCTATATGATGGACGTGTCGGGTTCCATGGGTGAAGAGCAGAAGGAAATCGTCCGTCTGGAAAGCTTCTGGATCAACACCTGGCTGCGCAAACACTATAAGGGCCTTGAAACCAGATTTATCATTCACGACGCCTCGGCAAAAGAGGTGGACGAAGACACGTTCTTCCGCACCAGTGAATCCGGTGGAACCCTGATCAGCTCGGCCTATAAGCTGTGTCAGGAAATCATCCAGACGGACTATCCCACGAATGAATGGAACATTTATCCGTTCCATTTTTCAGATGGCGATAACTGGTCGGGCGAGGATACGCGTCTATGTGTTAAGATGCTGCAGGAATTCTTCCTGCCGAACTGTAACGTTTTCAGTTATGGCCAGGTGGAAAGTAAATACGGCAGCGGGCAGTTCCTGAAGGATCTGCAAAAGGAATTTGGCGAGGATGAGAGGCTGACTTTGAGTCAGATCGAAAACCGCGACAAGATCCTGGATTCAATCAAAGATTTCCTGGGGAAAGGGAGATAGCTCGTGGCTAATCTGACACCCGAACTTGAAGCCGAAAGAAAAAGAATCTGCCAGATTGCGAAAGATGCAGGCCTTGATTTCTTTGAGACGATCTTTGAGCTGATCACCTACGATCAGATCAATCAGTTCGCCGCTTACGGTGGATTCCCGGTGCGCTATCCGCACTGGAAGTTCGGGATGGAATACGAGCACCTTTCCAAGAGCTATGAATACGGCCTTTCCAAAATCTATGAAATGGTGATCAACACCGACCCGTGTTATGCGTACCTGATGGAAGGTAACGCCATGATGGACCAGAAGCTGGTCATGGCCCACGTGTACGGTCACTGTGATTTTTTTAAGAACAACATCTGGTTTTCCAAAACCAACCGCAAGATGATGGATCAGATGGCGAATCACGCCACGCGCATCCGCCGCTACATGGACCGTCATGGTCAGGATGTGGTGGAAAACTTCATCGACGTGTGTTTGTCCCTGGAAAACCTGATCGATCGTTATAGTCCTTATGTGGAAAAGTCTGTGGTAAAGCCGCAGAATCCGCCACCGGCGCAGGAACCAAACTATTTGCTGCGCGTGGATCGCTCTTACATGCGCGACTATATCAACCCGCCTTCTTTCGTTGAAGAGCAGCGCCGCAAGGCCGATGCTGAAGCTCAGGCCAAAGCGCAGCGCTTCCCGGCGGAACCGGAAAAAGACATTCTTAATTTCTTCATTCATTATGCTCCGTTGACCGATTGGCAGCAGGATGTGCTTTCGATCATCCGTGATGAGGCTTATTATTTCTCGCCTCAGGGTATGACGAAAACTATGAATGAAGGCTGGGCATCTTACTGGCACTCGAAACTGATGACGACCAAGATTTTGGATGATTCTGAAATCATCGACTTTGCCGATCACCATGCCGGCACGATGGCGATGGCTCCGAACGGGTACAATCCTTACAAGGTCGGCATCGAACTTATGCGCGATATTGAAGACCGTTGGAACAAGGGTCAGTTCGGCCGCGAATGGGAAGAGTGCGATGACGTGCGCGAGCGCAAGCACTGGGACAAGAAATTGGGTCTGGGCCGCGACAAGATCTTCGAAGTCAGAAAGGTCTGCAATGATGTGACGTTCATTGATCAGTTCCTGACGGAAGACTTCTGCGTGCGCAACAAAATGTTTGTGTACAAGTTCAATAAGAAAACCCAGAAGTTCGAGGTCGACACCAAGGACTTCAAGGCGATCAAAGCCCAATTGTTGTTCCATATGACGAACTTCGGTCAGCCGATCATTCGCATTGAGGACGCCAACTTTGAAAATCGCGGGGAATTGCTTTTGACCCATCTGCACGAAGGCATCGACATGCAGCCGGATTTCATGAGCGAAACCCTGAAAAACGTTTTCAAACTTTGGAAGCGCCCGGTGAATATCGCGACCGTGATGGATGAAACTCCGCAGCTTTTTAGATTCGATGGAAAAGAGTATACTCAGCACAAGTTGGGTGAAGAGCCCAGCCCTAATCCATCCAATCAAGAGAGCTCAGGTTCGTGAAAAATACTCGCTTAGTTTTTAGTACTGATCCCCGTGACAACGTAACATGTCCGAATTGTAAGGAATTGAAATCTGAATGCCGCTGTCGTCCCGAGGACACGGTGCAAGAAGGACAATTCACAGTAGTGTTCCGCTTGGAAAAAGGGGGACGCGGTGGAAAGACGGTCACGGTTCTTGATGGATTCCCTCGTAATGAAGAGTACTTAAAGACTTTGGCCAAAGAATTTAAAGCCAAATGCGGCGTCGGTGGAACCCACATCCTGGGCGACAAGGCCGGAATGATCGAGATCCAGGGTGACAAAAGAGACCAACTGAAGAAGATTCTGGAAGCGAAGAAGATCAAGTTTAAAGGCATGTAAAACTGGACCCTGTGCAGCTTGCACTTTACATGTGTAGGGCTCATGCTTTTAAATATGAACATGTTTACGACTTCCACTCCTTTAAGGGGAACGGACTTGGCTGCAAAAAAAATCGTGATTGTAGATGACTATGAAGAAAGCTGTAAGCTCCTGGCAGAGATTCTCAGCTCCACGTATGAGTGTTCCTACACGTCTGACAGCACCTCTGCGTTCCGCCTGATCAATGAAAAACGCCCGGATCTGATTCTGCTGGATTATAAAATGCCAGGCGTGATGGGTGTGGATGTGTGCCGTATGGTTCGCGAAAGCGATTCCACGAAAAACACGCCGATCATCTTCGTTTCCGGTGCGGCGACGATTGATGAAAGAATCAAAGCGTTTGAAACTGGCGCTGATGATTTCATTTCCAAGCCTTTCCACGTGAAAGAGCTGATTTTGCGAATCAAAGCTCGCCTTTCTGAAAAAGAGCCGGAAGCGGCCTCTGAACTGAATGCGGCGAATTTGAAAATGAACCTTCTTTCCCGTCAGGTGTTTGTCGATGGTGAAGAAGTGAATCTGACGCCAAAACAGTTCGATATTCTGAAGCTGCTGGTGGCGGGGAAAAACAACCTGGTCACTCGTGAAAAATGTCTTTCAGAAATCTGGGGGGACACGGAAGTGACCTCCCGAAATGTGGATTCACAGATCAACTATCTGAAACGTAAAATTCACAAGTTCAACGGTCGCATTGTGGCGGTTCCTTCGTTGGGCTATCGCCTGGAAGCCCAGGAATAATTCTAAAGATTCTTGCCCTCGGGGTTTTCTGGGTCCACACTTAAAGTATGGACGCAGCAAAACCCTTGCTGATTGGTCTTTCTCCTCGTCTGTTGTACAAAACTCCGGACGGGTTTGAGATCAAAAGCAAATCCATTCAGTACCTTGAGCAGAATCTTGCTCACTTGATCGCAAAGCACGGCGGGTTGGTCTTTATGGTTCCTTCTTTGGAATCGTCGGGCTTGCTGGAAAAAGACGATCTGAACGTTCACCAATATGCGGAAATTCTGGATGGTTTGGTCCTTCAGGGCGGCGTGGATATCTGTCCAACCTTGTATGGTGAAGAACCCATCGAAGTCATGGCCAATCATAAGACCGATCCGATTCGTGATCGCTATGAGCTAAAACTGCTAAAAGCCTTCGCGACTCGCAATAAACCCGTACTGGGTATCTGTCGTGGCTTTCAGTTGATGAATGTCTTTAAGGGCGGAACTTTGTTCCAAGATCTGCCAACGCAGCTTCCCAGCAATTTGGCGCACTTTAAATCCGAACTTTATGAAAAGCTCACGCACCGGGTGGAAATCACTCCGGGCGGAATGCTTCAACAGATGTACACGGCGGGTGGGGAGATTGTCTCGATCCACCATCAGGGTGTTAAAAAACTGGGGAATGGTTTGCAAGTCGAAGCGACATCCGAAGACGGTTTGGTGGAGGCGTTTAGCTCCACGCAAGACGGTTTCTTTGTGGGCGTTCAGTGGCACCCGGAATTCCACATCGACGAGGAAGAAAGATTCCTGTCATCAGAACCACTGGTGAAGAAGTTCCTGGAGGCCTGCAAGGGCCCCCTGGTGAAACCTTCGGAAAATATCCTGGGTCTTTAAATAAAACTAAAACTTAGTCCTTGTTGCGCAGACGGCTCCAGAAGCTGCGCTTCTTTGGTGCATGCTCGCTTTTACCAGCGGACTTGCCTTCACTTTTATGAGAAGGCTTGTGAGCTGGTTTAGCGTGCGCAGGTTTTGAATGAGCTTTGTGAGAAGCTGCGCCTTCAGATTTACTCTCTGATTTAGCGTGGGGCTTGCTGCCGCCACCGTGGGCAGGCTTATTACCGCCGTGAGGTTTGCCTCCAGCTTTCTTTCCGCCGCCGTGGCCGCCTTGAGGGGCACCACCGCCGCCACCTTGACGACGTTGACCACCGCCACGGTTTTTAGCTTTGTTTTGCAGGCGCTGGCCTTCAAGGATGGCTTTGGCTTTACCCACAGTCATCACCGGAGCATTGGCAATTTCAGTGGAATGGAACGGATGATCTTCAACCACGTTCACTTTGGTGCGTGTGGTTTTCTCAATCGCAAACAGGAAGGATCTTTCTTCCGCGGTACAGAAAGAAATGGAAACACCAGCAGCGCCTGCGCGCGCAGTTCTTCCGATACGGTGAACGTAAGATTCTGGAATGTGCGGAAGTTCAAGGTTGATCACGTGAGTGATGCCGTCGATATCAATACCGCGGGCCGCGATGTCCGTCGCAACAAGCACGCGCACATCACCGTTTTTGAATTCTTCCAGCGCACGCTGACGCTGGTTCTGGGATTTGTCACCGTGAATGCCGGCAGCGGTAACGCCCGCTTTGGTCAAACGATCCACCACGCGGTTCGCGCCGTATTTCATCTGAACAAACACCAGCACTTTGGACAAAGCTTCATCCTTCAGAATGTGCAGTAATAGATCCAGCTTCTGTGGCTTATCGACGAACATCACATGTTGCTCAACTTTTTCGGCCGTGGAGGAAACCGGAGTCACCTCCACTTTCTTCGGATTCACCAGAATACGGTTGGCCAAAGTCTGAATCTCGTGCGGCATAGTTGCAGAGAAGAACAGGTTGTGACGCTTTTGTGGAAGCAGCGGCAGGATTTTTTTAATATCCTGCATGAAGCCCATATCCAGCATGCGATCGGCTTCATCCAAAACAAAGATTTCCACGCGATCCAGTTTCAGATGTTTTTGTCCGTGCAGATCCATCAGACGACCCGGTGTCGCCACCAGAATGTCCACGCCACCTTGCAGGGCGCGCACTTGCGGGTTTTGTCCCACGCCACCAAAGATCACGGTGTGCTTCATGTTCAGGTGTTTGCTGTAAGCTTCGATGTTTTCGTGAATCTGAATCGCCAGTTCACGCGTCGGAGTCAGAATCAGGCAGCGCGGGGATTTGGGTTCGATCTTGCGCGTGTGTTTGGAAAGGTTTTGCAGGATAGGCAATGAAAACGCCGCGGTTTTCCCGGTGCCGGTCTGGGCGATGCCCAATAGATCGTGCCCTTCAAGAATAACAGGAATTGCTGCCAACTGAATTGGGGTTGGAGTTTCGTATCCTGCTTCTTTAAGTGAAAATTGAAGAGGGGCAATCAAAGGAAGGTCAGTAAATTTAGTCGTCGTCATGTGACGGACTTTCTACAGGTCAGGGGGAGGTCTGTAAACCTCTATCTTCCTTAAGGTTTTTTAGCAGTTCTGGCGGCAACCTTTTGCGCGGTTTTGAGTAGTTTTTGCACGGCCCAGAGGATGTCTTTGTTGTATCCAAACACCTTGGCGGCGTCTTTGGCAGAGACCCAGTCAACGCCCTGGTGATAAGAGGCATCTTCAATTTTGCCCGGCGGGACCCATTTTTGATCCAAAACACCGACATAAAACACTGTACGGCAGGCGTGAACTTTGCCGTCCCAAGGAAAATTATAAACTCGCTCAAAGGCGGAATCTTGCAGAATGCGGATCTTGTAGCCGGTTTCTTCCAGGCATTCGCGGGCCGCGGTGGCGGCCGGGGTTTCGCCTTTTTCAACGGCGCCACCTGGCAGGAAGAAATAAGGCACTTGCGCGGTCGGATCCACGGCGTGGAATCCCAGAACTTTTCCTTCGTGCAGAACCACGACGCTGGCCCGGTCGCGGAAAACCTTTTGTGCTTTTTCAGATTTTTTTTCATCACGGCGGCCTTTGAAAAAGCCCTGCAAAAGTTCACTGCAGTCGTCTTCAAGAATGCCGGCGCTGACTTCGACCTGATGATTCAGGCGAGAATCATTCAGGATGTGATAAAGACTTTCAACCGCTCCGGCTTTGGCGTCTTTGGCTCCATAAACCACTCGTGAAATGCGCGATTGTTGAATGGCGCCGGCGCACATCACACAAGGCTCTAAAGTCACATACAAAGTGCAGTCACTTAAACGCCAGCTGCCGCGCTTTTGTGAGGCCTTATGCAAAGCCAAAAGCTCGGCGTGTCCCAGGGGGGATTGCTGGCGTTCACGGGTGTTGATCGCGTAAGAGATCATCCCCTCAGGTCCCACAACGATGGCGGCAACGGGCACTTCGTCACGCTCGGCTGCTTTTTTTGCCAGCGCGACAGCTTTGCGCATCCATTTTTCGTCGTGGGCAGGGGTGTTCACTATTTGCTTTCCTCAGCGAAACGCTCACGCAGTTTCACAGGCTCAGCCGGTTTCTTGCGACGCATGCGAATGTTCAGCATTTCCACACCGACAGAGAATGCCATGGCGAAGTAAACATAACCTTTTGGAATGTGAACTTCCAAAGCTTCCACGATCAAAGTGAAGCCGATCATCAGCAGGAAACTCAATGCCAGAATCTTAAGTGACGGATGAGAATCCACGAAGTTGCTGATGGATTTCGCCGACACGATCATCACCGCGGCGGAAATCACAACGGCTGCGATCATCACGGAAATCTCATTTACCATGCCCACTGCTGTGATGACGGAATCCAGAGAAAAAACGATATCCAGCAAAAGAATCTGGATAATCACGGCATTGAAAGAATGTGCGACTGGATTGGACTGGGAACCCTCAACACCTTCCAGCTTGTGATTGATCTCCATGGTGGCTTTCACAATCAGGAACAGACCGCCCAGAAGCAGGATCAGATCGCGGCCCGAAATTTCCTGACCAAACACTTCAAACAGCGGCGCTGTCAGGCCGATGATCCATGACAAAGAGAACAGCAGGATCACGCGTGTGATCACGGCAAGACTCAGGCCGGCGATGCGGGCTTTGTCCTGCTGCTCTTTCGGAAGTTTTCCGGCAAGGATAGAGATAAAGATGACGTTGTCGATGCCCAGAACCAGTTCAAGGGCAAACAGAGTGAAGAACGCGATCCAGATTTGGGGATTCGCAAGCATTTCCATCATAAAGGGGAACTCCTATTGTTGTTCCCCTTATTTATAAATTACTTCAAAGGTGTTGGGTACTTCAGATCGCGGTTCAGGAAGTCCTGCATCCAGAATTTTTTAGCAAACAAGCCGTCCCACTTGGTTTTCAGGTTGTGGGTGGCAAATGGGGTTTGGATTTCATACTCAAAGTCCGCATGCTGGGACATCACATAAAAGGTCAAACTTTCGGCAAAGTCCTCCCATGGGCTGACGGCCGCATAGGTGGTGACAAAGTCGGTCGGTGCCAGTTGATGATAGAATTCTTCCATGTCGGCGATGCCAAGGCGTTCTTTGCAGTCATAAAAGCACAACTTTGACCACAAAGGGAACAACTGGGATTCTTTGGGTTTGGCGGGTGATTGCCAGCTCAGGGCGGACCATGAATTTGGTGCAGGAACCATCTTCAAAAAATCATCCGGGTTGTTGGTGGGATCACAGGTTTCCCCGGCCGGGCAGACATAGTCATTGGCTTTGTTGGAAAAGTCCAGAATGTGGCCGATTTCGTGAACGATCACATAGTGCAAAGCTGACAGGGAATTCGGCAGTACGATGCTGGAACGAGGCCCCTCTGGCAGATGCACAAACGGAGGCGGCGTCAGTCCAAAAGCCTTCTGTTCTTTCCACCCGATCACCGAAGTGGCGTCGTAGTTTTGCTCTAACAAAGCTCTGCGAAGTCCCATGAAGGAACCCTTTGGCTGGCTATTGGAATCCCAGGTAAGAACCCCGGCGTATCCCAAAACTTCGGTGTCGTTTTCGATGAAGATCACCTGCATCGAGCAGAAGGTTTGTTGAAGTTTTGCCGGGATCACATCATAGATACGCTCCAATGCTGGAGCCATGGTTTCACTGCCGGGTTGGCAGCGGCGGGATTCTTTTGGATCCTGAATCGGATTCACAATGCAGGCGATTTCCTTCAGGCGGGCGCGGCAGTCGGTGGGTGCGGCCTGCTGGGAAAAGGCGGTAGCTGCCTTCGAAAAGCGCAGTTCATCGGGTTTAAGGACATAGAACGCTTCCCAAGCATAGGCTTGGCTGGTTCCGACGAACAACAGTGATATCAGATAGATAAGTGCTTTCATAGGGTCCCCTCTGTTGCATTTGTCCCATCCGATTTTGGCCTGTTCAATAAAAAAGCACCGACTTGAGAATAATATACCGCGTCAGGACCCCAGAACTTGCCCCTTTTGTGCTGCTTTGTTATACACTCTTTCTCTCAAATTCATAATCCACACGGGAAGGAAGGTGATTGTCGTGGCAATGGTTAAGATCAAAGACGGTGAGTCTTTTGAATCTGCGTTCAGAAAATTCAAAAAGTCTTGCGAAAAAGCAGGTATTCTTTCTGAAGTTAAAAAACGCGAAAACTTTGAAAAACCTTCTGTAAGACTTAAAAAGAAGTCTATCGCCGCTCGTAAGCGCGCTGTAAAAAAATCCAGAAAAGGTTGGAACGACTAGTTCCCTTTTTGAAAGTTTGTTTTTTCAAGAGGCGACCACTGGTCGCCTCTGTTTTATGACCGAATCCCATCTTAAGTCCTTTTGGAGGCACTATGGAAATCAGAGACAAAATCTCCGCTGACGTTAAAGCTGCCATGATCGCAAAAGAATCCGCTAAATTGGGAGCTCTTCGCATGCTCCAGGCTGCGATCAAAAACCGTGAAATCGACATGAGACCGGAACCCATCACTGCTGATGAAGTGATGAACGTGGTTAAAAAGCTGGTAAAACAGCGTAAAGAATCCATCGAACAATTCCAGACTGCAGGTCGTACAGACCTTGTTGATCAGGAAACCGCGGAACTGAAAGTTCTGGAAGTTTATCTGCCAGCACAAATGGGCCGTGACCAAATCGAAGCTCTTGTTACCGAAGTAATTGCAGCATTGGGTGCTAAAACCGTGAAGGACATGGGTCCTGTGATGAAAGAAGTCATCGCGAAATCCGGCGGCGCCGCAGACAACAAAGTAGTGAGCGAAGTTATCAAGTCCAAGCTTTCTTAATTTGTTGGAGAGGCATGCGATTTTCACAAGACTTTATCGAGAAGGTGTCCGAGGCCAATAACCTCGTCGACATCATCTCACAATATACTCAGTTGAAACCTAGTGGTAGCGGCCTTATGGGCCGCTGTCCGTTTCCTGATCACGCTGAAAAAACGGCGTCTTTCTCCGTTTCTGAAACCAAACAGGTCTATCACTGTTTCGGTTGTCACAAGAGTGGCAACCTGTTTTCGTTTTTGCGCGACTATCAAGGGATGAGTTTCCCTGAGGCAGTGGAATACCTTGCCGGTCGTGCCAGCATCCCGATGCCAGCTCCGGACAAGGAAGATGCGCAACGTGATCAGGCCAGCGATAAAAAGAAGTTGTTGTTAAAAGTAAATAAGCTCGCGGCTGATTATTTTTCAGAGCAACTTAAGCGTGTTCCAAATGACCACCCGGTGAAGAAATACATCGCCAGTCGTGGTCTGTCCCAGGAAGTGATCGAAGCTTTCGGTGTGGGTTATGCCGTGCCTGAATGGGACGGCCTGGAACGATACCTGCTTAGCAAGAATGTGCCGATGGCGCTGGCGGAAGAAGCCCGCCTGGTGAAGGCCCGCAACAACAAGTCCGGACACTTTGATATCTTCCGTGACCGCTTGATGTTCCCGATTCTTTCCGCGATGGGTGAACCGATCGCTTTCGGTGGCCGTTATTTAGAGAAAAAAGAAACTGAACCCAAGTATCTGAACTCTCCAGAGACTCCGGTCTTTGTGAAGGGGAAGGTATTGTACGGATTGTCGCAGACAGCCCGTTACATCCGCAGCGACGATCTGGCCCTTATCGTTGAAGGATACATGGATCTGGTGTCCCTGTATCAAGCCGGCATTCGCAATGTCGTGGCGACGATGGGAACCGCGCTGACGCCGGACCACGGGAAAATGCTTAAGCGCATGACCAAAAACGTGGTGGCCCTGTTTGACGGGGACAATGCCGGGATGGAAGCTGCCGAGCGCAGCTTGCCGATCCTGCTGGCAGCGGATCTGTATCCCAAGGGGCTGACGCTGCCGAATGGAATGGATCCGGACGATTATGTGAAGAAATACGGATCTGAGGCCCTGAAAATTGAACTGGATCGCGCTCCGGATCTGTTTGTGATGA
The DNA here is from genome assembly GCF_000317895.1 of Bdellovibrio bacteriovorus str. Tiberius. Lineage (NCBI taxonomy): Bacteria > Pseudomonadati > Bdellovibrionota > Bdellovibrionia > Bdellovibrionales > Pseudobdellovibrionaceae > Bdellovibrio > Bdellovibrio bacteriovorus. The sequence goes on from NC_019567.1 coordinate 230,989, forward strand.
TTTTGGCCCGTTGGATGGAAGGTTATCGCGGTGACGCCTCTGAAAAGGTGAAGCTGGCGGATAAGTTGAAGCCCTTGTTTGAGTCCATCCCGGATCTGCGTTTAAGAGACCTGTACTTGGCAGAGGCGGCCCAGAAAATGAACGTAGGGCTTCCTTGGCTGCGTCAGGCTGTGGGAATACAAGGCAGCGGCCCTGTAAATTCACAAAATCGCCCTGCGATGACTAGGACGGTGCAGCCAAACCCGAATATGGGCTCGGCTAACCAGAAACCCCCGCAAGAGGTGTCCTCTAGTGTAGAGGGAGGCAAAATCAGTCTGCAGGGTGCCTCTAAAGCAGAGCTGATGCTGTTGGGATTGGTACTCAAAAGTCGTGCCAATTTCGATCAATTTGTGAATGAAAATCTGCTCGAGAGTGTGGCCCATGAAGGAGTGAAAAAGATCCTCGAAAAAGCCACGGATGTGTATAGACAAGATCTCGGTAAATTTGATAAATTGACCAGTCTGCTTGTCTCTTACGTCGATCAGCCTGAATATTTATTCCAAGTGAGCCCAGCGAATGAGGGCGATCCAGGGTACGACGAAGAGGCAGAAATGAAACTCCTGCGCGATTGCTTTAAGCGCGTAAAAGAAAATTTCCTGCGCGATCAAGCAAAGCGCTTAGCACGTGATCTTAAAAACGAACCTAGTTCGGATAAGTTGGAACAGATTATGAATATTCAGAGAAACCGAATCTCTCTGAATAAAGGGTAAAAGGCGGGTATTTGATGAAACCGAACCTACCAAACAAACAAGAGAAAGAGCCTGTGAAGGTTCTTTCTTTGCAGGAACAGGAAACTCTGATTAAAGAAGAAATCCAGAGATTCCTGAAGCTTGCAAAGGAGAAGGGTGCGCTGACCATTGAGGAAATCAATGAGCTCCTTCCCCCTGAAATTCTAGCTCCATCTGTGCTGGACTCGTTCATGCAGGGCCTTGAGGCCGGTGGTGTAGTAATTTCAGACTTGTCTGAAAGTTCGAAAGAGGAAGAGGGCGAAGGCTCCTTCCTGGAAAACGTCGATTCTGAAGACGAAGAAATTGATGATGAAGAAAAAGCCGAAAGTGAAGACGTTAAGGGCAATGACCCGGTACGCCTTTACCTGCGCAAAATGGGAAGCGTTTCCCTTCTGACCCGTGAAGGGGAAGTGGAAATTGCCCGTCGTATTGAAAAAGGGGAGCGCGAGATCGTTCGTGCGATCCTTTTGTCCCCTCTGGGTACCTACGAGATCATCCAGCTTGGTAAGCGCCTTGATGAAGGCCGTATCAAAGTTAAATCGATCTTCCGTGGTCTTGAGGACGAGGACACTCAGTACGATGAAAAGGAATACATCGATAAGATCCATGAGCTTATCGGTCGTGTGACTGAATACCAGAAAGCGGCGGAAAAGCTGTTCCTGACTCTTCGTAAAGAAGAGACGAACACTCCGGCTCGTCAGGCTGCCATGAAAGAGCTTGTTGTCATGAATGACAAGTTGATGGCGAACTTCGAGTCCGTGAATTTCAACCGTAAAACTATCAACCGCGTTGTGATCAAGTTCAAAAACCTGGTGAACCGTATCGGAACTCTTCGTCGTCGTATCAAAGACGGTGTTGAACGCACGTTCTCCAAAGACGTTGCAGCGATGGCTGAACGTATGAAACTGATCGATGCGAATGAAAAAGAACTGACCCGTATGACCCGCGATACTGGTTTGAACTATCAGAAGTTCAAATCCTACGTATTGCAGGCTCAGGAAGCGGAAAAGCGTATCAGCCGTTTGGATTCAGAAACTGAAATGAATCACAACTGGGTGAAAGAAACCTACACGGCCATCTGGAAAGGTGAGCGTGAAGCTGATGCCGCGAAATCCGAGTTGGTTGAAGCCAATCTTCGTCTGGTTGTATCCATCGCGAAGAAGTACACCAACCGCGGTCTGCAATTCCTGGATCTGATCCAGGAAGGTAACATCGGTTTGATGAAAGCCGTGGATAAGTTCGAATACCGTCGTGGTTACAAATTCTCGACTTATGCGACTTGGTGGATCCGTCAGGCGATCACTCGTGCTATTGCCGATCAGGCGCGCACGATCCGTATCCCTGTGCACATGATCGAAACCATCAACAAACTTGTTCGTACATCCCGTTACCTGATCCAGGAACTTGGCCGTGAGCCGACCCCGGAAGAAATCGCGGATAAAATGGACATGCCAGTTGATAAGGTTCGCAAGGTTCTGAAAATTGCGAAAGAACCTATCTCTCTGGAAACTCCAGTGGGTGAAGAGGAAGATTCACACCTGGGCGACTTTATCGAGGACAAAAAGGTTATCAATCCTGCAGAAGCGATTGTGAATCTGAACCTTGCTGAACAAACCCGCCGTGTGCTGTCGACTTTGACTCCAAGAGAAGAAAAAGTCCTGCGCATGCGTTTCGGTATCGGGGAAGAATCCGACCATACTTTGGAAGAAGTGGGTCAGGACTTCAACGTAACCCGTGAGCGTATCCGTCAGATCGAGGCGAAAGCTCTAAGAAAGCTTCGTCATCCTTCTCGCAGCAACAAACTAAAAGCGTTTGTTGATTCCTAGGGGCCCGCGGCCGCAGTGCCGTCAGGCTGAAGCAGCTCTTACTTCAAAGGCTCCCTTCGGGGAGCCTTTTTTCGTTTAGGCTAATGCACTGTGGTTTTGCCAAGCCTTTTTTAGTTTGATAGGCTCTCTTCATTCCAGATCGTGGGGGGCTAGCTTAGTTGGTTAAAGCACGGTGCTCATAACACTGGGATCGGGGGTTCAAGTCCCTCGCCCCCTACCATTTTAAACCGCTGCAAAGGCGGTTTTTGTATTTCTAAGAGTTCGTAAGTAAAAACAAATAATTAAGACAGAAATCGCGATAGGTCAGAAATTTTAAATATCATTCGAAATCACTCGAAATAACCACATTTGCAGTCTGTTTGTAGCTTGTGGACGCTACAGGTTTTCAAAACGCTACGGCTGAGATTTTTGATTTTTGAAGTAGTCCAAAAAGTATCTCGAGAACTCCATGTTTAGCTCTCGAATCCATTTTGGTGAGGACTTCTCCTCAATGAGGTCTGTAAACCTGGTATCAAAGTAGTTTTCTTGAAAATGAAAGACGCCGTTACGGTACCGTTTTAGATATTTCAGGTTCTCTTCATTTTTTAATAATTCGTCTATCTTGGGGTCGGAAATTTTTAAATTCTGCCAGCCTTCTACAACTACAAAAAGCTCTCCATACCAAAATGACATATACATGATGTACTCTAGATGCTCGATGCTCTCTGTGTTGAGAACGTCTTGCCTTTTAGATTTGAGCAATTGTTCGCAGTGGACTCGCATCCTATCTGCCCAAATAAAATATCTATGTAGGCTCATCATTTTTTCTGAAACGGACATAATTAGTTAGACCGCCTTTGTCTTAGCCAAAGAATTTATAAGAAAGAGCTTTTACCAGCGAGTCCTCAGTCGGTCCCATAATGTATGAGTCCGTGATGCCCTTACCTGTGAGATAATGCATGACCTTTTGTCGTTCTCGCCTTGGGATGCTGAACTTCAATGTTACGTCCTGTGCCTTATCATTCTTGGTGAGTACAAGTTCGTGCTGAGCGAAACTTTGAATGGATCCTGCTTTGGTAAGGCAAACCGTATATTCACTTTTTTGATTTTCATGGCGAGGGTGTATATCCAGAGTATTACCAATACTTAGAATCCTGGGACTCGAAGAGTTCACAATTTTTCCCCAGTTTAAGTACTCTAACAAAACATAGATAGAAACAAAGTCGCTATCAGATTGATCTCTAAAAGCAAAAAATGCCGCTATGTCATGAGATTGCGACCAATCCAATAATGGTGATGGAAAACTATGATGGCGTAAATAGGCAAGTGCCGGAATATATTTGTGAATATTTTCAGGCGTAAGAATTAAGTCAAAATCAGCAATATCGCCTAGGTCATGAAATATCGGAGCGGAAGGAAAGCTCTGACAAATTTCCCTACAGGCCATTTTAGCTATTGATAAATATTCTACTATTGGCGTCTCTGATCTACCACTGGCTCTATTCAATGTTGAGTCGAGCGACCAATTTGAGTTGGCATGACCCCTAAAAAGCGGTGGAGATACATATGTAGATCCTTGCTCCTCTTTTAAGGATTGAAGAGTTGTGCTCAGTCTATCCATTTCTTGCTGGAAATCTTCCCAGGAATTAACTTCATTAAACGTTTCAAAAGGTATTTCGATAGTTTTTTTAAATCTCTCCATGGAGGCTAAGCTGCTTCTTCCAGCTCACATTCAAAGAGTGGTTTTCCATCAGAGACCCGTTTCCAGTCGGTACGTCCGTTAGTTTGACCACCTCTCACAACGGCTGCCGCTGCTGATGGAGATTTAAACTCCATGTCCTGAGTTGTTTCCAGGAAGTTTGGATTTTGAGAGGGTCTAACAGCCTTTGAATTTGTTATTTGTTGCCACAATCCAAAGTAGCTGTGACTTTTGAAGCTGTCTCTTGCGCTTTTCCGTATCGGCGAGCCAGCCTTGAGAACAAATGATCCATCGGTAACGTGCATCAGCGCCTTCTGGTTTTCGCCATCATCAGAAAGATCTTTTGGGAGGGTTAGATAGTATGTTGGGGCATCTCCCGTGTATTGTATCGGATCATCCATGCGTTTTTCCGTCAGAAACAATCCGAATCCTAAAGTCTCAAGTACAAATATCATATTTGCCAAAAATTCTTCCATCGCGCAGACATCAGGCTCAGGAAGCTTAGATCCAGATGGCATATCTTCGTTCATTACTTTCAGCGACGAGACGGAAAGTTTCGCCAAGCGTACGAGTCTCTCTTCCAAGTATCTGACATGTGCCTTAGTTAAATCACGACTGACAAATACTATGAAATTTTCCCACCAGTCTTTTTTCGCGTGCTGAATAATTCGCTTAGAAGAAGAGTCGGTTTCTCCGATGTAAATTTTTGTGAGGTCTGAGTCCTCGTCGTCATGTAGTAGCAAATAAATACCAGTTTCCTCTAATTCAGAGATATCTCTCATTTGCTTCAAGTGACTTCTATTTCCCATAAACGCTTTGCCAGTCCAATTTACGATTTCAATGCTCTTGAGGGATCTGGCATTAAGTCCGCGAACATAAATTTTTAAAGTTTTGCCGATTATATTCATTAAGTTTTGATCGGTAATTTCACGTCTTTTTGGAGTACTGAAAACATAGACATTGGTAAAGAACGTCTAGTTAAAGCTGTTCAGAATTAAACAAATTTCTTATTTCAGGACCTATTTTAGACTTGAATCCCGTTACTTAAGGAGGGCATTAAACAGATAAGAAATCCACGTACTTACGCGTGGAGTAAACATGGAAAAAAATAAAGTTAATAAAGCCCAGGGAATGTACCCAACACCAATATCTCTCGTCAAAAAAAGCGTGCATCTATCTTTCTCCAAGTCAGATTTAAAAAAAGACTACTATCTGATCGAGCCTGGTGCCGGTACGGGAAATTATGTTATTGGCTATTGGGAGTGTGCTTTTGCTGCTTTAGATAAGCGTAGTATGGAAAGGCTAGTTGCCAACACAATCTGTTTCGAAAATCATAAAGAAACTTTCGGCATCCTTAAGTCTGAAACTGAAAAATGGCTTAGGTCTAAGAATATCGCTAGTCGTCCTAGTCTGATAAAAGACAACTTTCTGCTTTCAGCAGGCAAGCACATTAAAACGAACAAACCAATTTTTGTAATTGGGAATCCTGCTTGGGATGAATACACGACAAGAAAACATGACGAGACAAATATTACTGAAATTAAAGAAATAAGAAATGAACGCAATAAAGAGCACGAGTACTTTCGTAGTCTAGGGCACAAGAATGTTTATCAGTCATTTCTTCACGTCATTTTCTCACTTTCTTCCGCTGAGCTTACTTTGTCATTTGTGCTTCCAAGACAATTTCTTGGGGATAAATCAAGTTCGGAATTACGTAAAGAAATGCTGAGCAGTGGAGTCGTCAAGATTAACTCGTTCAAAAACAAGGACAATCCTGAATACGAATTTGAGTGTGTCGATAAGAATTTCGAAATTATCCTCCTGACTTATAAACGTACTTCACACAGAAAATCAGAAAACCTTTTTGTATGCAGAGGTCTTGAGAGAACTTATTTTTCGATTTCTGCTATCGGAGAGGATGCTACTATTCCTTGCCCAAGTTCAAATGAAGAAATTGAGTTAAACGCTGACTTACTATCAAGGCATTCTCTTGAAGAGTGGGCTGATCGTTATGGGGTAGAGATCTCCATGGGGAAAGTAAAACACTACGAAGCGGGATATAACAAAGCTTTGTCAGGAAAGACCATTTCTCCCTATGATGTTCATTCTGGAAAGACATTAAAGTTGGTACTTAATAAAATTCTTCCCAACTCTAATAGAAAAATCAAAGCTGCATTGGTTTCAAGCAATAAAGATGTCAATGAGTCGTTGGTTGAGATCAGTTGTCCGAACCAAGAAGTTCTTCATTATCTCTATTTGATGCTAAACTCTAAAGCAATTGACTCGGCATTAAGAAGTCTTGTCAGTAATATCAACCTAAACATTTTCAGATTGCTTTCGCTGCCAATTCCAGCTCCAGACGAAGTAGCGCTTAGACAATCTCGGAAATTGGTTGATCGGATTCTCAAAGACTCAATCGATCCAAACCGCGGAAGCCAAGAAATGTCTGAAAAGGTATTTGGCGTGCGTGCTAGCAAGCTAAAAATGCTTGAGGGGATCTACTTCGATCACGCTTACGGAAAAGATTTAGAGAAAGCAGCTTAAGAATGGCCAAAAAGAAAAAGAAAGATTACCAGATTTCTAATGAGGCACATCTCTTTGGGATGGCTCTTGCCTTCTTAAAGGAAAATAATGGAATTTCAAGATCAGAATTTCCGGGGAAATTTATTTCTTATTTGGAAGCAAATAAATTTTTGCTTCCAGATGACCTAAAGCTTCGGGGAGACCTAGGGCTGTCCAGAGAAACCGAAAAAGCAATTGAAGTGAATGTTCGTAATCTCTACTCAAGCCATACAACCCTTTTTAAAACTGGGCAAGTTGTCGAAAAAGGTGGAGCTTTCTATCTTGCGGCTGTGGCGGCAGGAGCGACGAAGAAAAATGAGTCATTTTCTGTGCGAAATTCCGACATGGAAAACGTAATCTATTATGGTCCTCCAGGGACGGGTAAGACCTATCTCGCAAAACGTCAGAATCCTGGTGCAGAGCCAACTTTAATTCAGTTTCACTCTTCTTACACTTATGAGCATTTCATACAGGGAGAGCGGCTTGTCTCAATCGGTGATCATCGAACTACTCAGATTGTCGATGGTCCACTAATGATTTGCTATCGACGGGCAACTGACACGCCAGTCAGAACCAAAGTTTGTGGACGAATACATGAGGAAAGGAAAGATGAAACAGAGATCATTTTTCCTACCGGATTACTTTCTAGATATGGGATCAACGATCCAGAAGATTTATTGGTGTCCTTCGATCCTGGCGATGAAGATGGTTTTTTGGAACCTTTTGAGCTACTCGGTGCCTCCGCAAAATTCAATAAAGAGTCTCTGCCTAAGAATTTGATCTCCAAGAATGGAGATTTAATTGAAGTCGAGTTTAAATCGGCCTCGTGGGTGAATAAGAGCCCCCAACTTCTAATCGTCGATGAAATTAATAGAGCTGATGCCTCAAGAGTATTCGGTGAACTAATGACTGCGCTGGCAGATATTGATGATGATGGAAACTCACAACCAATTGCACTTCAATATAGTGGTGAAAAGTTTCGTTGGCCAGATAATCTAAGAATGATCGGAACGATGAATAGCGCTGATAGATCTATTGGTGAAATTGATCAGGCGATGAAAAGAAGATTTAAAATTATTGAATGTCCTCCTCGTCCGGATCTTCTAAAGACTGAGGAAATAAGAAAAATTCGTCGTGCGATTGATGAGATTTCTCATGAGGTAGACCTCGCAAAGCTTAAGAAGAATGTAAAATCAGACATTAAAATCGATAAAGCGACTTGTGATAGCATCATTGATTTCTATAATAAGATTTGCGATTCCTTTGTCGGAAATCCTGAGTACCTCATTCCCTTGCCAAGCATGTCCCTTATGGCGCTTCACGACGTCTTAGATCTTCACAAAGACTCAATATTCGCTGTCGAGCGAAAGAAGATAGGCCATAGTTTTCATATGGAAGTATCTCAGTCCATTGCAGAAAAAATTGTGACGGCTATACATCAGGGAGAAATAAGCGAAAAGTTAATGAACGAAGATTTTGCGAAGTCTCTTAGGGCTTACTACGAAGAGTTTGTATCGCAGGAAATCAAGCCACAGGTTGCGTCAATTTGTTTGGAAAATGATCTTACAATCAAAGAAATTATTAAGTCGTGGTCACAGCGTGAAAAAGAAAGCTTGAAGTCATATTTGGGAAAATCCGTAAGTGATAAAGCAGCTAAAGTCTAAACTTAGTCAAAGTGCGCTGGAGCATGAATATGCTGGGATAGACCAAGACGGTGTTTATCTGCCAAAGTCGCTCAAGATGCTGTCTGGTGAAGATCTGAGAACGGCATTGCGTGGTGTTCAGTGCGCCTGGCAGAGGACTACGATGGGTAAAGGCATTTACTCAACCGACTCTGTAACCACCGATGCGTGCACTCATAAAGAATTTCTGGAGTTCCTAGTTTTGGTTTGGTTACGCCGATTCAATTTTGTGTTAGCACAGCACTTAAATCCTATTTTTGTCAGAGTAAGCAAGTCTCAAAATTTTTGTCTTGGATATGTTGATTATTCAAAGTTCGAAATTGAGAGCGAACTCGGGCAGACAGCATTCAATTGCGTATACAGTGAACTTACTTTTGATCGCGCGGAGTTTAGAGTAATCAAAGATGGCTATGTCCAATTTGTTAATCATTTAATCGCGCTAGGCCTCAATACGAAGTCGATTGTGCGAGAATGTACGAATGGACTTCAAATTGTGAAAGACATTCCGAAGTCATCTGATCCGATTTCAAATGCGCATAATGTTCGTCTAAGATCTGGGATAGATATTATGAAGAACCCCAGTTCTATCGAGCTACCAGTTAAGATGATGAGCCTCACAGAAGTGATCGATTTTTTTTCTCACTATCTGATGTATGGAATTAAAGGTGTTTCTAAGGACAAGTTTCGCTTCAAAGGCCTGCTTTTTAATCTGAACTACTTGCTTGAAATAGTTTTGCGGTGCTCTCTTCGTTCGCTTTATTCAGACTATTCGTTGCAAACTGAAGTTTTTAAAGATGATGAAATTAATGAGATACAAGTCATTCGGAATGGACAAGTTGTCAGATATAGAAACATGCGTCCCGACTGTCAGGGCGTTTTCTCTGAATTTCATCCGTCAGTTCCTAAGAAGTTGGCAAAGGATTTTAAAAACTCAATTTATCTCTTCGATGCTAAACACAAAGTACTAGTGAAAGATCAGCAGGTAGAGGATACAAAAAGGAACGATTTATATCAGATTGTTTCTTATGCTCGAACACACAATAACAGATTAAGTCTCCAGTCATTTTACGGTTTAGTTTGTCTGGATGAGGTAACCGGTATTGTTCCTTACGGAGATATCCTTCAAGGGAGATATATTAGATTTGGATCGGACTCTAATGCTCTCACGAACAAAATAATTTACGATGAAAACGAATTTGATATATTTCAGATTCCAATTAATTTCGCTCAACTCTTATTTGATGTCGGATCGGTGGCAACAAATGAGGAAGTTGATAAAATATTTTTTTTATTTGGAGTTGAGTTGTTATCTTCTATTCAAGAAACAAAAACTGCTCTGAGGTCTGCAGCTTAATAGAGTTTGTATAAACGATGCCTCGTCTTTTAGAAACGGGTATTGACTGCTTAAGTGGATATATTTTTGAAATAGTCCATCCCCATTTATTTTTTTTCTTATCCCACTTCCAATCAGATTTCCGATCTACCAAATGTCGATTTGAGTCCTTATAAAATGCAGCCTCACTTGTGTATTCAAAACAGGAGTCGAAAATGACTACAGCAATCGCACGCGCTGAGAAATTTCCCACACTACCTGGCGTCTCAATAAGCCACATTGGAATATTGAGATACTTTTTGGGGATGGGGTAAAATCTTGTTTCTACAGTTTTATTTCCAAGCCTTATTTCTTGAGAAATTGGATACTGTATATTTAATCCTGGAAGAGTTATTTCCTTTTTCATTTATAGACTAGGACCATCCCCAAGAGGTCGGTGTAAACTTTCTTCGGAAACTGGAAGCTGCGACTTATGAGCGGTAAATTTTAAGCGAGTCTCGAATGGTATATCTCGACTGTTGGTATGAAATGCCGGAACTCTATCTTTGATATTGCAGCAATCTTTTTTGTTTGACCAAAGATCCTGGTCTTTCCAAAAATGATTTTCTCCGTTGCCAATATAACATGTGGTAAACTGCACATTGCTTTGCTGGCATCTTTTTTTGATCTGTTCATAATAATAACGAATTTCGTTGTCGCTAAAGTGAAAATCACGTTTAGATTTTCGCACCTCATCCGTATAGAAGTTTCGTAGCCCAAATCCTGTAGCCTTTTCCAATTGAGTTAGCGAGTAGGTACTAAATCTTCCAAACCCTGCCAAGATCGACTTCACACCTGATGCGGCCATTTCATCGACCATATCGAAAGAGAAATAGTCAAATTTTGGAGTTTCATCTGTTTTTTGGAAGTTCGCATCCGTAAAGTACCCATCTGGATGGATTGGGAAAACTGGATTTATTCGGATAGTCGTCCAGTATCCAGCCTCGCTAATTTTTTTAATGGCAGCGAGACGTCTTTTGGCAGAGGGCGCACCAGGCTCAATCTTTTTATTCATTTCATCATTGGTGGATGAAATGCTGAACTGGATTGATGTTAGTTTCGGATCAATCAAGGACATATATTCATCTGTTGCTACTAAGTCTGAGCGCGTGAAGATTACATATGGATAGTTATAATGTTTTAGGATCTTTAGAAGATGCTGAGTTACTTTATACTTTTGATCCATCCACATGAATGAGTCACTCATAGAGCCAATTCGGAGAGGAATCCTTTTTTCTAGTATTGGTCGCCATTTTGAAGTTTTGTCGGTTTCAAATACTGTGTAGAAGACATTGTGAATTTCGTTAATATTTAAAGGTACTGGAAAGGGGTTGTTCCAGTAACCATGTACAGTCAATTGCGCTTTGGCATAACAGTAAACGCAGTTATGAACGCATCCTCTTCCGTACGTGTCGATTTCGAATGCGTACAGGCATTGTTGGCAAGTCGCGTGTGAATTGACGACTTTGAATGGAGTTTTAAAAAGAATGCCACCACGAATATCGACTTTTTTGCTTCTAATCTCTAAGTCTTTTATAGGCGTCCAATCGTAAGTGTCTTTGAACGATGATTTAGCAATTAATTTGCTTTCCTCGTCTTGAAGGTCATCAGTAATTGGAGTGTCCGATACAAAATCACCCGTGATTTTTAATCCTCTATGCAGATCGAGATTAATCAGCGAAGCCCCTTTGGATGGGTTGTTGTTTAGGTCGGCGACTGTAAGATCATTGTTGTCCATAAATCTCCTCTTTTTGGCTCTTCGGCTTTGCAACTGATTTCAGCTTTAGCGAAGGGTTCTCGATAAAAGACAAAATCGCGTGCCTTGCCAGCGATGAAAAATCGAAAAAGGAGTTCTGTTTTAGGAACTCCTGAATCAACTTCTCTTCATTTTCGGAAAAACGGATTGCTCTTGTCTTGGCCATGTGACGCCGTATAACAACTGCCTTAATGATGGGCAATTCGTTTGATGGTGTTTTACAAATTTATACGGATCAGGGCTAATGACCAATAGCGTCATACCTGAGGCTCAATCTAAGCCTATCTATAATGCCCCATTTTGAGGGTGTAAGTTACCTGCTAAACGCAAAAGGGAAAAAATGTGGGGCAAGCTCAAAGTCAATTTCAGCCCGCTTTTCAATCTTAGAGTATCCATACATAGCCAGGTCACACGTGCCTAGGGCCATTAGTGGCAGGTTACCGTGGAAGCTGGCTGTTGCGATTTTAATCGTACCTTTGATTAGAACTCTATTTGAGCTTTCTAAAAATGAGGCACGATCTTTTATGAAGCGATGAGCGCTCACCCCAGTATCAATCATTGCGATACCTGAAGCCAAAAAATCGCCGATGTTCAGACTCCCGAGATTTTGCGCAATTTTGGGGGAGATAAGGTTTTTGGTAACCGCTGTTTGGACACCAGGAAGTGGGATGCCGTTTGTCGTTAAAGAGTCTTTGCCGACTTCTCTAGCGAATCTAAATCCAAAGCGCCCCCACAAATCGGAGTCAACAATACTATGGCCACCGTATAGACGATGGAAACCGCCGTGCTTAAGTATGCCGCCATTCATGGTGTCCATAGTCTGGCTAACAGCGTTTGCGGTAAAACGAATGCCCTTCGTTAATTCGGTAACGCCTTCTGAAGCCGAACTTCCCATGCAGAGCGCGTAGCTTTTGCATTTCTTCAAATAAATTTTCATAGCATCTAATGCCACTTTGTTGGGCACAATGCCAATCATATTTGTTCGAGGGCTTCGAAATTTGTTTATACATTTGCATAAAATCGTATGTACAATCGTATGTAATGAACACACAAAAAGAATCTCAGATATTGGCAGCAATTAGAAAATCAGAACCTAAAAAGAAAAGGGTAACTTTCTTTATATCTGCAAACGCCAAATCAGGTTTGGCTGCGTGGTGTGGAAAACACGGTGTTACTGAAAGTTCTGCCATAGAGGAAATGATACGGTCTACGGTTCCTGAAAAGTTCTTTAAGCAGGAGGATTAGTGGCAAGACATCCCAAAGACACCACTCCAAAGCTCACAGATCAATTGATCGAAACCATCGCGCAAGCGATTCGTGTCGGTTCCTACGTAGAAACGGCAGTTGCCCTTGCGGGAGTATCAAAAGACTCGTTCTATCGTTGGCTTCGTCAGGCAGAAAGCGACGATTCGACACTTCTGACAGTAAAATTATCGGACGCAGTAAAAAAGGCGTTAGCTGAATCAGAAAAGCGTGATCTGGATGTGATCGATAAAGCAGCGCAAGAGGGCGAATGGACGGCTGCTGCCTGGAGACTTGAAAGAAAATTTCCCAACAAATGGGGACGCCAATCAAAGGTTCAACTCGAACATACTGGAATGGATGGCGGGCCAATTGAAATTCAGTCGATGACTGAGGATGAAATGGAGACGCGCATTGAAAAGCTCTTACAGAAACGAACTGTCCTTATCGAGGACTGAAAAAATTGAACTTCTAAAGCTTTTGGAAAATGAAAGTTACGAGCTGGCCGAGAAAAGCCTCTCTCGCTTCGTCATGGACGCTTGGGACGTGCTTGAGCCCAAGAACGCATATTTGCATAACTGGCATATTGGATTGATCACAGAGCATCTAGAGGCCGTAAGCAATGGCGATGAAAAGCGTCTGATCATTAATATTCCACCCCGTTACATGAAAAGCCTTTGCGTAAGTGTGATGTGGCCTGTCTGGTCTTGGATTGCACGTCCAGAGAACCGTTGGATTTTTGCCAGTTACTCTCAATCTCTCGCAACGAAACATTCAGTTGATCGCCGTCATTTGATTCAATCGCCCTATTTTCAGAATCGGTGGGGGAAGTTATTTTCTCTAACTGACGATCAGAATCTTAAAACTGAGTTTTTGAACACACGACGTGGTCACATGATTGCAACTTCTGTCGGCGGTACGGCAACGGGCAAGGGTGGCGACATAATTGTGGTTGATGATCCTCACAATCCTTTAGAAGCAAGTTCGGATGTCTTAAGGCAGAAAGCTATCGACTTCTTTGATCAGACCCTGACGACTCGTTTGGATAATAAAAAGAATGGGGCCATCGTCGTCGTTATGCAACGGCTGCACGAAAATGATTTGACGGGACATCTTTTAGAGCAAGGCGATTGGACGCACCTCTGCGTTCCAGCTTTGGCGGAGTCTCGAACAATCTATAATTTTCCTGTTTCGGGAAAAGTGAAGATTTGCAATGAAGGCGAAATTCTATTTCCCAAGCGTGAGGACACTGCAGAGATCGACCGACAGAAGCGAGCTTTGGGCAGCATTGCGTTCGCAGCTCAGTATCAACAGCAGCCAACTCCTAGCGAGGGGGCAATAATTCAGAAATCATGGTTCAGATATTATTCTGAGCTACCCATCAAGTTCGACGAAATAATTCAGTCTTGGGATATGAGTTTTAAAGACTCTGAAAATTCAGACTACGTTGTTGGTCAAGTATGGGGTCGTGTTGGCGCGAACAAATATCTTCTAGATCAAACTCGGAAAAGAATGGCGTTTCCCGATACTGTTCGTGCGTTTAAAGCAATTACGGAAAAGTGGCCGCGAGCCTTTCGAAAACTTGTAGAGGACAAAGCAAATGGATCTGCGATCATATCGACTTTGAAGGATAGCATTCCAGGAATTATCGCGATAAATCCGACAGAGTCAAAATTAGCGCGGCTCTCGGCAGTCTGCCCGCAAATTGAAGCTGGAAATGTATTCTTACCTGATCCCAATCTAAACCCGTTGGTAAGTGATCTGATTGATGAGGCACTTCGATTTCCGCGTGGGAAACATGATGATCAAGTCGATGCGATGACCATGGCGCTGAACGATTTTCAGAGCCGTCATAAGGCAATTACGTTTTTGGATAAAATCACAAAATTTTAATCGGCAGTTAGGTTTTCGATATGAGGCTTCAAAGCCTCGTGAAGTCTAATCATGGCGTCAATCATCTGCTCTTGAAGTCTGGCCCTGCTTTGAGGATTGTTAAAAGGATCGCCATCAATCGATATTCTAATTCGCGACGACCTGGCGCTTTCCATTCGTTCCCACTCAATTGGTCCGCCAAACACTCGTTCAATTTCGGCTTGGTGTTTCCGAATTTGATCGAACATTTTCTTGTTCTTCGCTCCGCCTTCTTGCTTGTCTTTGTCGATGACAAGTTCAGCGGTGCCTCTTTTGCGAGTGACAGTATAAGCAAAGTAAATTCCGCTCTGTCCGGCTCCCATGTTGATATAATGAAATCGCACTGGGGAGATTGTGCTAAAAAGTTTCGTCTTACCTTTGCTTTTCTCAAGTAGCTCAGACCAAAAAGAATATCGATCCAGGTGATTTGCGGCCCACTCCTTCTTTTTCTCGCCCACCTCTTTGATTTTTTGATTTGGCATAGCTAGGACAGTAAAAATAGGTGCGAACGGTGAGTCGCCAATTTTAGCGGCTTCGACTCGGACTAAATAGAAGCCTACATCTGTTGAGGATGCTTCATTCAGCCACTCAATGACCTTTTGATGTTCTGGGCGTGGTTCAGTTGTGATCCAAATTGCCTTCTTTGCATCGAGATTCACAAGATAAGTCAAAAGCTGTCCAAGATGATTGTGATTTGTCTTTTCAAGTTGGTTCTCTATGACTACGGCTCCGCCTTCATCATCTTCACAAACCAAATCGATGCTGAAATCGCCAACTTTTTGCTCTCGCGCTGTAACGGATAATTCAAAGCCTAACCGTTCGGTTAAGGCGTCAATATGCAGTTCAAGCCAGCGGGTGAAATTATGTGCTTCGTGTTTGAATGCCTGGCGTACAGGTACGATCTCGAGTTTTGCAACTTCTCTTAACTTGCTCATGATCTACTTTTAACTCGACGGAACTTTACTTCGAAGATGCCGCCAATCCATTCATCACCAAGCAAGGAACTGAGTTCGGTATGCTTTTTGGATTCTTCATCAGATCCACTTCCAAACATGAGATTGTCCAAGGTAACTCCAAGAGCATCGGCCACCCTTTTAACTTGTCGGACGTCACGGGGATTACTTCCCGCAAGCCATCCCGAAAGAGATTGCTTGGGTACGCTTGCTTTTCGCGCTAACTGAGCTGCGCTTAAGTCATGAGTGTCTAGATAAAATCTAAGCTGCTTTTTCAAATTCATTGAATTTACAATCGGCATTTTAATTCGAGTGTTTGATGTTAAGTCCGGCTTCTTCATTGTTAATCCTCATTGCCGGACGATTTGTCCTTTTCGTCGGACTTCTGAGTGCCCACTATTCGTTCGTTTGTGGGGCATTCAGATTCCGAATTTTGTCGGTTGAAATCATTGGGTTTTTTGACCGATGTTTCAGAGGGGTTTTTGGGGCACGCCTTGAGTACGCGCCAGATCGTCCCCTTAGATACTCCTGTGCGCTTTTGAATTTCTCTTTGGGAACAGCCTTCCTGATCTAACGAGAGAATCACATCGGAGTCGATGGTTCGGGGGCGTCCCAATGTCTTTCCCTTAGCCTTTGCATGCTGAAGCCCTAAAAGCGTTCTTTCTCGGACCAGGGCCTTTTCAAATTCGGCGAGGCTACCCAGAACTTGGACAAACAACCTTCCGCTTGGAGTGGTGTAGTCGATATTGTCAGTGACGGCGACGAACTCAATTCCAAGTGCTGAAAAGTCATCCAATGCTGTCACTAGATGTTTTAGAGAGCGAAATAGGCGATCCATTTTGAGGACGACTATGGCGTCGATTTCACGGCATTTAGCCAACTCCATGAGTCGCTTAAGGCCAGGACGTTTATCGTTTCCTCCGGTATATCCGTGATCGATGATCTCATGCTCAATTTTCCATTCACGCGAACGACAGAAACGTCGAAGTGTCGAAAGTTGAACTTCGGGATTCTGGTCGTGGTGCGATGTGGATACTCGAGCGTAGATGGCGGCATTTTTCATATTCGATGCATGGTATCAGTAATGCTGCAATATGTCAATACATTTGGATATACAAACGTAGTGCCAGTAATTACCATTACTTTATGGCACTTAAGAAAAAAGACGTACGAAACAAAAGACCTAATCCAATTTCTTTCCGAATGTCAGAACAGGCGAAAAGATCTTTGGAGATACTGGCTAAGGTGATGAATATGACCCAGGTTGAGGTCATAGAAGCATTGCTAGCTGAGGGGTATCAAAAGGCAAAGAAGAGCTATCCTGAAGATATGAAGAAGGCTGAGAAGTCCAGTCGACCACTGTCGGAGAAATAGATGACTGAAGGTGATAAATCCTTCCAGGAGCTTTCAAGAAGGCACGATAAACTTGAGTGGCTTGTCGAAAAATTAAAATCCCATCGGTGGCCAGTTGGCCCTAAACGACTATATTGGATCGATGCCCTTGCCAGGTTGTCTCAACGGGCGGGAACTCGAGAGCTGTTTGAGAGTGAGGATGGCAGCTTTATGCCTGAGAAGCCTTATCATGAACATAGCTATGCGTTTCAAAGAGATGCCCATCTTGAAGCATTCAATAACAGCTACGAAAATACTTTGAACAAAGTTTTGGTAAGCAAAACAACTTCAGCCGATTTTAAAGTTCTAATTCTTGATGAATATCTGAAGTTTCTTGCCAGAAACCACTTTGCATTCAGCGATGCAAAGTCGAACGCTCCATTGACAGCTGCATCGTTTCTATTTCCTGACATTGAACAACTAAAAGTCAGTTGGCTGCCAACTCTAGGTGAGAAAGAGTTAGTTGGTAGGCTAAGAGAAGAGCGAATCAGGCTCGTGGCGGAGTCCAGAAATAAAAAACGTAAGGACGCCGTCAGAATTGGATATAAGGTTTCTCAAGCGGTACTTGGTGATCCATTCTTTCCGCTTTCGTTTAAATTAGTCATCCAGTTCATTATTTCAAACTCGTCCGGCTTAGATATGACCCAGCGCAAATCTCTTTTAGGTATGCAGCTCTCAGACGTAGGCGATGAGATTTTCAAGTCCAAAAATTACGACCCTCACCAAGTTGATAATAGATCGAGGATTCAGTTTCAAAAGGACATAATCTTTGCTTACTTTTATGGATGTCTGAGGAACTATGGATCGACTGAAGCAACTAACTCCTTGCCATTGGACTTTCAAATACTGAGTCAAACTTTGGCGCTGATTGAGGAGTTCCATCCCGATTATAAATTACGAATTACGGGCATAGACTCTATTAAAAGTATTGTGTCTGAATTTGATGAAAAGGCCCTTTCATATCGTTGGGCTGCCCCTCCAACTGACTAAATATATAATATTATTAGACTTTAATTCTGACTAAATTCGTTGGCCCCCTAATCCCACTCATTTAGCCAACCTACTGATTTCGATCTTATTGTTGATGCTGTTGTTTCAACATGGAGGTCAGTAGTGAGTCTTAAGAAATTAATTGAGCAAAAAGGCATATCCCAGATCCAGTTGGCATCTGAACTCGGAGTTTCAGATGCATCGATTTCAAAGTGGGTGAATTGGGGATTTCCCATTCCCCCTAAGCATCTTCACAAGGTTGCCAAGATACTGAATTGTGAAGTCGAAGTTTTAAAGAAATTGAAGTCTGGAGGTCATAAATGAAACTGACCCCATATCAAAAGACGACTCTTGGTAAAAATGTCGAACTTGGAATAATTCTATTGAGCATTATTGAAGAGCGAGCATTGAACCTGCAGAGCACTTTAGCACCGCTACTAAAGATGGACCCAGATTCTGTGGCGTTTAGAGATTATGTGAACAATCTTGCGGGATACAACCAATTACTCAGCGTAATTCAGATCAACCTTCTTTGGAACGGCAATCCCAGTTCCATGAAAGTTCATTGAGGTGTGCGATGAAAGTTGAAACGCTGTTGCTCCTAATGGAGCACGCAATGATGCGAATGCAATTCAAGGTTTTCCGTGGATACCAGCGCAAGATTCGCGAAAAGACAAACTACGATTTAAAGGTCGATTTCACTGGGCTCGAAACCGCAATCGTAGCTTGTGAGCAGTTTCTGAATGTTTCAGAAGAATTAATTATAGCCGAAGATTCCGAGTATGGACGCTGGGGGAAGGGAACTCTATGAAGAGAAATGGAAAGCAACAACAGATCAGAAGTAATCAGGCAAAAAAAGTAATTGATCAGATCTTGACCCAGGACAATATTTCTTTGATCAATCATCGAAGAACAGATGGATTTATTCGCGTGCAGTACGACGACGGTGTGGACATTATGCCGATTAGTGGTTCGTCGATATTTGTGCAGCAAATAGCGTGGACACATTTCGAAACATCGCTTAGTGATGCCACAGTTAAGCAGATTCATCAGACTTTGAATGCTAATGCGATATTTGGGCGTGACGCTTCAGAGCTTAATAGTCGAGTCGCACATCATGATGGATCAATTTGGTATGACTTAGGAAGATCTGTTGTTCGCATTTCTTCGAACGGCTGGGAGATCGTTACAGATCCTCCCAACATCTTTAAGCGTTATTCCCAAGGCAAACGTCAGGTGATTCCTCAGCTTGGAGGAAACTACTGGGACTTGCACAACTTCTTCTTCATCACCCCAGAGCAGAGATTACTATTTGCGTGCTGGGTATTGGCGTCGTTTATTCCTGGCATTCCACATCCAGCTCTCGTTCTGCATGGAAGCCAGGGGGCTGCCAAGTCCTCTACCATGAAGGTGCTGCTAAAGTTGATTGATCCGTCCCAAAACGAAGATGCGCAAACCGACGATGAAAATCAGCTCTTGCTGAATGCCTCTCATCGACACGTCTTGCCGCTGGATAATCTGTCGATGGTTTCTCCAAGAATGTCTGACCTTCTTTGTAAGATCATCACGGGAAGTGGTCGCGTGAGAAGAAAGCTTTTTTCGGACGAAGATGAGGTTATTAATCAGCTTCAGAACGTGGTCATAATGAATGGAATAAATATTCCGGCATCACGTCCTGATCTATTGGACAGATGTACTACGATTAATCTTCAGAGAATACCGTCTGAACTGCGACTAGATGAAAAGACGTTGCGCGAGCGCTTCGATAGACAGCTCCCATTTATTCTGGGTGACTGTTTCACCCTAGTCAGCAAGGCGATGGCTCTCTATCCGGAAATTCAACTGACGAAACTATTTCGGTTGGCGGATTTCACAAAATGGGGAGCGGCCTTTGCGCAAGCTCTAGGACATTCAAAAGAAGAATTTATGGCGGCTTACCAGCAGAACCAGAATGATCTTACTGAAGAGTCATTATTGGCTTCACCGCTCGGTAGAGCGATTAAGTACTATATGGGCGATCATGAGGTTCTAGAGGGAACTCCTACGTCGATATTGATCAAGTTGAATGGAGTTGCGTATGAAGCTGGTGTAAATCCACGCGACCTTCCAGAAAATGCTTACAGCTTTGGACGACAATTCAATTCAGTTCAGACGAATCTTGAGCAATGCGGAATGCATGTTGAGTTCAAGCGATCTCGTGAACGAATTTATCGAATCTCAAATTCTTCAAAAGCAGGTGTCAGAAATGTCGAAACGTCGGTAGTTCAACAAACGCTGCCCCTTAACTCCGACGATTGCGACGTTTCCGACATGTTGCCTGAAGAAAACGGAGGTCCATCGTGAAAGACTTCCGTAGCGCGCAAAAATTGGATATAAACCCGCCAGACGATTGTTCTTTGAAAACTGAAGAGTGGATGACAACTGAAGAGGCTGCGGAATATTTGAAAATTCCAAAGGCTTCACTGTTGAACTTATCTAGTAATGGCAAAGTCCCTTACTATAAGTTTCAACGACGAAATCGATATTTAAAATCTGACCTGTTGCGACTTCTTCTGTCTAACCGAAGAGGAGGTTTCAATGGGAATTAAATTCGACGAAAAAACAAAAACGTGGACGGCTTATTACAGCAAAAGGCATCCGATTACTCGGGTGCCAAAGAACTACAAACGTATAGGCCTGAAATCCAAAGCCGAGGCAATGAAAGTTGAAAAAGAACTCGTTATTCAAATGAGTAACTACTTTCATCAAAAGATCGTTCCGAGCTGGCCAGATTTGGTAGCGGCCTATTTTAAAAGGGTAGATGAGCAGAATGAGATCATGAAAAGCACGATCTATAATCGTGAAAAGGTCCTTCGACACCATACTCTGCCCCTGTGGGAGAATAAGCGCGTCGATCAAATCACGACTCAAGACATTCACAAGATTTTGAGTGATCGCCTCGGTAGTAATGCTGAAGCTCACAAGAAATTCTTTGTGAAATGTATCAAAGGTGTTTTGCAGTACGCAGTCGAAGAGGGAATTATTCTGCGGAACCCGACGCCTTTGATCAAGTTCAAGGTCAACGACAAGATCAAATCAGTTCTTAATGAGGAGCAGATCCTATTGCTTTTGAGGCGATCTCAAGAACTCGATTGGCATTGGTACCCGCATTATGCTGTGGCTTTATACACGGGCATGAGAAATGGCGAGCTATATGCGCTCACTTGGGACAAAGTCAGTCTCGATAAACGTCAGATTCTAGTGAACTGTTCCTGGAGTAGCAAAGATGGATACAAATCAACTAAGTCTGGCGATGATCGTATCGTGGAAATTCCAAAGCCATTATTGCCTTTATTGAAGGATCTAAAACTTCAGTCAGGCGGAAATGACTTTGTTCTTCCGCGCATGAGTAAATGGGATAAAGGAGATCAGGCCAGGGAGCTTCGTTTTTTTCTTAAGTCACTAGGTCTGCCTGAAATCAGATTTCATGACCTAAGAGCGAGCTGGGCGACTCTTTTATTAAGTAAGGGCGTGGCTCCGAGCAAGGTCATGGCTATGGGAGGCTGGAAAGACATGGATACGATGATGATCTACATGCGTAAAGCAGGCATTGATATTAGAGGGGCTACAAGCGTATTGGACGGCCTACAAACTCATGGCATTGAGTCTGGAAAGCTAATATCCTTCAAGTAGAGGTCTGGCATGGGAAATTTTGAAAGTAACGGGACTACAGAAAATTCTGAGATGTTCACACACTATGGTAATGCGGTTTGGCTAGCACAGAAGTTTGAAAAGTGCTTAGCTGCTGTTTTACAGGGAGAATTTGCTTTCGAGAATAAGGGTAAGCTTCCCTACGAGAAGTATCACGAAGAAATATCGAAGCTATATAAAAGTAATTTGGGTGAACTTCTGAGAAAATTGAAAAAGCAAACAACCGTAGATTCCGACATTGAAGAGTTGCTTCAAAATGCCCTTAAAAGACGAAACTACTTGGTTCACGATTACTTCTATCATAATGAATCGAAGGCAACAGTCCCAGATGGTAGGCTAAGCATCGTTCAAGAATTGATTGAAGATCAGGCGACTTTTTTAAAGGCCATTATGTGGGTCGATCAGCGTTGCAAAGAGGGCCTACTAAAAATTGGGGTCGATGCGGCGAAATTTGCGGAAATCGTAGAGAAAAATCGCCTAGCTGAGGTCGCCAAGTTTAGAAATGGTGAACCTATCGATCTATTGACAAAGTAATGTAGTGATTTGTAGTCGGTCGGGAAAAAGAGCGTTGAAATCATTGGCGAATTTCAACCTCCGCACTCCCTACCATTCCTCTGTTCTTCTTAACTGCCGTTTATTCATACACTTAACTAGAAATTTGCTGGCTTTGTCGGGACGCGGATTATTGGGCATCGAGCCCAATAATCCTAAGCGGTCGACATTCACCGCCTTCGCGGTGAGAGCCTCCCGCATGCTCCACACTAAAAAGTGCCGCTGGCACTTTTTAGCGCGGGCACAACCTCGCCCCCTTTGTTTGTGCTGGGGGGGGCTTGCGCTTTGCGCTTGCCCATTGGGAAAGGGAGATTTGTTAGTGTGAGCCTTGGTCTTCTTTTGTTGTCGGGGCTTTGGCTGCTCTGGCTTCTGTTGGTTTTGCCAAGTGCTTTTCTGCTTTCTTGCAGGCGGCGTAGTCCTTTAGCAGGGTTTGCAGGGAGACTGCCGGTGATTTTTTGATGCCGGATTGGATGCCGGGGAAGACGGCTCCTAGTTTTTTCTCTACTTCGGGCATGAAGTCGTCGGCGCTTTTTCTGTTGTAGCTGATTTTGGCGGACAGGTCGGCGCACTCTTCGATTTTTTTAAGATCGAATCCGTAAGAACCTGAATCCACTTTTTCAATCAGTTCCTGGCAGATTTCACTGGTCTGTACGTCACAGGCGGTGGTTTTATTTTCGACTTGGAATTTGCATTCGGCCATTCCAAGTACGTCGCCTTTTTCATCCAGCTTGGTGTATTGCAGGTACACGCCGGTTTTATTTCTGTAGACCGTCGACACGTAGTCATTTTTCAGCGACACAATTTTCTTGAATTCAGATTTGGTCTTCTTTTCGTAGATTTCGTTGCCCGAGGATTTCACGACGGACTTGTACCCTTGAGCGACCATTTCGTCGTGGGTAAGGCCGAAGCCAAAGTCCTTCACCTGATTGGAATCAGCGAAAGTAAGTTGAGACACGAAAGTGGCGGCCATGCAGATTAAAAGTATTCTTAGCATGACAAACTAATCGGCAGATTTCGGACGGGATTTGATACTCGACTATAAGCCAGTAAAAAGGCAGACCAGTCCCTGATCTGCCCTTTCAACTTCTTACTATTGCCGGCGCGGGCTGTTTAGCAACCGGGCATGCAACCCTGGATGTTTTCACCCCAAGAGCAGCAAGCTGCAGCCTGAGTTTCAGCCGGGATCAGACTTTGAATGTATTGATTGTTGTTCGTTTTTTTCGGTTTTCTGCCGCCATAGCATTCGGCCACGCACTCGTAGTGATTGGTGTAGGCATCATCGATACAACCTTGATAACACCAGTAAGCCACGTTTTCTTTTGGTGGAATCCAGCCTGCCAAAGCCGTAGCGCTGAACAGAACCATAAGGGCCGTGTGGATAAGTACTTTGATCATTTGATAACTCCTTGTTGGAATTAGAAATGTCAAAATTAGATACTTTTATCAAATATGTTTAAATTGGTATCCATTGGTGATACTAAATTTATGAATATGGATCAAATTAGCCAACACACCGATGCCAAAAAGCTGCTTAAAAGCCTTCAAGAGGTTTTAAAATCCAAGAAGATCACCTATGCGGATCTGGCGCTTCAGATGGAAGTGTCTGAAGTCACAGTCAAAAGACTTTTCTCAACCCAGAACTGCAACCTGCAAACGGTCTTTAAGATTTGTGATCTTGTGAGGATTTCATTCTTTGATCTGGCGGCACTCGCGAATCAGGATAAAGAAATCGACTATGTTCTAAGTGAAGAGCAGGAAAAGTTTTTTGCGGCGAATCCGGCCATGTTTGGAATTTTCAGAGCACTTCATCGCGGAGTCAGTCCCGACAAGCTGGCCGAAATCTGGAAGCTTTCAAGTCAGAAGATGTTCAAGGTCCTTCGTAAAATCGAACAATTCGGATTGTTGGAAGTTCTTCCCGAAAATCAGGTTCGCATCAAAGCTGTTGGTAATATTCGCTTTCAACACAAAGGCCCCCTGGCCCGCGCGATTCTGCGACCGCAGATTATGCAGTTCCTGGATCACGTCGATGTGGTTTTAAAGAACAAAGATGTGTGCATGCATTCTGCTGAAGTGGAGCTTTCCAGAACAAGCATCACCGAGCTGGTGGAGGAAATTCATGCCCTCGGCGCGAAGTACCGCGCGCGAGCGTTGCGCGATAAAAATCTTTTATCAGCAGATCAACTGCAGTCTGTAAGATGGTTATATGCATTTGCGCCGTTTGAAACAAACTGGCAGCAGTACGAACTAAAAGATTAAAGACCGGCTTCGGGCTCTTTCGGCTTTTCGGTTTCGGCAGTCCATTCAAGCAAAGACAGTTCAGATGTTTTTGTCCAATCAACCTGTTTGCGGTTGATGATACGGATATTCACTTCGTCACCGTTCACAGTCCACAACAGGGTGTCGCCTTTGGCGATGCCCAAAGCCTGACGTACGCGCGCCGGGATTGTGGTTTGGTTTTTACGGGACGCTTTTGAAGTTGCACCTGATTTGCTCATTGATGTTCTCCGTCCCTTTATTTTAGGGGGCTGGGCTGCCATTGTCGCCAATAGTCTTGTTCCAAGCTTGTAAAACAATCCGTTGGTCTGTTTCTGAGGCACCCCGTTTGATCCGGACAACCTGTCTTCTTATTTAAAAATATGTCGATTCCAGTCTTAGCAAAGCTTCTTTGCGTTCCAATCCTCCAGAGTATCCGCCCAGACTTCCGCTGGCGGCAATCACTCGATGGCAGGGGACTATGATACAAATCGGATTCTTGCCATTGGCGGTTCCTACAGCGCGAACCGCTTTTTCTTTTTTTATCCGGCGGGCGATGTCGGTGTAAGACACGGTCTTGCCGTAAGGAATTTTCTTAAGCTGCTTCCAGACAGATTCTTGAAAATCAGTGCCGGTAACATCCAATGGGACATCGAAATCCTGGCGCTGGCCTTTGAAGTATTCGGCAAGTTCGGTTTCGGTTTGCTTAAGAATCTTAATGGCACCGTCTTTCCCGGTAAGGGACGAGGCGAGTGGAATCCCCGCAGTCTTTTTCCAATATAGGGATTGCAGGCCTTTTTCAGAGGCGACCAGATACAGATCCCCTAACGGGGAATTCATTTTCCATTGAAGCTGATTCATTTCTTTCTCCGGGTTTTCTTCAAGACGTGGGAATATTCGCGCCACAATAAGGCGGCGACATAACCGCGCCATGGGCTGAAGCTTTCAAACTTGGTCTTGGGATGTTCGGCAATCGCACGAGCAATAATCAAATCTGTGGCGGGAAAGGCGTCGGTGTGACGAAGAGCCTTTAATGCCATGTAACTGGCTGTCCACGGGCCAATCCCGGGAATGCTCAGGATCTTTTCCACGAAACTATCCACATCCTGGGTGGGTTCCAGCGAAAGTTCGCCGTTGATCAGGGCCCTGGAAAGGGCTACCAGAGTTTCTTTGCGGCGGGTGGTGGTTTTTAAACTTTTCAGATCTGTTTTAATCACTTGGGCAGGAGTCGGAAATAGGCGCACAGATTTTCCATCCCGCAAAAGTCCTGAGTCACTGCCTGCAAGTTCGATTAAATCATTTACCAGCGCGCGGCCCCGTTCAACACTCACGACCTGTCCCAGAATGGCAGCGACAACGACCTCAAAAGGATCCCAGGACGAAGGCAACCGGATGCCCGGATGTTTCTTCAGCAAGGCCTTCATGTCTTTGTCGGTTTCAAGCACGTTGGCGATAATCACCGGATCTGAATCCAGATCCAAAAGACTGCGCACGCGGGATATGATCGTGTGCAAGGCTGTTGTGTCGGGGAAGTCGATTTCCAGTTTCACACAAGATTCATCAGGCAGGTCGCTCAGGGTGATCTGACCTACTTTGCCGTTCACCTCGACGATTCTGTGCATGACGCCGCCTTCAAACCACTCCAGCTGTCCTACCGCGTGAGAGCGATAAAAGTGCAGCAGACCGTTGAAATCAAACGGGGGGCGATAAGCCAGACGGATACTTAGCGTGGATTCATTCTTCACTGGTTTTCGGCGGATCTCGGAGGGGCTTTTTTTGAAGCGCTCTTTAAAGGCATCGTTGAATCTGCGAATCGAGTTAAAGCCGGCCGCAAAGGCGACCTCGGTGATAGGCAGCGCCGTTTCGCTGATTAGCTGTCGAGACAGATTCAGGCGGTTTTCAAATGAAAGTTGTTTCGGGGTTTTGCCGACCTCTTCGATGAAAAGCCGGCGCAAGTGACGAGCGCTCACGCCAAATAGTTCCGCAAATTGGTCTTCGTTGAATTCCAGAGTTTCAATTTTGTCGATCATCTTGATTGCACGACGGACCAAGGCAGATTTCCCAATCCAGGCCGGGGACTGGGGCGCACTTTCCGGGCGGCAGCGCAGGCACGGGCGATAACCCGCTTTTTCGGCGGCCAAGTGATTTGAAAAGAACTCGACGTTTTCACGTTTGGGTTTTGCAGGGCAAATTGGACGACAATAGATGCCTGTGGTTTTGACTCCGATAAAAAACTTGCCGTCAAAACGCGGATCCCGGGCCAGCATGGCATTATAGAAAATATCATCCTTTTTCATGACGCCAGTATAGCGTGGTTTTACGGCTGACTATAGCCATTTTCGGACATGGTCGATTGAGGTGCTTCTAAAAACGAAAAGGGCCCTGGGTCGTGGCCCCAGAGCCCTTTCAAGTCGAGTTTTGGCAATCAATAAGTCAGGTTCAATTCATCAGCTAGAAGTTGTATGAAAGCACGGCATTCGCAAAATTATAGTGGTCTGCGGTTTTGTCGCTGAACCAGTTATAGATCGTCAGGTACTCGAAACCCACACCCCAAGTTGGATTGATGGTGTAGGTCGCTCCAATATTCAAAGTCGGTCCAAACAGGGTTTCATCATCTCCGGATGTTTGAATCTGATCCATGTTGGTCACCGCCACCCCTGGCGAAATGTAAAGATCCAGATCATTCTGGTCATACAGGTGAGACGCCACAAAGGCGCCCAGGGTGGTGCTTTCGGGTTTGTTCGCATCCGAGTTTTTCGTGGAGTGCATGAGCATGGCGCCCAACCCGAAAGTGCCAGTACGGCGCTCGTACTCAACGCCAAAGTTTACCGCGGCTTGAGTGGAGCCCAACAAGAGCTTTACGTTATTTGTTCCGTTTTTTATGTCTTCAGCAGTCTGGGCTTGAGCCAGAGTGGAAATGCCTGTCGCGATCAATAGGCCGGCAAATAGAACCATCAGATTCTTCTTCATGGTGTTTCTCCTTGTTGTGATTTTCTGATTGTGATTATACGGGAGAGGAGTCGGGGTCCCTCTGAAGAATGCAGGAAACAGAGGGACCCCTAGGATGCGTCATGGAGGTGACACAAACCGTTTGTTAGGAAATTTTTTGGAAACGAGTCGGTGGATACTCGTACTTTTTTAGTAAAGTCATCAGTTTGGATTTCACTTCTTCTTCGTGAAGTTCGCATTTCTGTTGAACCAATCCGAAGATGGCTTTGATGCTTCCGTGGGTGCTTTCGATTTCTTCCATGGACAGTTCATCCCACGCTGCACGCAGCTCGGCTTTTAAACTCTTCCAATTTTCTTTTGAGATTTGTTTGTTCATCATTCTACAACCCCTTGGTATCTGTTGAATGACTAATGCAGGATCGGCTCCAACTGCGAGCACAGCCTAAAATCGTTCTGACGAAAAACAGCCCAAATTTCGGGGCAAAAGTTCCCTTTCGTGAGGAGAAATTCCGACCAATTTGTATTTCGTTTTAGAAATGGTGTCCTATTTTGCTACAGAATCGGACTCGAAGTTCAATATTTCCGCTGGACTGAAACCTGGCCATTTTTGCTGCGAACTCGTTCCAGTTCGGTCAGCAGAACGGCCATGCGGTCATAGGTGTCTACGGAATGCCCGCTCCAGGTGTTGCGCTCTTGGAGGGTGGGCTCTGGGGTCGGATATCCACCGCGCAAGTGGAGTTGGAATTTTTTACCCTTGGCGCTGAGTGAGTATTCGATGTCGCAGTTTAAAAGCTTTGTCATACGGCGGGCGCGCAAATAGGCGTGCGCCGCCCGTTTAAAGTGCCGTTCAAATTTGTCAGCGATGTCTTCGGATGTAAGTTCGATCTCGACGTCTTCGGCGGTATCGCTAACGGCTTCGGCAGATTCTGGTTCCTGTTCCGCGCTAAGCTCGGTGTCTTCTTCCTCGTCAGGGGCATTTTTCACAAAGATCAAACCTTGCGCAAAAATAGACCTTAAGGACTTAAACACATCCGGGCTTTTTCCCAAACGCTCGCAGAAAAGAGCAAAACCGGATTTCAAAAGCTCTGCATCCAAAGGTTCAAAGAACATTTCGGGGTTGAAGCTCTGTTCCTCCGAAGTCAGTGATTCATTCAGTTTCAGGATAGAATCAAAAACCAAGGCGTTCGAAAAAGGTCCGATATTGTGTTCGTCATCCTGTTCCGGACTCATCGAGGTGAAGTCGCGGCTAAAGAAGACCAAACCGCGTTCTCCAGCTTTCAAGCTGATGTTATAGCGAGGGTTGTATTTTTTGATCTCGTCGGTTTCAAGCAAAGCGGATTCAAGTGGTGTCCGGCATTCTGTCACGATCAGATCATAGGCTTGAGTCAGCATCTCAAGCTTGAAAGAGTCTCTTCCTTTTTGCCCACGGAAATAACTGTTCACCCGGTCATGCAGGGAGGTGGCTTTGCCGACGTAAAGGATTTCACCCCATTGCGAGACATAGCGGTACACACCCGGCACCTTCGGCAGGTTCAGGCGTTTTTCCTTGGCCATTGGGTACTCATACTTGGTGCGTTTCTTCGGGGCTTCGGTGGATAACCAGGTCTGCATATCCACGAAAGTTGAAATGCCCTTGGCCTCAAGTTCTTTCACCAGGTGTTGCCAGATAATTTTCGTCGCTTCAACGTGGCTTGCGCCGCGCTTGAATTCACCCGAAGCATGACCAAAGTATCCGGCAAGTCCCTTGATTCCACGTGCAGGCAGGTTGGGGAAAAGTCGTTTGGCAATTTCATGGGTGCAGATGATTGGGAATTCGCTGCGCTCAAAAGTTTCAAAGGCCGCTTTCAGAAAGGGTCTTTCAAACTGGGCAAAGTGAATCACCGCCGGACGATCTTGAATATCCAGATACAGGCGTTCAAAGATTTTAGCCAGTGGTATCGCACTTTCAAGTTCTTCCGCGGCGATCCCGGTCAGGGATAAAATGCGGCGAGGCACCGGGCGGTCCTCGGCTTGCGCGGAAAGCATGCTGTGAACTTCGTCTTTGTCAGACAATGACCAAGCCACTTCCAGAATGTCGGCAGCGCCGGGCTTGGCACCCGTGGTTTGTAAGTCCAAAAAGAAAACAGGAAGATCTTTTAAGAGCATGGCGCTTCGCTGTTTTTCCAGAAGGTTTCAAGGTCAGCCAGAATTTTTTGCGACACCAGTTCACGCGGGCTGTCCTTAAACCAGCCTTGGGGCATGGCTTCGGCGTAAACCGGATTCAAGAAGCGGCTGTCCATCAGGATGATCACACCCTTGTCGGTTTCAGATCGGATCACCCGGCCTGCCGACTGAATGGCTTTGGCCATGGCTGGATATACATAGGTATAGTTAAAACCGTTTTCTTTGCCATAGCGGCCGTCAAAGTAAGTGCGAATCTGTTCACGCTCAAAATCAAAGCTGGGTAACGCCGGTCCAATGACAAAGGCCCCGATCAGCATGTCGCCCGGGAAGTCGACCCCTTCAGAAAACACACCGCCTTGCACACCTAACAACAAGATAGGTTCGTTGGCGGCTTTCAGTTCTTCCAGATAGATTTGCACATCCAGCTGCTTCATGTCGCGTTCCTGGCGAAGCACACGCAGATGCGGCACCTGCAGTTGTTTTTCAACTTGTGCTAAAAACTCAAAACTTGGGAACAGGGCAATGTAGTTTCCAGCCTTCACGCGTGTGACCCGGGAAATGACCTCGGCCACTTTGCCCGAACTGACCACGCGGTCGCTCAGTTTAGTTGAAATCTGCGGGATGATCATCAACTGACGGTTTTCAGGGCTGAATGGTGACTGGAATTCCAGGGTTTTGGAGCTTTCCAGATCAAACCCCAAAAGTTCCTGATAGTAAGTAAATGGTTTCAGGGTCGCTGAAAATGCCACGACGTTCTTAAACTGCTTATAGGCGATCTTTAGCTGCTCAGAGGCATCGCAACAGGTGACTTTCAGCATTTCCGTGAAACGGCTGTTTTGATAAGTCGTAAAGAATTCCGGCCCCCTGTATTCCAGGGCGGCAATAAAGTCGCTCCACAGATTCATCAGGCGCAGCATCGGATCACGGGTGATGATTTCGGTTTCGCTTTCAAGGTATTCCGTGGTCAGGGCGCGAATCGAACGCTCATGATCCAGGAAAGGTTCAATATCAATGTCGACTTTGCGGGAACCGCCGTCTTCGCCATACTCTTGTATCAGCGACTTGGCTTTGCGGATCAAGGACCCGGCTTGCAAAGAAAACGTCGGCGGCAGCTTTGTGAAATCACCTTCCAGAATATCCAGTTCCTGCACACTCAAAGATGGCGAGAAATAGTCCTGCGCCCGGCTGGGCAGATTGTGAGCTTCATCAATCACCAGATTGGGTTTTTCGCCGGCTTCCAGTAAAGGTTCGGAAAGACGGCCCAGCAGACTGCGCGGGGCGAAGGCATAGTTGTAATCACCAATCACGACGTCAGCACGCTCGATGGCTTCGACGGAAAGTTCAAACGGGCAGACTTCGAACTCTTTGCCCATTTCGACAAGCTTTTCCTGAGTCAGTGTGCGCTTTTTGGAAAGTTTGTTCACCAGATCGTGCTCGGCAAGTTTGGTGTAGTATTCGCGCGCAAATTCGCAATAACCCGGATTGCACAGGGTTTCCGCCTTCAGGCACATTTTGCTTTTTGCCGTCAGGGTCAAAGAACGGATCTTACTGCCTTGTTCCTGCAGTTTTTCCACCGCTTCTTCAGCGACGATGTGCTGTGAGTTTTTCGGAGTCACATAAACGGTCTTTTGCCCGCGCGACAAAGAGTCCTTCAAGTTGGGATAAAGCACACCCACGGTTTTTCCAAGGCCCGTCGGGGCCTGCACCAGCAACGGGTGTTCATCGGCCACCTGGGCTTCGATGCTTTCAATCAGCTCGCGCTGACCGGGCCGCGGGGTCGCAAACGGGAAGGACATTTCTTCCGCCATTTTCTGACGGGCTTTGAAAAGCTTTTCTTTGACCTTGGTTTCTTCAACCAGTTCATCCAGGCGCAAAGCCAGCCACAATTCATAGTGGGCGATGTCCAGCTCCACGCGCAGATCCATGGATTTGAAATTGCGTGAAGAAACCAGATGCAGATTCAAAAACGGAATGCGCCCGGTTTCCTTGTAGTGAAAGTATCCATACGTGCGCAGCTGCCAGATGTAGGGATGATTGTCATCAGCACGAAGCTTGCGCCAAAGTTCTTCGACATCAAAAGCAGTTTTGATCTCTTCAATCTGCACCGGGTTTTCAGTGATGCCATCGGCACGTCCGGAAATATGGAATTCATAAGGCCCGGCCTCAAAAACCCAGCTCATTTTCTTTTCCGGAGTATAGTCGTCAAACTCGCGCTGCCGGCGGCGCTGAATGGCCATATGGATTTCCTGCCCGCTCATCGGAGGGGCGCCATAGCCGGAATGCAGCTCGATGCTTCCGCGTCGAGGGCAGGGCAGGGCAAATTGTCGGACATCCAGGGATACTTTTCTCACCCTCATAAATAATCATAATCGGGGCGTAATAGCGACCCATGGCGTTCCACGTTAAGTGGCTGATTCCTGTAATGACAATCGTGAGTGGGCCCCTTAACCTGATTCCATGAGGTTGTTTTCGGTTCTTTTTTGTTTATTTCTAGTCAGTCCGGTTTATGCCGAAGAACCTCAAAATCCGCCCACACAGCCAAAACCCGGCGTCGTTCAGGAATCCATGGCCGTGGGCAGGGTTTATCTTGAAGACACTCGAGCGAGTTTGTCCAATCGAGTGATCCGTCTTTCTGAAAGCGTCGATGCTTTATTCGGAAACACCCGTGCAGATGACGCCCGTAATACCAGTACCCTGCGCGTGTCGCAGACCTATTATGTCCGTGACGGCGAATTGGGTTCCGAGGACATGTCGACATCTTTAAATCTTTATTTGCCGAACTTTCAGAAGTGGGAAAAAAGCATCCGGGACAAATACTTCTCGCGTAAAGACACCGGCGAGGAAAGCGGTCTGGATACCGAGGAACAGGCCCAGCGGTACTGGGATCTGAACACCGAGGCGGGATTGGTTGTGACCATTCCGGTGAATTACTTTGTGAAGCTGC
Source organism: Bdellovibrio bacteriovorus str. Tiberius (assembly GCF_000317895.1). Taxonomy (NCBI): domain Bacteria; kingdom Pseudomonadati; phylum Bdellovibrionota; class Bdellovibrionia; order Bdellovibrionales; family Pseudobdellovibrionaceae; genus Bdellovibrio; species Bdellovibrio bacteriovorus. The sequence goes on from NC_019567.1 coordinate 263,671, forward strand.
GTCTGCGCCGAAACTTCCTGCTGGGAATCTTTGAAAACTCGTTCTATGAGGAGTTCCGCTGGTCCAAAAAAGACGAATGGGAAGAAACCACGTCTTTGACCACGGATTATGCTTTCAATCGTGATTTGCTATTTCGATTTATCAACGAAGCCAATTGGGCGATGACCAATGAACGATTCGGAACTCATCACGGGCCGTCGTTGATTCAGACCTTCACTGCGGATTCGGCTTTGTCCTATGACTTCCGTTTTAACACCAAGATGGAAGGTTATTCCCTTTACGGCGACAGTCTGGTGCTGTCGTCAACTTACACGCAAAGAACCAGCATCGACTGGATTTACCTGAAAACCACGCCCGAAATCGCCTGGGCCCGCAAAGATGACTTTGCCCCGGTCATGACGCTTTATCTGAAAGTGGATTTGATTTTCGGGGACGAAGGAAAAGATTAAAGCTTGTGTTCGCTGATGCCTTTGCTTTTCAGCAGGGCTGGCCAGGAGCCATCAGTCAGTACCAAATCAATCAGACGGTTCATTTCCACGGTGGAAATAGGGCTTTTTTCGCGGCTGATTAAAACACCTAATTCGTAAAGCTGATCGGGCTTTTTGGAAACCAGAATCTTGTCACGATCATCAGGATGTTTGCTTAGATAAATATCCAGATATTCTTTGGCAATGACGGCAATGTCGGCACGTTTCATCACGACCGAGCGGATGTTGCCGTCGGGAGTGTTGGTGAATTCAACGTTGAATCCTTTTAAGGCTTTGTTGCTGGTGGACAGTCCCAGGAAACCATAGTGGTAGCCCTGCATGCCCTTGATGGTTTTGCCCTTAAGTTCGTTGAAGAAATTTTGATCCTTGGCGCGTTCTTTGTTGGCGACAAAGACCTCAGCGCCAAAGCGGAAGATCTTACTGGTGTCGACCTGCTCGTTGCCCCAACCCCAGGATTTGCTCTCAAAAGCAATGATTTGATATCGCCCGGATTTCATATCGTGGTATCTTCGGGTGGACGTCGTAGGTACAAAGATGAATTGATACTTGCTCTGCTTTTTGTTTAGTAATGCGATAAAGTCCAGCGTCAGGCCTTCGTAGCGGCCGCTGGAGTTGATCACATAAGGTGGAAATTCATAACCACCGACATGGACTTCCACAGGTTTTGCCCATGCGGAAAAACTGAAAAGAAGCAGAAATAAAGTGAACTTCACATTTACGACCTTAAGGAACCTTTGAGTGATCGTCAAATTAAAAGGGACAGTATGAAAATCAGAGCCAGTCATATTTTGGTAAAACATCAGTATGAAGCCGAAGACATTCTGCGTGCGCTGAAAAGTGGAAAGACTTTTGAAGAACTGGCGCGGAAGTATTCTCAGTGTCCTTCGGCCCGTGCTGGGGGGGATTTGGGCGTTTTCGCCGAAGGCCGCATGGACGAGGTTTTTGAAGAGGCGGCTTTTGCTCTGAAAGTGAACGAGACAACCCCGCAGGCAGTGCGCACCCGATTTGGATATCACATCATCAAACGAACGGAGTAGGCATGAGACCCTTTCTTCCACTGCTGACCTTCATTACGGTCTTTTTGGGAAGTGGATTCTATTATCTGTGGCAGGGAGTGGACTTCGCTTTCTATCAATTGCCTTCTCCGGTCGCTACATTACCGGCGGTGATTCTGGCTTTCGTTCTTATGAAGGGAACCTTTGACCGAAAGTTGACAACATTCATGCAAGGCCTTGGGGATTTTAACGTTCTTACGATGTGCATGATCTATTTGTTGGCGGGGGCGTTCGGTTCCGTGGTGAAGGCCATTGGCGGAGTTGATGCCACGATTTACTGGGGATTGCAGGTGATTCCCGAAAGCCTGATGATTCCAGGTTTCTTTTTCCTGGCAGCGCTGATTTCAACGGCGATTGGAACCTCGATGGGAACTATTTCTGCCTTAGCTCCGATTGCCCTGGGGCTTTCCTCTGCTGGAGGCCTGGATAAGACCCTGGTGTTTGGTGCGCTTGTCGGAGGCGCCATGTTCGGGGACAACCTGTCCTTTATTTCCGATACCACGATTGCCGCCACACGTTCGCAAGGGGCTTCGATGCGTGACAAGTTCCGGGTGAACTTCGCCATCAGTCTGCCGGCGGCTGTTCTGACAATGATTCTTCTGTATTTCACGGTAAAATCAGGAACCGCAGTGCCGGTGAATTCGGCAGAGCTTTACAAAGCTCTGCCGTACGCGGTGGTTTTGATTCTTGCTTTGTTGGGTATGAATGTATTCTTGGTGCTGATGTTGGGAATAGTTTTGGCCGGAGCACTGGGATTGTTCTTTGCCGATTACACTGTTTTGCGCCTGGGCCAGGACATCTATGCTGGCTTTAAAGAAATGCAGGAGATTTTTCTGCTTTCAATGGTCATGGGTGGCCTGGGCCAGATGATGAAAGAGCAAGGGGGCATTCAGACCCTGAAGTCCTTGCTTAAGAAGATGCAGTTCCGAAATGCGCGGCTGGAAAAAATGTGGTCAGAATTCAGCATTGCCCTTTCGGTGTCTTTGGCAAACTTTGCCGTCGCCAATAATACGGTCGCCATTATCATCACCGGGGACCTGGCCCGCGAGGTTTCCAAGGCCGAAGGCGTTCCCCCGGCACGCAGTGCAAGTATTCTGGATATATATTCCTGTGTAGTCCAAGGGGTGATTCCCTATGGAGCGCAGATTCTGCTGGCCAGTCAGATGGCAAAAATTTCGCCGATGGATCTGGCCGGAAGTATTCATTATTGTTATCTGTTGGGCGCGCTTACATTTGTTTCGATGGTGTGGCGCAGTCGCCGTACGACCTGATGTCCATCATCCTTAAGGCACTTTGTCGTATACTGTTTTAAAGCAGGGGATTACCTTCCGTTGGATTTCTTCGGACTCTTCCGAAAGAATTATCAAAGTATAAAGGGGAATCTCATGTCATTGCTTAGAAATGTCATCGTTGTCTGGGCCGTTGTGGCTTCATGGACTGCTCAGGCCGCGGAAGTCGTTAAAGACAATTCGTTTCTGATTGAAGAGGCTTACAATCAGGATCCAGGCGTGGTGCAATTCATCCAGTCTTATCAGTACATGGATCCTTCCAACGAATGGACTTACAACTTTACCAACGAAATTCCCATGGGAAGCATGGATCACCAGTTTTCCTATGTGATTCCGGTGATGAAACTGAATGGGGCGGAAGACGACACCAATATCGGGGATGTTCTTCTGAACTATCGTTATCAGCTTATGAATACGGACCTGATTGCGATCGCACCCAGATTCACGCTGATTGTTCCCACTGGCGACTATAAAAAAGGCTTTGGCAGCGGGGTTGCGGGCTTTCAGTTTAATCAGGCGGTCTCTGTCACCCTGAGCGATCGATGGACCAATCATTGGAATGCCGGATTCACATTCACGCCGGATGCGAAAAATTCGGCAGGCGATACAGCCACCGTGTTTGGATTTAATTTCGGAACCAGCGTGATTTATAACGTCACCCCAAAAACAAATCTTTTGTGTGAGTTCGTCATGAACAGCAACGAAGTGGTTGTTTCCCAAGACGCCAAAGCTACCGAGCAGACTTATTATGTGGTGCCCGGAATTCGCACGGCCTTTGATGTCGGTGAAGAAACCGAGATCGTTCCGGGCGTGGGAGCCCTGCTGGGACTGGGGCCTTCTGCGGTGGAACATGAGCGCGGTGTGTTCGTTTATCTGTCCATCGAATCCAAGCTTTGGTAGCAGGGCCTGAGGCCTGTAAACAAACAAGCCTCGTGGTTGTTTCATTCACAATTTGCACACTTGTGGACAACCTGATGAAAAAAGTTTTTACACCAGAAAAAAGATTAAATTCCTAATGTGAGTCGACCGAAGACCTCTGTGAACGGAGGTCCCATGGTAGGAACCACAAAAATCACCAAGTTGCTATCGTTGTCAGGTCTGTTGGCAGCACTTTTGACCCTGGCGGCATGTGCGCCAGCAAACGATTTCCCAGCCATTGATGAAACCGGCAATGAAAGTGCATCGATCGTTCCGCCGACCACAGATGTGGAAGCTCCGGAAGAAGCCGGTGGCGATACCGGCCCGGGCAGTGGCAGTACTGTGACCAGTCAGAAGCTGTTGCTAAATCAGGCGATGACTTTGCGTTATGAAAAATCCGGCATCCTTGAAAACAAAGTGGAACTGCCTGCGGGAACTCAAATCGAAGTTCCGTCCAACTATGAAGTCAAACATCTGGATTACCGCACTTCCAGCGGGGCGCTGGAAAGATCCAGCACTGGTTTCTTGTATCCGGTGAAGATTGTGTCGGTGACCAACGCGTTTAAATCGCAGTTCCCACAAAGCAAGATTGATGAAATCAACAAAACTTCGGGTGGACTGTTTGTGTTTGCTTCGATTGTCGGAAACCTGGAAGGCACCGAAGGAAACTTTGCCGTGGTTCAGGCAGCCACGGCCGGAGAAGGCTTTTTGAAGCACTATCAGCCGAACGGAAAGCCCAAATTCAATTACGTCACCTCGGTCACCAAACGTTTTGGTGTGAAACTGAACAAGGGCCTCGATCCGGCTTCAATGACGACCGCTCAGCGTGAAAAGTATCAGAGCATATTCGCAGAATTGCAAAAAGCGGTGAACCGCGAAGTGGCCACGCCGAAATCGTACCTGATGGTGGATAAATCCATCGCCACCCAAAGATCCATCGACTTTGAAAAATCAGGGGTGATCACGACCACCGGTGCTTGGAGTATTGCGACTCAGGGCACAGCGGTTCGTCACGGTTTTTCGAATGTGCCTTGTGCTGAATTTCAGTCAGAGCTTTTGCGCCAGGCTTATCAGCGCGCGGGGTATCGCGTGACGGATGACTTTAATAAGACCAAAGGCAATCAGTTGATCTGGTCCAGCACTGCCGCCGTGGTGAACTATTCCATGGCGCTTTATAAGGCCGGCTGGATTGCCTGGGATTCCACAAAGTACAAACCGATTCTGGGTGCGATCATGATGAACGGTGCTGGATATACTCCGGGGCACACTTATATTTCAGGCAGCAATGACGGTTTGATCATCGTGGATAACGGCGCCCCGCAGGGCCGGGATTTAAGAAAGACAACAGACAAGACGATTTCCATCATGTTCCAAGTGGGGGTGTTCTTCCTTCCTCCGGGAATCAACCCGCCCGCTTGGTAAGCGTCAGCACATTTCCCAGCAGGCACAGAACCACACCAAGGACGATGTAAGGCGTCCACTGGAAGTTCTCAAAGAAGCTGGAAAGTGTCAGAGCAATCACCGGAGAAAGCACGCTGGTATAGGCGGCTTTCTCCGCTCCAATTCTGCCAGCCAGCGACAGATAGGCACCAAAAGCAATCACTGATCCGAACAAAGCCAGATAGAAAAGGGCGCCAAGGAAACGCGCATTCAGCGGGATGCTTAGATCATGCCCCAAAAACAAGGCGATGACCAAAGTGAACAGGCTGCCGTAAAGCATGCCCCAGGTGTTGGTGACCACCACTGGAATTTTTTGCTGATAGCTTTTTTGCGCAACCATATTTCCCAAGGATGCCGACAGGGTTGCCAGGAACCCCACCAAAAGACCCCAGATGGTTTTTGAGCTGGGATCAAAATTCAGAATCTCGTTCAGGAAAATAAAGATGATCCCCACACCACCCAGAAGTGATCCCCAGATCACATTGGGTGTGATGGGTTTTTTAAAGAACAGGCGCATGCCGAACATGTTGTAATAAACCAGTGCAGTGAAACTTAATGCCACCATTCCGGAACTGATCATGGTTTCAGCGGTATAGGTCAGCATATAGTTGATGGAAAACATCAAAACACCCTGGCCCGCGAACAGCAGATGATCTTTTTTGGAATACTTCAGGTTTTGTTTTTTCCAAAGGCAGAAGGCCCACAACAATCCTGCCGCCAGCAAAAAGCGCCAGAACACCGAAGTCACCGGTGATGCCGCATCAATCTGGAAGGTGATAACAAGCCAGGTGGATCCCCAGATCAGGGTGCAAATTGCGTATAAAATCAGATTCTCAAACCTTGCAGACATGGACGGAATTTAGCAGAAGGTCCAAAGAGGGTCACCGGATTCCTGTTGAATCGCAGTTTGGTTCATGAATCTTGTCAAAATTCCATAAGTCTTCTGCCGAAGGGCTTCGTGAAGGCGGATAATGGTGCTGTTAAAACAAAGGAGCATCTTATGGAACCGCAAAGATCGAACTTTGAAAAAACACCCAAACAGATTCCTAAACAAGAGAAAGTCTCGAAAACCATACAACGCCCTGAAGAAAAACCTGTGGTGCTGGCTGAAAGCGAAACTTCGCCCGCACAGTGGGTGTGTATGGTTGTGGGCGTGGCTTTTGTGCTGGTCGGAATGGCGGGCTTTGTTTTGCCAAACTTGTTTGGAATGCATCTGGGCTGGACCCATAACTTGGTACACATCTTCTCGGGTGTGGCAGCACTGTGGTTTGGGGTGAATAATTCACTGATTTCAGCCGAGCGCTTCAGTTACATCTTTGGGGCTATCTATGGAATGCTGGGGCTTGCCGGGTTCTTGTTCGGCTCCAACACCACGATGATTCCGCCAATGATGGACTATGATTCCTTCTGGTGGCGTTTGATTCCAGGATATCTTGAACTGGGAACTGCCGATCATATCGTGCACATTCTGATCGGGGCGGCGTTTGTGATCGGAGCCTGGTTGACGGCCAGAAAACTGGATCGTATGGCTCCGAAGGGAACCACCTGGCATTGATTTAAGAAATAAAAAAAGCCCCGGTTGTCCGGGGCTTGATCTGAAGGACTAGTCTTCGTCCTCATCTTCGTAATCGTCGTCTTCATCATCATCATCGTCGTCGTCATCATCTTCGTCTTCATCGTCCTCATCAGCTTCTTCGTCAGCCTCGATGCGGATCAACCAGCCCTCTTCATAAGGGTCTTCCATGATCAAAGATGGATCGTCAATAACCTGAGAGTTCACTTCCACCACAGTTCCAGAAACCGGAGTGTAGATGTCCAGTGGCCCGTCGTCAGTTTCCAAAGTGCCGATCACAACATCTTCTTCGACCTGTTCATTTTCTGCAGGCAAGTCCACAGAAGAAATGGATTCGAAGTCTTCAAGACCGTCTTCGTTGATACCGATAGTGATGAGTCCATCTTCCTTTCGGATCCACAGATAGCCCATAAAATTTCTTACGTCGTCAGATGCCATATTCTTTCCTTATCTAAATACTGAATCTAGTCCAGTGGTGCGAGCAAGCTCGCACCACATCCTCCGCGTGGCGGGGGGCGCGATTAGCAATCGTAGTACAAATGGAACTCGTAGGGAACCGGTCTTTGCTGAACCGGACGCACTTCTTTGTCGATTTTGTACTGAACCCAGGTTTCGATCAAGTCATCCGTGAAAACATCGCCTTTTTTCAGGAAGCTGCAGTTTTTCATCAGATGATTCAAGCTTTCTTCCAAAGTGCCCGGAACAGAAGGGATCGCCGCTGCTTCTTGAGGAGGCAGGCCGTAGATGTCCTTGTCCAGTGGATCACCTGGGTTGATCTTGTTGATGATACCGTCAAGACCCGCCATCAGGATGGCTGCTTCCGCCAGGTAAATGTTGGCAGATGGATCTGGAGTACGGAATTCAATGCGTTTTGCCTTCGGATTTGGACCGGAGTTCGGGATACGCATTGCCGCAGAACGGTTTTTGAAGCTGTAAGCCAGTTTTGTCGGAGCTTCAAAGCCCGGAACCAGACGCTTGTAAGAGTTGGTTGTCGGGTTGATGATACCGCAAAGAGCCGGAGCGTGTTTCAAAACACCACCGATATAGTACAAAGCCATTTCAGAAAGGCCTGCGTATTTATTGCCAGCAAACAGGTTTTTTCCGTCTTTCCACAGGGACATATGGATGTGCATGCCGGAACCATTGTCGCCGAAGATCGGTTTTGGCATGAAGGTCACAGTTTTACCGTAGCGTTTCGCCACGTTTTTCACGATGTATTTGAACCACATCATCTTGTCGCCCATATTCAGAGCGGTGTCGAAGCGGAAGTTGATCTCACCCTGGCTGGAGGCAACTTCGTGGTGATGACGTTCCACTTGCATGCCGCATCTTTCAAGCTCAAGGCAGATTTCGGTTCTTAGATCCTGCTGGGAATCTGTCGGCAGGGCCGGGAAGTAACCTTCTTTAGGGCGGATTTTGTAACCCAGGTTTTTACCGCCCTCGTCGCGTCCGGTGTTCCAGACAGCTTCGTCACTGTCGATCATATAGAAGGCAGAGTTGTTGGTTTGTTCGTAACGAATGTCATCAAAGATGAAGAACTCCGCTTCCGGACCGAAGTAAGCCGTGTCAGCAATACCGGTGGACTGCATGTAAGCAATGGCTTTTTTCACAACTTGGCGAGGGTCACGGTTGTAGGCTTGAAGTGTTTCAGGAAGGCAGACATCGCAGATCAAGGACAAGGTTGGAACCTGCATGAACGGGTCCATCATTGCAGTGGATGGATCCGGCATGATGATCATGTCTGACTCTTCGATGCCTTTCCAGCCGCGGATGGAGCTTCCGTCAAAGCCGTAGCCTTCTTCAAAAGCTTCAGCAGTCAGTTGGTGCAAAGGCACAGTCAGGTGCTGCCAGGTTCCGAGCATATCGCAGAACTTCAGATCCACCATCTTGGCGCCTTTTTCATTGGCGAACTTCAAAACATCTTTACCGGTCATCGTGAGCCTCCCTGGGGGGTTAAAAAAGCATAATCTAAAGAGCCTGCTCGTCCTTCTCACCGGTGCGGATGCGAAGGGCTGAGTCCACAGGAAGCACGAAGATTTTGCCGTCACCAATCTTGCCTGTGTGAGCTGTTTTGCGAATGGCTTCCACCGCGCTGTCAACCAGCGCTGAGGGAAGAACCACTTCAATTTTTATCTTTGGAAGAAAATCGACAACGTATTCGGCGCCTTTGTAAACTTCAGTGCGCCCTTTTTGCCGACCGAAACCACGAACTTCTGAGACAGTGATCCCCTCAACGCCGACCTCTGAGAGAGCATCGACCACATCATCAAGCTTGAAGGGTTTTATGATTGCCTCAATTTTTTTCATCTACTTCTTTGTTCGGGAAAACGAACTTCTAAATTTGGATTTTCAAAAGGATAGCAAAGGAACTCAGGAATGCAAAAACTAGAAAGGTCATTTATTTTTTTTAATTTCGTAATAACGCAGACCAGTAAGTGTCACTCCTTGGAAAAAAAGAAAAAGCGCTGCCAATGCGGCTTGCGGTGCCATGTGGTTTTTGGTACACACGGGACCTCATTTTCGGAAAATCAAACTTTGTTGTCGTACTCGGGGGGGATAATGACTACAACGCGTTTTTTCGTTTACGGTTCTTTTTGCGAGGGCATGGTCCATTTCGGCAAGATCCAGAATTTCGTGGAATCTTCAGTATTTGCAAGGGTTAAGGCGACAGCCTACCGCTTGAAAGTGGGTTTCCCGGCGATGGTCAAAGGGGGATCTGACCTGGTTCCGGGACAACTGATTGAGCTTAAGGGATCCGATCTATTGCTGAGCCTGATGGATGAATTCCACGGCTACAATCGCCTGGATCCGGACAAGAGCCTTTACTCCAGAGAAGAGATCGAAGTGCATCCGGAAGGCATGTCCGCTCCGGTGAAAGCTTGGATCTATTTCCTGAATCCTCTGAAGCTGCCGGTGAATGCCACCGTGATTTCAGGCGGCGACTGGAGACGCTCCATGGAAGAACAGCCGGTGCTGACTTCCAAACTGAGTGACAAGCAGGTCACTTATATTCAGAGACTGGGTCGCTCCTCTGGCCGGGAGATTGTACCGATTGATTTGACGCTCTATCGCGAGCTGATGAATCTTGAGCTGATCGTCGATAAAGGTCGTCGACTGGCGCTGTCCAAACTGGGCCAAGAGGTTTACAGACACCTTGCTTAATTCTCAGAAACTTTTCCGCATTGTTCTTATCGAGCCCGAAATCCCGCAAAACACCGGAAATATCGGGCGCACGTGTGTTGGTACCAACTGCGAACTGCACATTGTGGGAAAGATGGGCTTTGAGATCAACGACACCAACTTGAAGCGGGCGGGGCTGGATTACTGGCCTCACCTGACGTGGTATCGCCACGAAACCTTCGAGGACTGGTGGAAACACGTCGAAGATCCATCCCGCATCTGGCTTTTCACCACCAAGACCCAGCGCACCTATTTTGAACCTCAGTATCAATCCGGAGATTGGTTCGTTTTTGGTAAAGAAACGAAGGGTCTTGATCCTGAATTCCTGCAAAAGCACCCGGAACAAACCGTCACCATTCCCATGATCGGTGAGGGCGCGCGTAGCCTGAATCTGGCTACCAGTGTGGCGATCGCCGCTTACGAGGGGCTTCGTCAGGTTCAATTTTCATTGCGATAGTTTAAGGCTTTAGTCGAGGTCGCCTCATAAGAAAGTCTTAGAAATACTTAGTAAAATCGCGTCAATGACGCATCCAGAAATTGCCCCCTTACCTTGCCGCTTATGTCAATTTGGGTCTATCCTCATAGGCTATGGTTACACAAATTTTGACAAAAATGTTCGGAACGAAGCACGACCGTGAGATGAAAAAGATCCAGCCTACTGTGGATCGTATCAATGCCCTGGAACCTCAGATGGCAGCTCTTACGGATGATCAACTCAAAGCCAAGACTCCTGAATTTCAAGAGCGTCTGAAGAAAGGCGAAACAGTTCACGATATCCTGCCGGAAGCATTTGCGGTCTGCCGTGAAGCCTCTAAGCGTGTATTGGGAATGCGCCACTATGACGTTCAGTTGATCGGTGGTTATGTTCTGAATCGCGGCAACATCGCCGAGATGAGAACGGGTGAAGGTAAAACCCTGGTGGCAACACTGCCGGTTTATCTGAACGCTCTTACTGGCCGTGGTGTGCACGTAGTAACTGTGAATGATTACCTGGTTCGTCGTGATGCCGAACACATGGGTCGTCTTTACGGCTGGCTGGGTCTTACCACTGGTATCATCGTTCACGGTCTGAACGATCAGCAGCGCAAACAGATGTATGCTTGTGACATCACTTACTGCACAAACAACGAACTGGGCTTTGATTATCTTCGCGACAACATGAAGTTTGATTTGAACGACTATGTTCAAAGACCTCACTATTATGCCATCGTCGATGAGTGCGACTCCATTCTGGTCGATGAAGCGCGTACCCCGCTGATCATTTCCGGTCCTGCGGAATCCTCCACGGACAAATACTATGCTGTGAATCAGATCATCCCGCACCTGAAGCGCGATGTTCATTTCAACATGGAGGAAAAATCCAAAACAGCTTCCCTGACTGACGCCGGAAACGCGAAAGTCGAAGAGCTGATGGGTCTTTCCAATCTTTACGATCCTCAAAACATCGAGATCCTGCACCACGTGTATCAGGGTTTGAAAGCTCACTATCTGTATCGTCTTGATGTGGAATACATGATCAAAGACGGCGAGATCGTGATCGTTGATGAATTCACCGGTCGTTTGATGCCGGGTCGTCGCTGGAGCGATGGTCTGCACCAGGCCATCGAAGCCAAAGAAGGCGTTGAAGTTAAGTCTGAGAATCAGACTTTGGCGACCATCACCTTCCAGAACTACTTCCGTATGTACGACAAACTGTCGGGCATGACGGGTACAGCTGATACTGAAGCTGTCGAGTTCAAAAAAATCTACAATCTTGACGTGAACGTGATTCCGACCAACCGTCCGATTCAGCGGGCCGATCAGGAAGACGTGGTTTACAAGTCTGAAAAGGCGAAGTTCAAAGCCATCACTGCCGACATCAAAGAACGTATGGCCAAGGGTCAGCCGATTCTGGTGGGTACTGAATCCATCGAAAAATCCGAAGCTTTAAGTTCTTTCCTGCGCAAAGAAGGCGTTAAGCACGAAGTTCTGAATGCGAAACACCACGAACGCGAGGCGGAAATCATCGCTCAGGCGGGTCGTAAGGGTGCAGTGACCATCGCCACCAACATGGCCGGTCGTGGTACTGACATCATGCTGGGCGGTAACGCCGACATGCTGGCAAAAGCGCAGGTGGGTAACGATGATTCTCCGGAATTCGCGGAAGCGGTTCTGAAAATCAAACCTCAGGTCGAAGCGGAGCGCGCGGAAGTTCGCTCTGTCGGTGGTTTGTACATCATCGGTACTGAACGTCACGAATCCCGCCGTATCGACAACCAGTTGCGTGGTCGTTCCGGTCGTCAGGGTGATCCGGGCGAATCCAGATTCTATCTGTCCCTGGAAGACAAATTGATGAGAATCTTCAACGGTGAGCGCATCCAGAAGATCATGGAAATGCTGAACATCCCTGAAGATGAACCAATCACAGCAAAAATGGTGACCAACGCGATCGAAGGCGCTCAGCGCAAGGTCGAAGGCCACAACTTTGATATCCGTAAAAACCTGATGGAATACGACTCTGTGATGAATGCACAGAGAAACGCGATCTACGGCATGCGCCGCAAGGTTCTGGAAGGTCAGGAAATCGAAAGAACCACTTTGGACTGGCTGGGTGATGTTGTTTCCAATCTTTTGGACACTCACATTCCTGAAGGCGGCAAAAAAGAAGAGTGGAGCCTGGAAGGTCTTAATAACTCCCTGGCACAAAGCTTCGGTTTCAAAATCGATTTCACGACTATGGCGGTGAACACTGAAACTGTCACAGACGGCGTGAAATCCGGCGTGAAAGAAGTTTGGGATCGTCAGAAAAATTCCATGGGTCCGTTCTTTGAACAGGTTCAGAAAATGATCCTTCTTCAAAGCATCGATCATCACTGGAAAAACCACTTGTACGTGATCGACAAACTGAAAGAGGGTATCTCTTTGCGTGGTTACGCTCAGAAAGATCCTTTGATCGAGTACAAAAAAGAGGCGTTCAAAGCCTTTGAAACCCTGAACAACACCATCAAGTCTGATGCGATCGAAAAAGTGATGCGCGTTCAATTGGTGGCTCAGCAGAACGAGCAGGAAGTTTTGGAAAGCCTGCGTCCGGAAGAAGCAGACCTGGATGAATTGGATTATTCATCTCCAAGCGAAGCGGACATCGGCCACAGCCTGCCAGAGACTGAAGATGCTCCAAAGCGCAAGATGACCTTCCAAAGCGGCCCTCGTGACGACCGTCCGATGAACCGTGAAGAGCGTCGTCGTCAGGAAAAAGACACGAAGGGAAAAAGATAATTGGCTTCTTGTCCAAGTTGCCACCAGCCGGTAGAGATTCTTGATAAGCATCTGGGGACTCTTTTCACGTGTTCCCACTGCAATGCGGTTTTCTTTGTCGACTGGAATGGACAGCCAGAGTTGGCACAACACGAGCCGGAGCCAGAAACTCCGGCCGAGTCGTTTTCAGAGCCTGCACAAAGCTTTCAAAACGGCACCGACTTCCAGGGTGGACAGGAATTTGTCCCTTATACTCCCGATAATTCAATCCCGGAACAATCCTATCAGGATCAGCCGTATTCCAGCGATCCGCAGTATGCTGAGCAGGCTTACGAGCCTTCTCAAGATCCGGGGATGAATGCGCCTCCGCAGGACAATGTTTCTTACTCTGAACCTGTCGAGGTTCCGGGTGACGTCCCTCCAGCGGAAGAAGCCCCCTACGATTTCAGTCAGACTTTGGATTCGGTGAATTCTCAGCCGATGGCAGAACCTGCACCGATGTCTTCAGACACGGCGGATTTTTCTGATGTCACTGATTTTGCCAACGCCGACACGGCGGTGGGCCCACTGGCTTACACGGTCACGATTGATGGGATTGAATCCAGTCGTTTGGTGACCCAGCTTCGCGAGGCGATGACTGATTCCCGCTTTGGCTGGGATGTGACGGATCTGCTGTCGCACGTGGGCGGCGGAAGGCTTGTATTACGTGGGCTGACCCCGGCTAAAGCATCTGTCCTTATCAACCGAATAAAGTATCTGCCTTTTAAAATTTCCTGGAGGCAAGATGTCCTGTCTGGTTCCTAAAATTTCGTTAAGCTTTTTGACAATTCTTTTGTCTGCTTCCGTGGCTTTGGCCAGCGGGGGGGAAGAGCATGGCGGAGGCCACGGCGAAAAAAAGGAAGCGGCCCCGAAAGAGGTCAAATCCCGCGAAGAAAGCTATGGCGTGGTTCAGGCGCGGGTGGCGGCTTTGGAAGCCAAGATCAAGGCCGGGGAAACTGAAATTCAGAAACTGATTCTGGAAAAACAGCACACCAAGGACCCCGCCAAGGTGAATGAGATTCTGGGCCACATGATGACCTTGCACAAGGACATGGCAAAGAATCTTAAAGACTACGACAAAGAAAGAACTTTGCTGAAATACCGCTATCCTGAAAAGGGTCTGGCGGATAAGCGCGAATACGAGCGCATTGATTTAAAGACCATCGAAGAAATGGAAAATCAGATGAGCCTGGGTTCATCCGTGAAACGCACCCTGAAGAAGGTTCGCAGTCAGTACGACACACCGGAAGATGTAAAAAAGGTGGAAGCCTCTGAGGCTGCTGACGGGCATAAAAAGTCCGCCCCTCAGGCCCCGGCCAGTCTGACCGATCCGGTCATCCTGAAAAAATAAAAAACCCTGTCCCAGTTTGAGACAAAAGAAAGTTGCTCGCTTTCGAGGAACGGGCGAAGCTGGTACCTTAGAAGAATGGGGGAAGTATGCTCCGATATGCGGCTATACCGTTGATTTCGCTTGGCCTGATGCTGTCTGCCTGCCAGACATCCATGCTGAAGCAGTTTGAAGAAATCACGCCAGGAATGGAAAAAGACGACGTTCTGGATCTGATGGGAAGCCCCACCCAAACTCAAAGATTTCATGGCAAAGACCGTTGGACTTATGTGTTCTATGATAAGCGCATCAAGTTTGTGAAAGAAGTGCAGTTCTTTGAAGGCAACGCCATCTATGTTGGTGATATCTGGCAGCCGCCGGCAGAAAAGAATGCCGTGGCTCTGGATTCATTGAACGATCGCAAGAACCGCGAGATCGACGAACAGATTGCCCGCGATGTTGAAGGTCACCGTCGTTCCTATGATGAGTATGAAAAGAAATCAAAGGGCGAGGACAAGGTTCGTTATGTTCCGGATTTCGAGCCGGTTCGTTAAGGCAGGTTTTACTGACCCTGGGGCAATACCAGGGGTTCACCCAAGACAGAGATCACTTCATAACCGGTGATCTCTAAAGTGTCTGAAGCATCTTTTCCATAAAACTTCACGCCGGTCCAAGCCCACTCGCGCGGCCATTCATCCACGACATTGCGGAAGAAGATTTTGCCACCTTCACGAATGCCGGGGGCGGTGATGTCGAATTCAAAGTCACTGACCGGGCTTGCAAAGATCCGTGCAAACGGAATCGGGAAGGCTGCGATGTGATTCTGATCATCGCTGACCACGCAAGGAATTCGCACGACCATCTTCGGAATTTCACCGGAAATCGCCACGCCTTCTGCCGAGAACAAAAGATCCACGGTCGGATAGCGGTCACACACAAATACGCGGGACCCGGCAGGGCTTTTCATCAGGAACAGACCCAGCTTGATGCCGGGGCCATCGCTGAACTGATCCACTTCGACATTTTTTAGAATCTGGTATTTGAAGGCTTTTTTAAATTCTTCAGGGGATGCTTCGCTCAAATCGAAACTGTCAGAGATCGTGCCCACCGAACTTAATCCACCGTCGGAGGCGACTTTGCGTTTCGGCGAAAGTTTCTCGTTCAGAGTGTGCAATATAAACGGAAGAGCCGCCATCAGTAAGATCAGGCTCATCATGCGCGACATTTTTTGTGGCGGTGACTTTTGTCTCTTCATATTAATACTCGCACTTTATTGTATCACGATCCGCCTGAGTCAGGGTGTTGCGGATTGTGTCTGAACTTAGAATACTCCACATAACGCTGGCTATGGTGTTGTCGCGGTGTTTGAGACCCAACACATGTCCCAGTTCGTGCACCATCAAACTTTCCAGATGCACACCCGAACCCATAGACGGGGTGTCGTAAGTAAAGAAGTTAAAGAACTGATCGTTCAGAATCAGATCCGCTTCATAGATCTGGTTCGAGCGCCAGTACAGGGTCGTTAAAGCCTGATAGTTCTTTTTCGGAGCTTCCTGCCAGGGCCACGCTGTCAGGACGTGTACGGTGCTTTTGGCATCCTTGGCGGCGGCGTTGGCCTGGGAATCTGTCACGTGACTGAAGGTGAACAAAGTCATCCCGGCAGCGTCGTTCCAGTGCTGGGCGGCTTTGTTAAGCGCATCTTCGTATTCAGCCGGATAGCTGCTGTGAAGTTTTAATTTTACCGGAATGTTGGATTTCCAGGAAACACGCTGACCGTAAGAGTTCTGTACGAATCCGCAGTCGGCTTGATTTTCACTGGCTAATAGATCGTCGTCGCCGGGCCCAAGATTGGGGCCTTTTTCGCAGGCGCACAAAGATAGAAGGGTGAAAGAAAGGACGATCCACTTGAACATATACTTGTCAGTTTACACGAGTTTTATACGCGCAACCTGACAAGAAATGAATACTCGACCTAGGACCTATCTATAGAAGGACGCGATGTCGTCGTCGTTGCGAATATACGTTTTGAAATCTGGGGACACATAGCTGGACTCATGGATTTTGCCCATTGGACAATTTTCCAAGCCCGCCAAGGTTTCGCCATTCCAGCCACAAGCCCCGACATACCAAGCCATCTGGCTGTAATCGACTTTGTAAGCAACAACGACAGACCCTTTAAAGATCGCCACAACTTCTTCCAAAACAGTTTTACCGTCAGCGTGATAGTCACCTTGCAACACAGTGTCCATCCAGATGAAGGCTTGCTTGTCAGAGATGCGCTCAAGTCTTTCGAACTGGAACTTTGTCAGGAAGGAATCACGCACACCGTTGGTGTAGATGATTCTTTCGCGGTAAGGCTTTGCGCATTCTGCAGATTTGCAGACGGTTTTGTAGTCTTCGATCAAGTCATAGAATTTGTTCGCGCCCACGAATTGCTTGTCAGCAAAGGCATTGAAGGAAATCAGATTTACGGCCAACAAAAGGCCCGTCATCAGCTTTTTCATAAAAAGTCTCCGTTTAGGTGGACCTTGTATAACTCCGGCCCGGGAGTTTGTATAATTTAAAATGCGGAACTGCTGGCTAGATACTTTGATTCACCGTTTCCGCAAGGACGCGTTTCAGGATCTTGCCACTGTCGCCTTTGGGAAGGCTTGGCAAAAACACGAAATGCTTGGGAATTTTGAATTTAGCAAGGTTCTGAACGCAGTGCTGGTGCAGGGTTTCCGGCGTCAGGTCATTGCTGCTGCGAACCACAAAGGCCTTTCCAACCTCGCCCCATTTGTCGTCCGGAACGCCAATGACGGCGGCTTCCAGAACCCCTGGGTGGGTGCGCAGTATCTGCTCAACCTCTGGAGGATAAACATTTTCGCCGCCGGAAATGAACATGTCTTTTTTGCGGCCAACGACGTAGTAATATCCTTCTTCATCGCGACGGACCAGATCACCGGTGTATAGCCAGCCTTCCTTGATGGTGTCTTGCGTGGCCTTTTCGTTGTGCCAGTAGCCCTGCATGATCATCGGACCGCGCAATAACAATTCGCCCACCTGATTCGCTCCCAGTTCGCGGCCTTCGGGGTCGACAACTTTGGCTTCAGTATAGAAATTAGGAAAACCGATAGAGCCGATTTTGCGAAGGGCGTCTTCTTCATTCAAAGAAAACACATTCGGGCCAAACTCGGTCAGGCCGTAACCCTGGCGCACCGGAACGCCTTTTTGATCCCAGGTCTTGATCAGCTCCAAAGGCATGGGTTCGCCGCCGACAATGGCATAGCGGATGTTTTCTAAGTTGGTGTCGGTGAAGCGCGGGGATCTTGCCATCATTTCCATGGTGGTCGGAACGCCAAACAGCAATGTCGCTTTTTCTTTTTCACTTAAAGACAAAATCTGTTCAGCGTCGAATTTTTTCAAGAACACGACTTTGGCACCACGATGAATGAACGGCGTCGTCAAAACATTCCAGCCACCGGTGTGGAAGAACGGCAAAAAGATCACCGTGCAGTCGGTTTGCGAGATATTTAATCGCAAGGTTGTGTTGATCGAGTTCCAGAAGATCATTTTGTAAGTCAGGATGGCGCCTTTCGGGGAACCAGTTGTGCCTGACGTGTAAAGGATCATCGCCGGGTCATTTTCCTTGGGCACAAAAGGAACTTCCCCCTGTGCTGGCGGGCTTAGCAGGTCCGCAGCGAAGCTGTCTGGTCCCTGCATTAGATAGTGTCTGGTGCCGGGAAGGTTTTCGACGATGTCGCGATACGTTTCCTGGAACAGAACCAGCTTTGGGGAAGAGTCGGTGATGATGTGGTTGACCTCTCGCTGGGTCAGTCGGAAGTTGACTGGAACCATGATGGCACCCAGGCGTTGCAAGGCAAAGAACAGGAACACATATTCCAGCTCGTTGGTGGCCAGAACCGCCACGCGATCGCCTTTGCAGATGCCAAATTTTTCGTGCAGCACGTGTGCTCCGGCATTGGCCAGATCAAAAAATTCAGCATAGGACAATTCACGGCCCGTATCGCCATCTTTAATGGCGATATTTTTCGGTGAATAAAGCTTCCAGCGTTTCAGCCAATCCAGTTCCATCATTACCTTCTCGTGGATTAAGTGTCGTATCCCCATTCCAGAGCCAGTGCAGCCATGCTCATACCACCGCCAGAGCCCAACATAAAGACCAAGTCGCCTTTTTTCATTTTTTTCTGGTTGGCTGCATCCGCCACCGCCATGCCGATGCTGGCAGAGCCGGTATAACCAAAGCGGTCCATCACGTAGTGAGCGCGATCCCGCGGCAGCTCCAATTTATCCAGCGTTTCGTAAATGCTTTGCACGTTGAACTGGGTGATGAAGAAGTGCTTGATATCAGAAGGCTTCTTCTGGATGCGATCCAACAAAATATTAGTCAGACGCGGCCAGTGAATGCCGTTGGTTTCAGGGGGAATGCGTTTAGGGAAGGTCAGCAGGTGACCTTTGTTTTCTACAACCTGGTGGGTGACCGGCTGGGCGGTGCCTCCGGCATAGATGCCCATATAGTCATGATACTGACCATCGGTGTACATCTGACTGTCGATGAATCCTGAATTGTCTTTGGATGGCTGCAGAATCACCGCACCCGCGCCATCGGCGAACAGGGAGGCAATTTTGTAATCATCAAAGTTCAGATACTTGGACATCGCATAGGCGCCCACCACCAGAACATTTTTGTATTTGCTGTCAGCGAAAATATATTTGGAAGCGATATCACAACCCACAACAAAACCCGCGCACGCGGTGTTGATGTCATAAGTTCCTGCATTCACTGCACCCAGGCGGTAAGCCACCACCGAGGCGGTGGACGGGGAAAGATAATCGGGTGTGTCGGTAGAGACAATAATAAGATCCAGATCTTTCGCCGTGATGCCGGCGGTTTTCATTGCCTGTTCGGCAGCGGGCAGAATCAAATCAGACGTGCGCTGATCTTCAGTCATCCAGCGGCGTTCCTTGATGTTGCGGTTTTCCGCTAGGAAGGTTCCGATGTCTTTTTTGTAAAGATCATTGAAATATTGATTGGTGATCACACGCTCAGGCGCGTACATCCCGGTCCCTGCAATTGTCGCTTTTCTTGTCGTTGTCATCATTTAATCCTTTGCGATTTCGCTTATCTACAATTCAATTTCGCAACTTTGGCAAGAAAAGAAATTTAGAGCATTAACTCTATACTCCGAGCGAAAAAGTGCTTTTTCCTTTGACGGACCGGGGGCCTGTCGGGGTACTTCAAGTGCATGACAAATATTAATTTCGATTTCAAAAACAAAAATGCCATCGTAACCGGCGGAGCGTCCGGAATCGGTTTTCAAATCACTAAAAGCTTTTTGGAAGCCGGTGGAAATGTTTCCATCTGGGATTATTCTGAAGCAGCTTTGCAAACTGCCAAATCTGAATTTGCAAAATACGGATCTCAGATTCACATCGCGCAAGTTGATGTGGGCAATCGTGATTCCGTAGCGAAAGCCGCGGCGTCTTTGCCATGGGCTGTGGATATTCTTGTGAACAACGCAGGTATCACCCGCGACAAATCTTTTGCAAAGATGTCACCTGAAGACTGGGATGCGGTCATCAATACCAATCTGACAGGTTTGTTCAACGTCACAAAATCTGTTTTGGAAAAATTCAATCCGAACTCCAGCAGCAAACGCATCATCAATATCGCGTCTGTTGTGGCGCTTTACGGAAACTTCGGTCAGACCAATTACGTGGCGGCAAAAGCCGGTGTGATCGGTATGTCCAAAACATGGGCGAAGGAACTGGGTCGCAAAGGTTTCACTTCCAATGCGATTGCTCCGGGGTTTATCGCCACGGCAATGACCAAAGCGATGCCGGCTGAAGTGCTTGACGGCATGAAGGCGAAAGTTCCAGTGGCGCGTTTGGGTGAAGTGGAAGACATCGCCAATGCATGTCTGTTCCTGTCCAGCGAGCAGGCGGGTTATATCAACGGCGCGGTGATCAGCGTTGATGGTGGTTTGGTTCTTTAATGATCTGACAACTTTTTTATAAGGAGTGACTTCGATGAGATTTCTGTTCTTGGCTTTGAGTGTCTTGGTATCAGGTTTCTTTGTGTCCTTGGAATCTTTGGCAAAGGCTGAAGCATTCAAAGGCTTCGTTCAGGTTGCTCCGCAAAAAGAGTTGTTTGTGGATTATGTTCCCGCCAAAGAAAAACAGCCCACGGTTGTTTTGATCAATGGCCTGACTTACAGCACCCGTCAGTGGGATTCTTTTGTGAATGCTCTGCTGGCAAAAGGTCTCGGCGTTTTACGCTATGATCCGATCGGCCAAGGGCAGACGTTGCTGAAATATGCGCCGGTGGTGGCGCCGATTCCGGTGCAGGATCAGGTCGCTGATCTTAAGGCGCTTTTGGAGAAAATGAATTTAAAAGGTCCTTACAATTTAGCAGGACTGTCTTATGGCGGTGGTGTGGCTGCGGGCTTCACCGCCGCTTATCCATCTCTGGTAAAAAATCTGATCATGATGGCGCCGTTCACGCGTCCGCTGGATGGTCAGGATCAGTGGATCCGTGCGCAGATCTGGGCGACTCGCCAGATCTTCCCGTTTAATAAAATGTCGGATGATGATTTGTATGATTACTATCTGCATCAGATCATCTATGCGACTTATCCGCAGGCAGAACCCATTGTGCTTGAAAATCCATTCAAACTGGAAGCCACCTTCCGTCTGGTTCAGGGTATTCGCAAATACCGCCCTGTCGATCTGACAGATTCCATTCCGGCAAAGTCACTGCATTTGTTGATTGCGCGCCAGGATCAATACATCAACACCAGTGTGCTGGACGAATACTGGGATGCAGTTCCGGAAAAAGCCCGCGCCAGTCGTTTGTATATCAATGGTTCCGAACACAAGATGGTGGAAGCGGTTCCGAATTTCACGGCAGCCTGGGTTTATCAGATCGTTACGGGTAACAAAAAACTTTCTGAAGGCCGCGACTTTGAAGGTTATCCGTTCCGCGGTGAAGTTCGCAGCGGGCAGGAAGAAATTCAGGTGGGTCGCGAATGATTCACCATGAAATCGTCGACGGACTGGTTCCGGAAAGTGTTTTCTTCATCCATGGAAATCTGGCTTCCAATCGCTGGTGGTATCCGGCGCAGGAGTTCTGGGAAAAACACGCGGCAGGAAAAAGCTATTCCGGTTCTTTGATTTACGCTGAATTCCGCGGGTGCGGTAAAAGTGCCGCTCCCAAAGACAGCAGTGAAGTTGACATGCACCTGTTTGCCGAGGATTTCATCGCGTTGCTTAAGAACTTGAATAAGGGTCCGTATCACCTGGTGGGTCATTCCACCGGGGGGCTGATTGCGGCGCTGATGTTGTCAAAAGCACCCACTCTGTTTAAAAAAGCGGTTCTGCTGGATCCTGTCGGGGCACAAGGCGTCACGTTTGATGCTTCGATGATCACCGCGTTTGAGCAGATGAAGCAGGACCGCGCGCTGACGGCGGCAGTGATTGGATCCACGATTCATAATAATAATCCTCAATCCCAATATTTTCAGGAAGTGGTGGTGGCGGACGCCTATAAGGCTGTGCAAACCATCGGTCACTGGGTGCTTAAAGCCCTTGATGGGCTTGATGTTCGCGAGGATTTGAAGTCCGTGGAACATGAAGTTCTGGTGCTGCACGGGGAGCACGACAAGCTGCTTTCTGAGGGTGATTCTCAAGCTCTGGCGGCTCTATTTTCGCGTGGTAAATTTGCGCAAATTCCTGACTTAGGACATTGTCCAAATATCGAGAATCCTGAAACCTTTGTGAACATCACTCGGAGTTACCTGTTTTAGTGATGGCGTGGCGCATTGCGCCGCGCAATTTCAACTCGACCGGGTCGGCTTAATAGGTTGCCCATCAGCCTGTTTTCGGTTAGTTATCGTTTAATATATTACAATACTGTGACAAAACTACTTTGCGTCCCCCAGGGAGTGCCAACCTATGTCTGAGCCTAGAGATGAGTATAACCGTAGTGGTCTGCTGGCGTTTGCCTTTTCAATGGTATTCGTCTGTGCATTCTTCGTTTACATCGTTGCGATCAATAAAGGTGTTGATCTTGGCGAAAACGTTGTAGATCCAAATGCCCCTGCAGTAGAGGGTGCTATTCCTGTCTTCGATATCACCAAAGTTCAGGATCCTTGGGTTTCCACTCCAGAAATGGTTACTTACGGTAAGAAGTTCTACTCCACAAACTGCGCTATGTGCCACGGTAACGAAGGCAAAGGCGACGGTGCTGCGGGTGCATCTTTGAATCCAAAACCACGCAACTTGGTTGAAGGTAAATGGACTCAAGGTGAAGGCGTTATCGCTCACTTCAAAGTTTTGCAAAATGGTATCAAAGGTTCTTCCATGGCGGCTTACTCTCATTTCAAGCCGGCTGATCGTTGGGCTGTGATCCATTTCATCGATTCTATCACTGAAAATAAATCCAAAGACGATCCTGCTAAAGTTGCTGAGTTTGCAAAAACCGCACAATAATTAAGGGTTTAATTAATGCTTGCCAATGAGCTGGTATTGAAAACAAGAACAATGGGAACGGTGCTTACAACGGCCGTTCTTGTTTTGTTTTCAGCAGGTGCTCAAGCCTACGACGGCAAGCCGGCTCCGAAGGTTGCCAGCGAGCAGCCCAAAGAGCTTGAAGGCGTGGGTATCGACGAAAAGTTGGGTTCTAAAATCGACCTGACTTTGAAAGTGAAAGACGACAATGGCCAGGAAGTGGCGCTGGGGTCTTTCTTCGACGGTAAACATCCGGTGATCATTTCGCCGGTGTATTTTTCCTGTCCGGGTCTTTGCAACTTCCATTTGAACGGTCTGACAGACGCGCTCAAGTTGATGGAAAAAGATTGGACGATTGGTAAGAAGTTTAAGCTGCTGTCTGTGAGTTTTGACTCAAAAGAGACTCCCGACTTGGCGGCAAACAAAAAACAGACTTACATGAAGCTGTATGACCGTGCCGGAGCTGAAAAAGAATGGCACTTCATCACGGCGGACGAGTCCACAGTGCAGGCTTTGACGCAGGCTCTGGGATTCAAGTTCAGATGGGACGAGACGGCTCAGGAATGGGCACACGCTTCAGCGGCGATTGTGATCACGCCGGACGGAACGATCTCGCGCTATCTGCCGGGGATTATGTTTAATCCTCAGGACATCAAGATTGCTTTGAACGAAGCGACCGATGGCAAAATCGGAACCTTCGTCGACAGCTTGGTGCTTTATTGTTTTAAGTATGACCCACATCAAAGCAAGTACACGCTTGTTGCCTTCAACGTAATGAAGATGGGCGGAGCGGTGATGGTTTTGGTGATGGTAATTTGGTTATTGCCTGTATGGATTCGCTCTCGCAGAGAGCAGAACAATACGGCGGGGAGATAAAGGTACATGATGTGGTTTAATATTGCGAAGGCCCAATCCTTCATGCCCACGCAGGGAACCGAGATTGCGAAGCAGGTCGACAATCTTTATGGATTCTTGCTTGTAACAAGTTTGATCGCCTGCGTCCTTGTGATCGGTGGGATGATCTATTTCGTTTGGAAATACAGACGTAAGTCTCCAAACGACAAAACAGCCTATATCTCTCACAACACAGCGTTGGAGTTCCTGTGGTCATTCATTCCACTGGTTATCTTCCTGGCTGTGTTCGGTTGGGGCTGGTACATCTATCACCAAATGCGTGCGATGCCTGAAAATGCGTTGGAAATCAACGTGATCGGCAAGCAATGGGCTTGGGAAGTTGAATACAAAAACGGTTACAAAACCGTGAATGAAGTGGTTGTGCCTATCAATCAGGACGTCAAAATTCTTTTGACGGCTGCAGATGTGCTACACTCCTTCTATGTTCCGTCTTTCCGTATTAAACAGGATGCGATCCCGGGCCGTTACACGGCTTTGTGGTTCAAAGCTGACAAGCTGGGTGAATTCCACCTGTTCTGTACTGAGTATTGCGGTACTTCTCACTCCGGCATGATCGGTAAGTTGAGAGTTGTTTCCCGCGAAGACTTCGACAAATACCTTGAGCAAGGTCAGGAAGAAAGATTCCTGCCACTGGCTGAAAAAGGTAAAAAATTGTTTGCGGTTAAAGCCTGCGCGTCCTGCCACGCGGTGGATCACCCGGGAGCAATGGTCGGTCCTTCTTTGTTCCAGAAATTCGGTCACGAAGAAGTTATGGATGACGGCACCAAGATCATGTTCGACGAAAACTACATTCGCGAATCCATCCTTGAGCCAAATAAACACATCGTTAAAGGCTTCCCTAAGGGCGTAATGCCCACCTTCCAGGGTCAGCTGAACGAAAACGAACTGAGTGCTCTTGTCGAGTACGTCAAGAATCTGAAGTAAGGAGTTGAGCATGGCGAACACTAAAGCTCACGGCGACAACTATATCAATTTTGAAAAAGGCATCTGGTCCTGGCTGACTACTGTCGATCATAAACGTATCGGTTTGATGTACTTCATCACTGTTATGTTCTTCTTCCTTATCGGTGGAATCATGGCTTTGTTGCTTCGTTTGGAGCTTTTTGCTCCGAATGCGGCTCCGAACGTGGGTCAGATCCTGGCAAACGGTGACGTTTACAATCAGGTGATGACGTATCACGGGGCGATCATGGTCTTCATGGTTATCGTTCCTGGTATCCCGGCGATCCTGGGTAACTTCTTCCTGCCTTTGCAAATCGGCGCGAAAGACGTGGCCTTCCCAAGAATCAACCTGCTGAGCTGGTACTGCTTCATGGCGGGTGCGATCCTGGCGATTGCAACTTTCTTCACTACTAAGATCGACACGGGTTGGACGTTCTACACTCCATATTCTATCAGAACGGGTACAGCGACGGCGATGATGGTTCTGGCAGCCTTCATCATGGGTATGTCCTCCATCCTGACAGGTCTGAACTTCATCGTGACCGTGCACAAGCTAAGAGCTCCGGGCATGACCATGCACCGTATGCCTTTGTTCATCTGGTCTTTGTATGCCACAGCGATCCTTCAGATGTTGGCGACTCCGGTTCTGGGTATCACATTGCTTCTTTTGGCAGTGGAAAGATTCCTGGGTATCGGTATCTTCGATCCTAAACTGGGTGGTGACCCGGTATTGTTCCAGCACTTCTTCTGGTTCTACTCTCACCCTGCGGTTTACATCATGATCATCCCGGCAATGGGTATCATCTCTGAGCTGATCACGACCTTCTCCAAAAAAGTCATCTTCGGTTACACGGCGATTGCATACTCTTCTTTGGGTATCGCGGCGGTGTCCTTCTTCGTTTGGGGTCACCACATGTTCGTATCCGGTCAGTCTGAAACTACCGGTATCGTGTTCTCTTTCCTGACAATGCTGGTTGGGGTTCCGACAGCGATCAAGATGTTCAACTGGGTTGCGACGTTCTACAAAGGTTCTGTGGAATTCCGTTCTCCGATGTTGTACGCCCTGGGCTTCATGTTCCTGTTCGCCATCGGTGGTGTGACAGGGGTTATGTTGGCTACACTTCCAATCGACGTTCACTTCCATGACACTTACTTCGTGGTAGCTCACTTCCACTACGTGATGGTGGGTGGTACTTTGATGGCGTTGATGGGTGGTTACTACTACTGGTTCCCGAAAATGTTCGGCAAGATGTACAACGAAACCACAGCTCGTATTTCCTTCGTGTTCATCTTCATCGGTTTCAACGTGACCTTCTTCCCTCAGTTCATCCTGGGCGCGATGGGTATGCCACGTCGTTACTTCGATTACATCCCGGCTTACGAGAATCTGAACAAGATCTCCACAGTGGGTTCCTGGTTGATCCTTATCGGCTTCCTGGTTGGTCTGTACACGATCGTTCAGGGTCTGATGAAGGGTGAAAAAGCTCCGATGAATCCTTGGGGCTCCAAAACTTTGGAATGGCAGACGTCCTCTCCACCTCCACACGACAACTTCAGTGTTGAACCAGTAGTAACAGCGGGGCCTTATGAGTACAGATAATACAGTTCACGGCGCTCACACAGCACACGTAGCTCACCACTTTAAAACGGCTGAGCAACAGTATTCCTCTGGTAAAGAGGGTATCTGGTTGTTCATGCTGACAGAGATCCTGATGTTCGGTGCGATCTTTGTTGGGTATGCTATCTATCACAACATGTATCCAGCGATGTTCGCTGAAGGCGCATCTTCCCTAGATTGGAAGATGGGTTTCGTGAACACCCTGGTTCTGATCTTCTCGTCCTTCACAATGGCGATCTCGATTTCCTTCATCCAGAAGAACGAGCAGAAAAAAGCGGTCCTTGCCCTGGCAACGACAGTTCTTTGCGGCGCGATCTTCATGGTGATCAAGTACTTCGAATACCAGCATAAATTCCACCTGGGTCTGTTCCCGGGTAAATTCCTGGATGTCGCGAAAGTGGGCGCAGAGCACGCAAACCTTGGTTTGTACTTCGGCTTCTACTACGTAATGACAGGTCTGCACGGTATCCACGTATTGTTGGGTATGGGTCTGATCACTTGGTGTTTGATCCGCACTATCCGCGGTGATTTCCACAGTCAGTACTGGATCGTTGTTGAAGGTGTTGGTTTGTTCTGGCACATCGTCGACTTGATCTGGATCTTCCTATTCCCTCTTCTTTATTTGGTGGGGTAACAAATGGCTCAACATAACGACAACAACCCGAATGTTCTTCATCCGCACATCACTCCACTGGCAACTTACTTCAAAGTTGCCATGGCGTTGTTCGGTCTGACTTTCCTGACAATCATCGCCCACCACTTCAGAGCAAATCTGGGTGCTTTGGCGGCGCCGGTGGCGTTCCTGATTGCTTTGGTGAAAGCGACTCTTGTGTGTCTTTGGTTCATGCACTTGAAAGATGACACCAAAATCAACCGTTTCGTATTTGCTTCCGGCTTCTTCTTCCTGGCGCTGCTTTTCGTGATTTGTGCTATGGATATCGCGACACGCGTACTAGAAGTCAGCCCACTATAAGATCATCGTGTTACGTTTATACGCAGATCTTACCAAGTTTGGCATAGTCGTTTTCTCAGTCCTTGCGGGACTGGCCGGCTATGCCACTGGTTTCCAGATTGAAAATCCCTTTGATTGGAAAATCTTCCTTGAAGCTCTGCTGGGGATTTACTTCCTCAGTTCCGGTTCGCTGGCCCTGAATCAGGTGCAGGACTGGAAGCTTGATCAAAAAATGCCCCGTACAGCCAAGCGTCCGATCCCTTCCGGTAAAATCAAACCGGCAGCGGCGGGCATTCTTTCTGTTGGTCTGTTGCTGGTGGGTTTGAACATTCTGTTCAAGCTGGAGCCAGTGGCCGGCTGGGTGGGTTTGTTCTGCGTCTTCCTTTACAACGGTCCTTACACTTTATGGTGGAAACGCCGTTGGGTGTTTGCAGCCGTTCCGGGTGCGATCCCGGGCGCTTTGCCAGTGACCATCGGTTACGCGGTGGCAAATCCGGATATTTTCAACTCTGAATCTTTGTATCTGTTCCTGATCATGTTCCTGTGGCAGATGCCGCACTTCTGGGTGCTGGCGATCCGTTACAAGGATGACTATGCGGCCGGAGGTATTCCAACCTTGCCGGTGGCTTTGGGGATGGAAAAAACCATGTTCCAGGTCGGTCTTTACACCTTCGTGTATGTGGGTGTGGCTTTGGCGGCGCCGATGTTCGTTCACGCCAGCTGGATGTTCGTACTTCTGACATTCCCGTTTGTGTTCAAGGTTCTGCAAGAATTCTATCGATACTATAAGTCCAATGGGACCGAACGTTGGTTGGCCTTCTTTATGTGGCTCAACGTTTCGATGCTGGTGTTCATCATCATTCCAGTCATCGACAAATGGAACTTCCTCTTTATTCATCATAATTAAGACGGGCTGTTGAAAACGGCCCAATCGACTGCGTTGTTCGGGGGACCTCCTTCGCTCCGACGTGCTTGGAGCACGCCTCCGCTTCGAAGGGACCCCTCCGCCTTGCGCTTGAACCGTTTTGAACAGCCTGGTTTTGCGGGGAGGAGGGAGGGCTGGCCTTCGGCGTCGCCCTTTTTTTGGGGCTTTGCCCCTTGCCCCCAAATGGGGGGATTTATTTTTTGAATTCGTCTGGGGTGTCGATTTGTTTGAAGGGGTGAGCCTTTTGGAAGGCTTCCAGCTTCAGGCAGTTGTTGTTGATCTTTACCAAGGTTGGGAATTTGGTGATGTCGGCTTTGTAGCGTTGAGATGTTAAAAGCTGCGGGATTAGGAAGACATCGGCCATGGTGATTTCATCACCGAAGCTGTAAGTTCCCGAGAATTCTTTCAGGGTTGTTTCAAGAACTTCAAGTCCCTGATAGATCCAGTGCTGGGCCCATTCGTCTTTCTGGTCCTGATCGTAGCCGTGTTTGCCGGTCAGATACTTCAGGGTTTTCAAATTGGCCATCGGGTGCATGAAGGAATTAATCACCTCGCACACTTGGCGGATGCGGGCACGCTTGTAAGCATCTTTCGGCATCAGTGGGGTTTGTGGGAAGACCTCATCCAGGTATTCGATGATGGCAAACGATTCCGGGATGATCTTGCCGTCGTGAACCAGGGTGGGAACGCCGCCCAGAGGATTGATGGCTTTGTATTCGGGGGTCAGTTGTTCGCTCTTCAGCAGATTGATGGGCTTGTATTCAAAGGCCAGACCCTTGTGGTGCAAAGCCAGGCGAACACGGTACGAAGTGGAACTTCGAAAATAGTTGTAAAGTACTATCGAGGACATATACTGACTCCTATTGAGCCTCACATTTCATTCTGCTTTTGATTTTCAGTCAAAGGACTTTTCGATGCCCAATCGCTTTATCTTTTCTCTGCGTTTTTCTTCTAAAGTGTTTTTGAAAATGGCAGTTTTGGCGTTTGCCATGATCGTTTTCATGACCTTGTTCCGACTGAATCTCTATTTCTTGTCAGTGTTTCATGCGACTCCGGATGCGGCGTTTGTTGAAATTGCCCAGTCCTTCCTGGCCGGCTTTCGTTTTGATCTTTTGATTTTTGGTTTTCTTTTTATCCCGCTTTATTTCCTGGTGATGATTCAGGCGGTTTTGCAGAAATGGCCGCGCGCCGGGTTTTTGTTCTATAAGGCATATTTCACGGTTGTCTGGTTCCTGATCTGTGCGCTGACGTTTGTGGACTTCTTCCATTTCGCAAAGTACGGAAAGCGCATGCGCTTTGCAGATTACAATTCCTGGAACATGCAAAGCTGGCTGGAACAGTTCCAGTCCTTGCCGCAGAACCAGTCCTGGATCTTCTGTATCATCACAGTTCTTTTGTTCAGCCTTGGATACATGCTGGTGAAAAGCCTTAAGTTCGGGGAGTGGAAAGACGAGTATTCCCCGCAGGCCGGGTCGAAGTTTGAAACCTTGTGGCGTGTGCTGCTTCCATTGGTGCTGATTGTTTTGGCCGCTCGTGGAACCGTTGAAGCACACCACCTGGCTTTGGAGCACAGCGAGGTGTCGCTGGATAAGGTTATAAACGAGATGGCACTAAATGCTGTGTGGTGTTTTGATAAGTAATTCAAATTATGGGACTATTTGAGGGCTTCAATGAAAGCCTTTAGGAGGATTAAAATGAAAAAGTTGGCTCTAACAGTGATGGCGGCTTTGGGTATGATGTCATCCGTTGCGATGGCAGATATTGATTATGGTTTGGAAGTGGGTATTCGTCAGCAGTCCGGTGAAGTGGATTCTGATCTGGCTTCTGTAAAATCCCAAATGGGTTTCCAGTTCGGGGCAACAGCTCATTTCCCGATTTCCGGTGCATGGCACATGCGCACAGGTCTGCTTTACACTCAAAGACCGGTGGTTGTAGAAACCGATGCAACAGGTGATGAAAACAAGATCAGCATGAACTATCTGGATGTTCCGGTGGCTCTTATGTACAAATTTGAAGAATACGCGGGCGTGTTTGCCGGTGTTTCTTTGGGTCTGAACCTGGACAGCGATGCTGAAGTCGGCAAAGTGAACGATGTTAAATCTCCACTGACTCCGATCATCTTCGGCGCAAGCTTCAAATTTGCCCCGCAATTGGGCGCGACTTTGTATTATGAAACTGCCAGCGGTGATGCAGCTGACGGTCTGAAAAACTACCGCGCAGTGGGCGCGAACTTGCAGATCACTTTTGACTAAGATTTTTTGAAATAGGATACGACGTGAAATTAGGTTCTCTTAAATCGTCTCAGGGTATGGATGGTGAATTGTGTGTGATCAGCCGCGATCTGAAGACTGCGGTGAAAGCCACAGCGATTGCATCTTCCCTGCGTGAGGCGATGGAAAAATGGTCCGAGAAAGAAGCTTCCCTGAAGAAACTTTCTGACGATCTGAATGCGGGCAAAGCGACCGGTGCTTTTGCCGTTAAAGAAGGTGATTTCCACTCCGCGCTTCCGCGCACGTGGTTATTTGCTGATGGTTCTGCTTTTATCTATCACATCAAGCTTGTGCGCATGGCGCGCAAAGCTCCGCTGCCAGAGACTTTGAGCACCGTTCCCCTGATGTATCAGGGCGAATGCGGCCAGTTTCTGGCGCCAACAGAAGACATCCCTCAGCGTGATTTCGCGCACGGGACGGATTTTGAGGGTGAAGTGGGTGTGGTGACTGATTTCGTGCCGATGGGTGTGACGCCTGATGAAGCTCTAAAGTACATCCGTTTGTATGTTCTGATCAACGACGTGTCTTTGCGCGGCCTGATCCCTGAAGAACTGGCCTCTGGTTTTGGCTTTTTCCAAAGCAAGCCGGCATCGGCTTTGGCGCCATTTGCAGTGACTGCAGATGAGCTGGGTGAAGCACTGAAAGACGGGCGCATTCATCTGCCGCTGAACGTGAAATACAATGGTGAATTCTTTGGTAAAGCCAATGCGGGCGCCATGCACTTCCACTTTGGTCAGTTGATTGCCCACGCGGCAAAAACCCGCAACCTGGCGGCTGGTTCTGTGATCGGCAGTGGAACTGTTTCCAATGAAGATCATGCCAATGGTTCAAGCTGTCTGGCGGAAAAACGCATGATTGAACAAATCGAGACAGGTGCGATCAAAACGCCATTTATGAAGTCCGGCGACACCGTTGAGATGGAAATGTTCAACGCTCAAGGTGAAAGCATCTTCGGACGAATCTTCCAGAAGGTGAAGGCCGTTTAAGCCTTCACCCGTTCTTTCGGGCCCTTGATTAAAGGGCCTGAATCACTCCACAAGCAATACGCGCACCAGAGTTTCCTGCCGGTTGGGATTTCAAATCATCCTTGTCCGCGTGAATAACCACGGCTTTACCGATGATGCTTTCCACACCTGGCTTCATGGTCATGCCTTTGATCACCAGAGTTGTGATGGCTTTGGACTTGTTGTCGGCAATCAGATTTCCCATGTCACCCACATGGCGTCCATGACCGTCGTGACCTGCGTGAGATCCCTTGGTCGGATTGAAGTGGCCACCGGCTGAAGAAAAGTCTGCAGCAGAGCAATCGCCTTTTTCATGGATATGGAATCCGTGAGGACCTGGTTTGATTCCTTCAACCATGGTTTCGATTTTCATTTCGCCATCACCTTCGGTGAAGTGAATGATGCCTTTCAGTTTGGAACCTTTGGTGGTTTTCAGAACGGCCTGGGCTTTTTGCGGAGCGGCTGTCGCCGTCGGGGTTGGAGTGGAATCAGCAGGGGCTGGAGCTTCCGCCTTCTTGGATTTATGCATACAAGAAGTCATCGCAACGGCCAACAAACTGACAAGCAACATTTTCTTCATAGGGATCCCCTTTCAGTATTGTGCTGAATATTGTCACTGATCCCCTTATTGATGTCATCAGCCATTCGCCAGATAAGCAATAATACCGACCACGATGAATGTGGTCAGATAGAAATAAATTACCACACGTCCTAAACGAATTTTCGGAGCCAAAATAGCTCTGGTTTCAAGAGTCGTCATAGTGACCTCCCTTTACTAACCACCATTTTCTCATGGTTTTGTGTGAGCTCACCAATAGATAAAAACTAATCACCTCATAGAGAAAATCTTACGTCTCTGCCTTGTGATTTTGAGATGAGAACGAATACGGAACTAAGTCCAGTTTTGAGAATGAAAGCCCTTTGAGAACGTCGGCATAGGGCATCAACCAGTGACCTGAATGAAAGCCACAGACAAGCTTAAGAGGCCAGAAGGAGTCATCTATGATCAGTTTGTTTTTCTCTCTTCTAACCACGGTGTCTTTTGCTCAGCAAAAAGTGCAGGTGCAAACCTTCACGCCACAGGGGTTTGTAAAATCTGTCGAGCAAGTGCGGGTTGAATTCAATCAACCGATGGTCAGATTTGGCGAGATCAAACTGGATTCACCAGTGCAGAGCTCTTGCTTTGACGTCAAAAAAGGACAAGGCCGCTGGATCGACACCAAGAACTGGGTGTTTGATTTCACCGAGCCAATGGCCGGCGGGCAATCTTGTGAAGTGAAAGTCCAAGGTCAGACTTTTAGTTTCAACACCGGCGGACCGCATATTAAGAACATCTTCCCGCAAACATACCGCAATGTGGATCCCGAGCAGAGCTTTGTGGTCTTTGTTGATTCTGCAGTAAAAACCGAATCCCTGGCTGCGGGTGTTTACTTTGTGATTGAAGGACTGGGGGATCGTGTTCCGGTACAAGTCATCACCGGTGGTGAAGCCACGAAGACTTATCAGGCGGCAGAAAGCGAATACAAGTACGAAAAAGAATTGTTCAAAGGGGACTATGTCGTTCTGAAGGCACAGCGCCCATTCCCCGCAGGGGCACGGGTCAGTCTGGTGTGGTCGAAAGCAGTGCAGTCACCTTCGGGGTATGCTTCGAAAGAAGATGAAGTTTATGAATTCAATGTGCGTGAGTCATTTAAACTGTCTTTCAACTGTGATCGTGAAGCTGCGAACCGCCCTTGTGTTCCCTTGATGGGGATGCGCCTGAATTCTTCGTCCGCATTTTCGGCGAAGCTGGCGCAAGAAATTTATATCCAGTCCGCCGACGGGAAGAAAATCAAAGCCACGAATCTGGATGCAGCCTCAGGGAGCAAAGACACTGTCAGTTATTTGGAATTCAAGGGGCCTTTTGCCGCCAATAGCCAGTACACCGTTGTGATTCCGGCAAAAATGAAGGACGAGGATGACCGTCTTTTGTCCAATCAATCTCAGTTCCCGTTGAAAGTAAAAACAGGGGACGACCCGTCGCTGCTTAAGTTTGCCTCCACCTTCGGGGTGATCGAATCCGGTCCTGGAGCCGCGATGGCTGTGACTTTGCGTCGCGTGGAAAAGTCTGTGGACACTCAGTTTGCAGGCTGGACGGGGCAATTGAAGGCCAATGACTTTAAGTCCGTCATCAAAGCGCTGGGCGAGGTGATGCGCAATTCTTACGGCGAAGAAGCCATGAAAAGCTGGCAGGGAAAAACCACGCAGAAGATCAAAGTCGATAAGCCAGCCAAAGCCACGGACCTTGAGGTCGTGGGAATTCCTTTGAAGGCTGCGGGTTTCTATGTGGTGGAAATGAAAAGCCCGCTCTTGGGGCAAAACCTTCTGGATCAGAAGAAACCTTTTTATGTGCGCTCGGCAGGGCTTGTGACGAATATGTCCGTGCATGTTAAGCACACTCGCAACGAAGCCTGGGTGTGGGTGACAGAGCTTAAAACCACTAAAGTGGTCGCGGGCGCTAAGGTGTCCATCTTTGATAACGCCGGAAATGTTATTTCCAGCGCGACCACGGATGCGCGGGGCTGGGCTTCATTTAAGTTCGCAAAACCTGTTGATGATTGGGCGACTGATCCGCAAAGCAGTTTCTATGGTGGCTTCTTTGCCATGGCGGAAAAAGGCGAGGACTTCAGTTTCACGCACACCAGTTGGGATAAGGGGATTGAATCCTGGCGCTTCCAGATTCGTTCAGGTGACACGGATTCCCCATGGCTGGGCCACGCGGTTTTGGACCGCACTTTGCTAAAGCCGGAAGAAAGGCTTTCAGCAAAGATCGTTCTGCGTAAGACCAGCCTTGCTGGCTTCTCTTTACCGGCAGGGAATGAATGGCCGACCCGTCTGACGGTGGCCCATGATTCGGGCCTTCAGACTTTCAAATTGCCCCTGACCTGGAACAAACAAACCGGGGTGGCTCTTTTAACCTGGCCGGTGCCGGCGGGTGCGAAGCTGGGTCGTTGGACCCTGACCTTGGAAAAAGACACACCAGCCATGAGCATTGCAATCGGCGACGTGGCAGTTGAAAACTTCCGTGTGCCTTTAATGCAGGTAAGACTGGATGGAACAAAACCTGTTTATGTGCAGGAAAAGAACATTCCCGTGCAGGTGTCAGGGACTTATTTTGCCGGTGGCCCTACCGGGGAATTTCCAGTGAAGATGCGCTGGAACGTTGAGCCCGGATATTTCTCGCCACAAAACGAAGACTTCCAGGAATATGCTTTCGCCAACGGTGCTGTCAGTGAAGGTCTGTTCCGCCAAGGGGAAGAAGAGATTCAGCGTCACGTCCCACAAAGTGGCACGCGTGATTTCAAGCTGAACAAACAAGGCGTGGCCCAGGAATCCATCTCGGGAATTAAGTATGCAGCAGCTCCGCAGAATCTGCGCACTGAAATTGAATACAAAGACCCGAATGGCGAAATTCAATCCCTGAGCCGCACATTCCCCCTGTGGTCTTCATCTTTGGTTCTGGGGATGAAATCCCGCGGCTGGTCCGCAACCCCGGATAAGGTCGAATTTGACGTGGTCGCCCTGGATCTGCAGCAGCGCCCGCTGAAAAATCAGAATGTTCAGGTCGATCTGTATACCAGTCGTTATTACACTCATCGTAAGCGTTTGGTGGGTGGCTTCTATGCCTATGAAGATTTCCGTGAATACAAAAAGGTGGGCGAGCTTTGTCGCGGGGTTACGGATGCAAGCGGACAGTTCCTGTGCAAGGGAAAAACCAAGGTCTCCGGGTCCGTGATTGCCGTGGTGTCGGGAAAAGATACCCAAGGCCGCGCAAGCTACAGCAATGTCACTCAATGGATTATTCGTCCCGGTGAAAATCAGTGGTTTGGATCTGAAGACAATGACCGTGCCGATCTGATTCCATTTAAGAAAACCTATGAACCGGGCGAAACAGCCGAGTTCCAGCTGCGCACGCCATTCCCGCAAGCCAAAGTTCTGGTGACCGTCGAGCGTGATGGCATTTTGCATTCAGAAGTTATCGACGTCAGCGGTGACAGTCCGGTGATTCGTGTTCCGATCAAAAAGGAGTACGCTCCGAATGTGGTGGTGTCGGCCTTTGCGATCCGGGGACGACTGGCTGATCCAAAACCAACCGCTTTGGTGGACTTGGCCAAGCCCGCTTACA
The DNA here is from genome assembly GCF_000317895.1 of Bdellovibrio bacteriovorus str. Tiberius. Taxonomy (NCBI): domain Bacteria; kingdom Pseudomonadati; phylum Bdellovibrionota; class Bdellovibrionia; order Bdellovibrionales; family Pseudobdellovibrionaceae; genus Bdellovibrio; species Bdellovibrio bacteriovorus. Next base: position 299,516 of record NC_019567.1, read on the forward strand.
AACTGGGTCTTGCGCAGATCAAAGTGGGCTGGAAAGAAAACACTTTGAAAGTCGCGGTGGCTACGGACAAAAAGACTTACAGTGCACGTCAGAAATCCCAAGTCACAATCAGCGTGAAGGACAGTCAGGGGCGCCCGGCATCCAAAGCAGAAGTGGCTTTGGTGGCGGTGGATGAAGGACTGCTGGCTTTGCGTGACAATGATTCCTGGGATCTGCTGTCGTCGATGATGCGTTTGCGCCCGCACACGGTGCAGACCGCGACCTCGCAAACCCAAGTGGTGGGTCGTCGTCACTTTGGTTTAAAAGCCGTTCCTGTCGGCGGTGACGGTGCCGGGGGGCTTCGCCGCGAGCTGTTTGATACTTTGCTGTACTGGAACCCGAGCGTGCAACTGAACGCCAAAGGGGAGGCGAAAGTGGATATCAAACTGAATGATTCCACCACCAGCTTCCGCATTGTGGCGGTGGCCCTGCAGGGACAGGATCAGTTCGGCACGGGCTGGACATCCATTCAGTCGTCTCAGGATGTCATGATCATGCCGGGGCTGTCTTCGGTGGTTCGTGACAGCGATGAATTTCAGGCAGGCTTCACGGTCAGAAACGCCTCGGACAAAGTTCAGGATCTGAATTTGAATCTGGCCGTCACGCCAAATGCGGGGACGCATCCGGCGCAGGCGCTGCGTTTGGCGGCGGGTGAAGCCAAAGAGATCTTCTGGAAAATAAAAGTTCCGGCCGGGGCTTCCCAACTGGAGTACATCTTAAGTGCACGCACGGCTGACGGTCGCGCAGTGGATGAGATCAAAAAGACCCAGCAGATTCTTCCGGTGCGAGTGGCAAGAATTTATCAAAGCGAATTTGGCAACTGGCCTGATTTCAAGAAGCTTTCTTTGCAACAGCCTGGCGGGGCGGATCCTGCCAAAAGCTCGATCGTTGTTGAGTTGAACAGTTCATTGGGTGGTTCCACGGAGGGCATTCGCGAATTCTGGAAGAACTATGTGTATTCATGTCTTGAACAGCAGGTTTCAAGAACCGTGTCCTTGAATGACAAGAAGGCCTGGCAGAAGCTTGAAGAAAAGCTTGATACCTATTTGGATGGCAACGGGCTGCTGCGCTACTTCCCCGGTAATGCCGTTTCCGGAAGTGTCAATCTGACGGCTTATGTATTGAATATCGCGCATGAAGCAGGCTTCACTTTCGGCGATGAACATGAAAACCGCATGCTGGATGCGATGAATGCTTATGCAGAAGGCCGCTTGCGGGAAAGCCATGAAGCCGACCGCGCCGACAGTGTTCTTAAAAAGATCACAGTTATGGAAACTCTGTCCCGCTATCGCCGTTTGAATGTCGCCACCATCCCGGCGGTGGAGTATTCACCGAATCAGTGGCCGATGTACACATTGATTGAATGGTATCAGATTCACCTGTGGGAAAAAGATGTCCCGGGGCGCGAACAAACTTTGAAGGACATTGAATCCATTTTGCGCAACAGGTTTTATTTCTCGGCCAAACGTTTGCAGTTTAAAGACGAGCGTTTGGAATCCATGCCATGGCTGATGCGTGATTCAGAAAGCTCGGTCTTGCGTTTGATTCTGACCATGATGAAGCTTCCACAGTGGCAGTCTGACATTCCTCGCCTTTATCAGGGGGCTTGGTCTCTTCAACAGGAAGGGGCTTGGGCCCTGACCTCGGACAACGCCTGGGGCGCGATCGTGATGAGACGCCTGCAAGAACACTATGGCAAAGAAAAAGTCGAAGGCACCTTCGTGGCCGAGCTTGCCGGCGCGTCCGAAAAGTACGCTTGGTCCAAGGGAAGTTCTGGTTCCTTGAGTCTTCCTTGGCGCCAGGACAAAGCCGAGCTGAAAATGGATCAGCAGGGTGCGGGTCGTCCGTGGATCACGGTTTCAGTCAAAGCCGCTGTCCCGGTGAGCAAAGCGGTCTTCGCCGGGTTTAACGTCGAAAAAATCATCACAGCAGTTGAACAGAAAGAAAAAGGCCGCTGGAGTGTGGGTGATATCGCCAAGGTGCAGTTGAAGGTCAAAGCCAAGGCACCTCAGACATGGGTGGTGGTGGAAGATCCTATTCCAACCGGCGCCAGTGTGATTCAGGCTTCTTATGCCACTTCGGTTGAAAGAAAGGCTGAACTGATTCGTTTCTACCATTCCTGGTTCCCGCAAGAAGAACAGGTGATGGAATACACCCTGCGCATCAACCAGTCAGGAACCTATGTGCTGCCAGCTCCACGAGTGGAAGCCATGTACAGCCCCGATCTGTTTGCTGAATTGCCAGAATCCGTATGGAGCGTGCAATGAGAAAGAAACTGATCTGGGCACTTGCAGGGACCGGGTTGCTGGGTGGCGTGGCCGGTGTAGCCCTGTTTGCCAGCACGGTGCCGTCACTGCCAGTCTATGAGTCGGTGAAAAAGTCCTATGTCAGTTCTGATCTTTTTCTGGTGGACCGTCATGGCAAACCTTTGCATCAGTGGCGCCAGGATCTGAAAGAGCGCACATTGCTGTGGGCGGATCATAAGGATATTGCTCCGGCCATGACCACGGCATTATTAAAATCCGAGGATAAAAACTTCTTCCGTCACTGGGGTGTGGATCCGGTGGCGATGGCGGCTTCGGTGTACCAGCGCAGTGTGAAGGATTCTCCGCGCGGGGCCAGCACCATCACCATGCAGCTTGTGAAGCTGCTTCATCCCGATAAAAGAACCTGGCGGGGGCTGTCCGGAAAAATGCGCCAGTCTTTGGCGGCCCTCAAGCTTGAAAGCCAATGGAGCAAAGAACAAATTCTGGAAAGCTATCTGAATCTGGTCAGCTTCCGCGGTGAACTGCGCGGGGTGAACGCGGCGTCGTGGATGATGTTTGGAAAAAGTGCGGCGGATCTTTCCCGTGTGGATGCGACACTCTTGTCTGTCCTGATTCGTTCACCAAACTCTGAAACAGCCCAGTGGGAAAAGCGCGCCTGCTGGCAGGAACCGGATCTTTGTGCGACTTTCAAAGACAGCATCAGCCGCATCCAGCCGCAGAAAATGATTTCACAGAATCAGCAGGCTTTGCACCTGGCGCAGCGGTTTTCCAAAGATGGCCGACGTGGGCAGATTCAGACAACCCTGGATCGTGATCTGCAAAGCTATATCCAGGAACAGATCACCTCCCAGATTCGCAGACTGCAGGCGCAGAATGTAAATGATGCCGCGGTGATTGTGATTGAAAACCGCACCGGTGAAGTCTTTGCCTATGTCGGGGGATCCGGGGATCTGTCCAGTGCCCCTTATGTCGACGGGGTGCAATCCTTAAGGCAGGCGGGCTCAACTCTAAAACCATTTTTGTATGCCACGGCATTTGAAAAGAAACTTTTGAAAGCCGAATCCTGGCTTGAAGATTCCGCTGTGGATATCGTCTTTGACCGCGGGGTTTACAAACCCCAGAACCACGACCGCCAGTTCTATGGCTGGGTGATGGTGAAGACGGCTTTGGGATCTTCGCTGAATGTCCCCGCGGTGAAAGCATTTAAGCTTTTGAATGACGAATCTTTCTGGGGAAAATTAAAGGCACTTAATTTCAGAGATCTTGAAGAACCCGAACACTATGGCCCCGCCTTGGCGCTGGGGGTGGCGGACGTGACCTTGGAAGATCTGGCGCAAGGTTATCGAACCTTGGCACAGGATGGATTCTTGTCGTCGTTAAAATTTGAACCTTATCAGGAAATTGCCGAAGCCACGGAAGTGTTTGAAGCTTCCAGTGCGCGCGAAGTGAAAGAAATTCTGGCAGACAATCAGAACCGCGCTTTGGGGTTTGGTCTGGATTCGGCATTGGCCTTGCCCGGAGCGGCAGTGAAAACCGGAACCAGCAAAGACATGCGCGACAACTGGTGTGTGGGCATGAATGACCGTTTCACCGTCGGTGTGTGGGTTGGAAACTTCAGCGGGGAACCCATGTGGAATGTGATGGGCGTCAGTGGCGCCGCCCCGATCTGGAAACGCACCATGATCTGGTTGCAGGATCACTATCCTTCAGAAGCCAGAATGGCTGAAGCCGTTCCCGTCAAAGAGTCCATGCCTGAAGCTTATCCGGGGGCGCGCATTTTGTATCCTCAAGACGGTATGGTGCTGGCGCTGGACCCGGCGATCCCCGCGGGAAATCAGAAGATGCCGCTGCTGGTGGAAAATTCTTTAAAGAAAGATCTTTACTGGAAAATCAACGAGGATAAAAAAATAAAGGCGACCGATTCTTATCTGTGGTCGCCTTCACTGGGCCGTCACCACTTTGTGCTTTATGAAGGAGACAGCAAAGTGGCCGAGGTTTCTGTTCTGGTGAAATAACTAGATGTCATAATGGAACAAAACCGGAACCTGCATGTCCGGGTGAACGCTTTGTTTCACCGGGCAGGTCATGGCGATTTGTTCCAGTTTTTTTCTGTAGTCGTGCGGGATGCTTTGAGGCATGTGCAAGACGACGTTCAGCTTCACGATACGGCGCGGGTTCACACCCATTTCTTTTTCCACTTCAAAGCGGGCGCCTTTAAGTTCCACACCGTCTTTGTCAGCGGCAATCGCCATCACCGTCATCATGCAACTGCCCATGGCGGCACCCACAAGATCCGTCGGAGAAAATGACTCACCTTTGCCGTTGTTGTCTTTAGGGGCGTCAGTTTCCAGCGCGGCACCGGACGGGCCGTGTTTGATTTCACTGTGTTTGTGACCTTGATAGACTCCGGACATTTTAACCATGGGGCAACTCCTGTGAAGTTAACATGGCCTCAAATCGGGAGCCGGTCAAATCTTAGGACGACATTTCCTCGATAATCTTGCGCAGTCTCATCTCAGAGGATTTAGACATATCCGCATAGATTTTGCGAAGGTGAGAGGATCTCACAGCATCGTTTTTGGAGGACTTCATTTCCCGGCCGAACTTCAAAGCTGCACAGACGCTTTCAATCACGACTTTACGCTTTGAATCCTTGGTGATGAAGTCAAAGGCACCCAAAGAAAGAGCTTCCAGGGCGCGGGAATGATCACCGTGAGCAGTCAGCACCACAAACGGAGTCATCTGACCCAGTGAGCGCACGTAAGCCAAAAACTTAAGACCGTTCATGTGGGGCATTTCAATATCAGACAAGATGGTGTCGAATTCCTGGGCTTTGACGAATTGAAGGGCGGCAGAGCCGTCTTCGGCTTCCACGATTTCATCCACAAATTCTTTTAAGAAATGCTTCAACAGCTCTCGGATATCGGAATCGTCCTCGACGATGAGCAATCGGCTTTTCTCTTCTTGTGGCGCAGCCATCCTTGGTTCTCCTACAGAGAGTATTTGTTAATGACTCCCAACAGGGTGTCCTTCTTAAACGGCTTGGCGATGTGATCGTTGCAGCCGGCCCGTAAGGATTTTTGCCGATCTTCCGCCAAAGCATGCGCTGTTAAGGCGATGATAGGAACCGGAGGCTTGTGACTTTCCTTTTCCCATTCACGGATACGATCAGTGGCCGCGTAGCCATCCATTTCGGGCATTTGCACGTCCATAAAGACGATGTCAAACTCACCTGACTTTATCTGATCTATGGCTTGAAGTCCATTCTCTGCTTCAATTATTTCAAACGGTTCGTTCTTAAGATAATGCGTGAACAGTGTGCGATTGTCCTCGGTGTCATCAGCAATCAGGATCTTCACCTTGTGATTCGGGTCACGCGGCTTCGGGACAAAATCCAGTTCAGGGGTGCGCATTGGCACCGGCATATGGTTCACCGGGTTGTAAATCTGTTCGCGATACGGAATCGTGAAGAAGAAGGTCGTTCCAGAGCTTGGACGGCTCTTAAACCAGATCTGACCACCCATCAGCTCCACCAGGCTCTTGGAGATCGCAAGACCCAGCCCCGTGCCGCCATACTTTCGGGTGACGGAGTTGTCGGCTTGAGAAAACTTCTGGAAGATCATGTGCTGGCGATCATCGGGAATACCAATGCCCGTATCGGTAACACTGATAAGCAGGGTGTCTTTTTTGGACGGATTTTTACCAATGACCAGACGCACCTGGCCCTTGTGGGTGAATTTGATCGAATTCCCGATCAGATTGATCAGCACCTGACGAAGTTTCGTCGGATCGCCCATCAGGTGAGGCGAAACTCCCGGAGCAATTTCGCAAATGCAGTTCAGACCCTTTTCAAGGGCGCGGGGTTTCATCATATCCTCAACGTCAGCAATCAGCTTGGTCATCTCAAACGGAATGTTTTCGATAGAGACTTCACCGGCTTCGATTTTGGAAAGATCCAGAATATCATTAATCAAAGACATCAGAACTTCACCGGCTTTGCAGAAGATCGTCACATAGTACTTTTGATCGGCATCAAGCCGTGTCTCTTTCAAAAGTTCCGCCATCCCCATAATTGCGTTCATTGGTGTGCGGATTTCGTGACTCATCTGAGCCAGGAATTCAGACTTGGCCTGAGAAGCCTTCAGCGCTTCGTTCTTGGTGGTGATCAGGGATTGTTCGACCCGGCGAAGCTCGGTGATGTCCTGAGTGGTCACGTACATGAACAGGGCATTGCCATAATCATCGTATTCGGTACGGCCCTGACAGCGCACCCAGATCAGGTCATTGGAGTCCTGCTTTTTCATGCGCAGGTCCACATGGAAAGGGGCGATGTTCTTGTGCGCCTCAGCCAGTGCCTTATCAAAGACCGGCAGATCCTCGGACAAAATCAAAGACCGGAACAAATCATAGCTGGGAACCACGTTGTCCGGAGTTAAACCCAGCAGGTGGAATTCCTCTTCTGACCACAGGCATTTGCCGGTGCGGATGTCCCAGCGGAATGAACCGGTTCGGGAAAGGGACTGGGATTCTTTCAGCAGGTCTTCCTTCAGCTTCAGTTCTTTTTCAATTTCCTTTTTCCAGCGCATGTCGGTGCCCATCATGGCCAGCAGGACCTTGTCTTTGCTTTCCGTGTTCACTCGTGCCCAGGAAACTTCCAGCGGCACGCGTTCACCGGTGATTTTCTTTAAAGAAGCCTCGGCCGTGTGGGTGGATTTGTTGGCATCGCGCTCCCGCAATGAGTTTTCAATCACGGAATAGTCGGTTTCAAGCCACAGGCTTAAATCGCTGCTTTTCAGGGTGTGGGCCGGGGCGCCAGTCAAAGACTGTGCGGTGGGATTGAATCCACGCACGCGGAAGTTCTTGCGCAGACTGTCTTCAACGTCCTCCACTTCGACAATGAAAAAAACCTCGTTCAAAGAATAGACTACGTTTTCCAGGAAGTCGCGGGCGGCCTTGGTTTTGCGGAAGTCTTCGCGAACCTCGTCGAACTTTT